>JBGOTL010000029.1:0-32703 GCA_041476465.1 Candidatus Acidiferrum sp. | reverse complement strand
CATGCGCTGCGTGGATGTCCCGCGCGACAAACGCATTCAACTCATCGTGAAACGAATGCTGGAGCGCGCCGCAAAGCGCAAAAAGAAAAACAAAAAAGGGAAGTAAGCGAGCTATCGGGAATAATTCTTGATATAAGCCGGCACGGGTATCGCTGGATTCCCGCGCGGGTCGGCCACCGGCTCCTGCGGCATGGATTTCAGCGGTAGCACTCCCGCCCATACCAGCAACTCGTAGTCCGCTTCGTCGTCTAGCGGAGGCCCCATGCGCACCTTTGCGGATACCTCTTCCAGCGGCAGCGCCAGCACAATCGTGGCTTTCAATTCCTGCTCGTTGGGCCAACGAATCTCGTCCCAGCGGCCCTTCATGATGTGTTCGGTGAAAAGCCGCAACGCTTCCATTTTCTCTGCAGCGTCTTCAACGAGCCTTGCCGTTCCGAGAATCACCACCGACCGGTAATTCACCGAGTGATGAAACGCCGAGCGCGCCAGCACCAGGCCGTCGATCAGCGTCACGGTCACGCACATCGGCACGCCTTCGCTCAGCGTGCGCAGCATCCGGCTCGCCGCCGACCCGTGCAGGTACAGCGTGTCGTTCACGCGCCCGAAATTTGTGGGAATCACGTACGGCTGTCCGTCCGCCACAAATCCAACGTGGCACACAAATCCTTCATCAAGAATTTTGTACACCGCTTCGCGGTCATATACCCCGCGCTTCGGCAATCGCTTAACTTGTGTTCGTTCCGATGGCGTAAATGTGCTCATGCTCCCAGCCTAGTGCACCGCGCCCGCATCGAACAAGGGCCAATCTGGACGCTCCTATCCGGCCACCCTCGATTTCGAGGAGCGCCTCCGCGCGCGACGACGTATCTCTCTTGACGCACGCACGGCACGCCGTGCCCGCCCTATTGCGCTGGCGCCGCTTTCGCCGCCCCACGCACCACCCGGAATCCAATGTACTCAGGCGCCGGCGTGCAATTCGACTTCGCATCCGCGGGGCAATCCGCGCTGCCGCCGATCACCTTGCCCTTGCCGTCGCGCGTCAACACCCACTCGGCCACGTTGCCCCCGAGGTCAAAGATCGGCTCTTCATCTTCCTTTCCCTGACCGCGGAAGCTGCCCACTTCTTTCAGTAGCGGCGCCTCGCCGCCCAGCTCCTTGGCTTTTTCGCGCAGCCTCGCCGCATCCTCCGGATTCGGCGCGTACCCCGCCCAGTAATCGAGCGTGTTCTCGCCGTCGCGATTCTCGTAAAGGTCTTTCACTTCGTCTTCATACGGCAAGCGCCAGGTTTGACCAGTCAGCGTACTCAGCCATTTCGCATACCCACTCGCGTCATCGAGAGTGATCCCGCGCATGGGAAAGTTTTGTGAAGCAACGTCCGAGCGCACCGCTTTTCGGAATTCAGCATATTGAACGGCAGTTACTTCAAATCGGCCAACTTCGAGTTCCGCGCGCTTGACCACTTCCGGTATCAGAAACGCAGCCGTGTTTCTCTTCGTACCGGGTGTCGTCCACGCTATTCCATACCGATTGACATCACGGTGGATATTCTTTCGTTTCAGCAATCCAGCGAGAGTGGAGTCGGTCCTTAAGGCTTCGTTTTCGGGATTAGCAGTCTTGAAAAAATACTTGTCAAACCAGGCTTCCTCTTCGGAAACTTTCCGCAGCTGATGGGACAGCTTGCGCGGCCCGTGCGGCTCGCCCGGGAACACCACATATTTCACGGTCTTCCCGAAGTATTGCAGCGCGCGGAAGTACGACCAGCTCTGCGCCGTCGGCACGTTTCTGTCCGCCGTGCCGTGGAAAATCAGCACCGGCGCCTGTACCTTATCCATTTTGAAGAACGGGGATTTCCTCATGTACAGTTCCGGGTCTTCAAACGGCGACTTGCCGAAGTAATAGCTGTCAAACGAATCGCCGAAGTCCACGTTGCCCCAGTCGCTGAGCCACTCCACATCGCCTGCGCCCACGCTCGCCACTTTGTACCGCGCGGGATACGTGGTGATCAGGCTGGTCGAAAGAATGGAGCCGTTTGACCAGCCCATCGTCGCGATCTTGTCCGCGTCCCCCATACCCTTGGAAATCAGATAATCCACGCCTGCATTTATGTCCGGAGTTTCCAGGTCGTAGTATTTCCCGCAGCAAATCGATTCCGCCCACTTCAGCCCGTAGTGGCTGCTGCCGTGATAGTTTGGCCGCAGGACAAACGCGCCTCGTTGCGTGAAAAGCTGAATCGGATACGCCCAGCTCTCGTCCCACAAATCCTTATCCACGCCCATCGGCCCGCCATGAATCGCCGTGATCACCGGATACTTTTTCCCGGCCTCGTATTTCGCCGGGTAATAAAGAATTCCCTCGACTTCTTCGCCGTTCGCGCCCTTCCAGCGGATCACTTCGCTCTTGGCATACGCGCGCCCATTCACCAGCCCTTCGTTCAGCTTCGTCACCTGCACTGGCGAGACGATCTTTCCGCCATCGAGTTGCGCGCGATAGACCTGTGGCATCTTGCTTGCCGTGGAAGTTTCGTACGCGATGGTCTTGCCGTCATCGCTCACTGTAAAGCCTTCCACGTTCTTCGCGTGTTCCCCCGCAAGATTTTGCCGCTTCCAGGTCCAGCCCGCAGCGCTTTTTTCTGCCGCATACCGCGCGATCGCATCGTGGGTCCCCCCCGCCAGCAGCGCCACGAAGCCGCCCGGAACCGCCTGCAGCTCATAACCAAGCCCGTTCTCCCAATCGAGATTAACCTGTTGACCTTTTCCGCTCGCGACATCGTAGAAATAAAGAATCGCGATCCCCGCGGTCAGAAATCGCTTGTCCGTCGAATACTGCGTCTCCACATAAAATCCGCTGTTATCCAGCGCCCAATCGAATCCTCCCGGCCGGATCCGCGCATCCTTCAAAACCTGTTTCTCTTGTACGCTCGCCAAATCGTGCAGTATCACGACCGGCGGAGTTTTCTGGTCAAACGTGTAGTGCAGGCTTTTGGCATGCGAAGCCACCGCATACTTGCCGTCACGTGAAACTTTCCAGCTTTCGATCCAGTCGGTGTTTGTCGTGAGTCGCGCGATCTTCTTGTCTTTTATTCCGATCTTGTACAGCCGCACCGGCGGCTCGTGCTCCGCGTCATCCACGACTTCAGAGTCGTCCTTTTTTTTCTTCAGTTCCTGCTCATAAAGGGCCGGGTCCTCTTGCGCGCTGTAAATCAGCGTGTCTTTATCGAGCCATTCGATTTGTCCCGGTGCGTGCGCTAATTCCGTCAGCGCATAGGGTTCGCCGCCATGCGCGTTGATCAGCCAGATTTGCATCCCTGCCACATCCGGATTCGCTTTCGGCCGTGCCCGGCTGCTCACAAATGCAATCCACTCGCCGTCCGGCGACCACTTCGGCTGCGCATTGTTATCGCTGCCGCGCGTAAGCTGAATCTCACGGCTTTCCGTCATACTGGAGAGAAAAAGATTCGATACGCGCGCGTCCTTCTCCTTATCACCGGCGCTCTTTACCCAAACCAGCCATTTTCCGTCCGGCGCAATGCGGTACTGTCCCGCCGATTCGTCAAATATGAAATCTCCCGGCGTCCACGGCTCGATCTTTGCCGCGCTCTTTGGCTCATCCGCTGCGCGCACCAGCGCCGCTATTCCAAAAAGTCCCGCCCAAAAAAATGCCGCCGCCGCAATCTTTCTCAGCATCGTGTTTATCCTTTTCACGTGAACTTGCGAGAACTCTTTAATCCAGCGCCGCACAGCATAGCCGAATTGTGTGTTCTTGGGAAACCGATATCCTAAGCGATGCCGTACTCGGGAAGAAACACTCCATGGTCGCGCCAATGCCCATTTCCACGCGAGCGGCATTTCATTTTTTCCGCGGCCTTTACCAGTGCATCCACTTTACTTCGCTGAACGATTGACGTCGTCCGCTTACTCGCATACGATTTCGCCCGTGCTACAACCTCCACCATGCGCTCCCCTGAACCGAGTGCCATGACGCGGGTGCTGAAGGGTGCTGTGTGGATCAGTCTTGCACTGCTCGGCGCGGCCGCTCTCGGTACCATCGCCCTCCACCGCGGCGAGCCGCTCAACGCCACCTGGTTCGTGGTCGCCGCGGTCTGCTGTTATCTCGTTGCCTATCGCGTCTACTCCGCTTTCATCGCGGCAAAGTTGCTGGCGCTCGATGACACGCGCGCCACGCCCGCCGAGCGCCGCGACGACGGACGCGATTTCGTCCCCACCAACAAATGGGTTCTTTTCGGCCACCATTTTGCCGCCATCGCCGGACCTGGACCCCTCGTCGGCCCGACCCTCGCCGCGCAGTTTGGCTATTTGCCGGGAACGCTCTGGCTCATTGCCGGCGCTGCGCTGGCCGGCTGCGTGCAGGACTTCATCATTCTGTTCTGTTCCATTCGCCGCGACGGAAAAACGCTTGGCGAAATGGCGCGTGACGAAGTGAGCAAGCGCGGCGGCCTCATCGCGCAGCTCGCCGTGCTGGCCATCATGATTATTTTGCTGGGTGTGATTGCGCTCGTCGTGGTCAACGCGCTGAAGTCTTCACCCTGGGGTACCTTCACTCTCTCGATGACCATTCCGATTGCGCTGCTCCTCGGCGTCTATCTGCGTTACTTCCGCCCTGGAAGGGTCCTGGAAGCTTCTGCCATCGGCGTCGCGCTGGTTCTCTTCGTCGTCGTCGCCGGCCAGTGGGTTGCGGATTCGCCATCCTGGGCGCGCGTCTTCACGCTCAGCGGCGTGGCGCTTGCCTTCGCGCTCATCGCTTACGGCTTCGCTGCCTCAGCGCTGCCCGTCTGGCTGCTGCTCGCTCCGCGCGATTATCTCAGCGCGTTCATCAAGGCCGGCGCCATTTTTTCCCTCGCCGCCGGTATTCTTATCGTGCGCCCGCAGGTGCTCATGCCGCCGCTCACCCGGTTCGTGGACGGCACCGGCCCGGTTTTCGCTGGAAAGATTTTCCCCTTCTGCTTCATCACCATTGCTTGCGGGGCAATCAGCGGCTTTCATTCGCTGATCTCTTCGGGCACCACGCCGAAAATGATCCTGCGCGAAAGCCAGGCGCGCTTTATTGGTTACGGTGCGATGCTGCTGGAATCTTTCGTCGGCGTGATGGCTATGGTCGCCGCCTGCGCCATGACGCCCGGCGTCTACTTTGCCATCAACAGCCCCTCCGGTGTGGTTGGCGGAACGGGAGATGCCGCCGCACAAACTATTTCCGGCTGGGGTTATCCGCTCACCGTGCAGACGATGAATGATCTCGCCCGCTCCGTCGGTGAACAAACGCTGTGGAACCGCGCGGGCGGCGCGCCCTCGCTGGCCATCGGCATGGCGCAAATTTTCTCGAGCACCATCGGCGGTGAGCGCTTTCTCAGCATCTGGTATCACTTCGCCATCATGTTTGAAGCGTTGTTCATCCTCACCGTGCTGGACGCCGGGACGCGCGTTGGCCGTTTCATGGTGCAGGAGCTTGGCGGCCGAATCTGGAAGCCTCTTGGCCGCACCAACTGGACGCCCGGCATCCTGCTATCCAGTGGCATCATCGTTGGCGCGTGGGGCTACTTCCTGTATCAGGGCGTGATCGATCCGCTCGGCGGCATCAATTCCCTTTGGCCGCTTTTCGGCATCTCCAATCAATTGCTGGCCGCGGTCGCGCTTGTCGTCGCCACAACGATTCTGTTGAAGATGGGCCGTCTGCGCTGGATCTGGGTTACTTTGCTGCCGATGGCTTGGCTGATCGTCATTACCATGGCCGCCAGTTACCAGAAAATTTTTGATGCTAACCCGCGCCTTGGTTTTCTTTCCTATGCGCATGTTCTCACCGCGCAAATCGCCGCCGGAAAAATTCCCGCTGCGAAACTGGCCGATACGCATCGTGTTATTTTCAACCAGCGCCTGGACGCCGCCGTTACCGCCGTCCTCGCCCTGATGATTCTGGTCTTGCTTGCCGAAGCCCTTGTCCAGTGGTACGCCATTCTCAGCCGCCGTCGCCAACCTGTCCTTCACGAAACGCCGTACGTAACCACGCAATGGGCGGAGGGCTATTCCGGCGCCGCCCAGGGAGACCACTGATGCCGAACATTGTTAGTGGGATAGGTTTCCACCTATCCTCTTACGCAGCTTGGCCGCGCCGCTGGGCGGGAGTCGTCTGGCGCGGCCTGCGTGAATGGTCCGGCGACGCCGCCTACGATCGCTATCTTTACTTCGCCAGAAAATCCGCCACGCAACCACCGCTCACTCCCGCACAGTTCTACGTCGATCAGCTCAACCGCCGTTACTCCCGCCCCAACCGCTGCTGCTGAGGGTTTTTCTTTGCACTGCCTTCGCCGCGGTACTACAATCCATCTCTGTCTTTAGCCCCCAACGTGGCGCTCACAACCGGAGGAATTATGCCCATCAATATGGATAAGCTGCATGAATTTCTGGGCAGAGCCATTGTAGATTTTGGCGCTACGTTCAATGCCGCGCTGATTCGCATTGGTGACAAACTCGGACTCTATAAGGCGCTCGCTGCGGGCGGTCCGCAGACCTCGGCCGAACTTGCCAAGACCACCGGCACATCCGAACGCTATGTGCGCGAGTGGCTCAGCGCGCAAGCCGCCGGGGGTTATGCCACCTATGACCCAGCAACCAGCAAGTTCCATCTCAGTGAAGAACAAGCCTTCGCCATGGCCGATGAGACCAGCCCGGTCTTCCTTCCCGGAGCGTTTCAAGCGGCGCTGGCTGCGGTAAAGGCCGAGGAGCAACTTACGGAGAGATTCAAGACCGGCAAGGGCCTCGGTTGGCATGAACATCATCACGAGCTTTTCGTTGGCACCGAGCGCTTCTTTCGCCCTGGCTATGCCGCCAACTTGATCAGTGCTTGGATTCCGTCGTTGGAAGGCGTCGCCGAAAGGCTAAAGAACGGGGCACGCGTAGCGGACGTCGGCTGTGGCCTCGGGGCCTCCACCATCCTGATGGCCAAGTCCTATCCCAAGTCGGAATTCGCGGGTTTCGATTACCACGAAAAATCCATTGAAACCGCGCGGCAGCGCGCGCGTGACGCTGGCGTTGGCGATCGCATACGCTTTGAAGTCTCCATGGCCAAGAATTTCCCTGGCAAGGACTACGACTTCGTGACCTTTTTCGATTGCTTGCATGATATGGGGGATCCCGCTGGCGCGTCATCCCATGTTCACAGCACGCTGAAGAAAGACGGAACGTGGATGATTGTCGAGCCGTTCGCCGGCGACAAGCTGGAAGATAACCTGAATCCCATCGGCCGGGCCTTCTATGGAGCTTCGACACTCGTCTGCACGCCGGCCTCGTTGTCTCAGGAAGTGGGCCTCGCGCTCGGCGCGCAAGCCGGGGAGAAACGTCTGCGTGAAGTGGTCACCTCGGGCGGGTTCTCGCGTTTCCGACGCGCCACAGAGACGCCCTTCAATCTCATCTTCGAAGCACGGCCCTGAAGCTTGCCAGTCGGAGACAATCCAAGTCTTTTCGTTCTTTTCTAGGCTACCCGGGCTGGCTGGGAGAGACTTGCATCCTCCAAACGCGGGGAGTAAAGTTGCGTTATTCCCGGTCGGGCCCCGTACCGAAAAATTCAGTTGGAGGGATCATGAGACGCATACCTCGCCTGCTTTTGCTTCCTCTCCTAGCGCTTGCCACCAGCCTCATCTACTTCACTTCCTTCGCGCAGGAGAAATCTTCCAAATCCGATTTTGACATGACCGCATCCTACATCGAAGCCTGCAGCTGTGACATGTTCTGTCCCTGCTACTTCAACACCCATTCCACGAATCACATGGACATGGGCGAGCATCACATGGATGAACATTTTTGCCGCGCGAATCTCGTCCTCCGCGTTGACAAAGGCCACTACAAAGACACGAAACTAGATGGCGCCAAGGTCTGGCTCGCCACCGACCTGGGCAGTGACTGGAGCACCGGTAAGGACTCCTGGCTGGTGGTGAATTTCGATCCGAGCGTCAGCAAGGAACAGCAGGCCGCTCTCGGCGACATTCTCGGCCAGCTCTATCCGATTCCTTGGCAGAAATCGGCCGTGGACACCGCTGCATTTACCTGGGAGGTGGATACGAAGACCGGCGTGGCTCACGCGAAAATGGACAACGGAAAAGGCGAGGTCCTTCTCGAGCGCGTCAAAGGCAATAATCCCAACCAGGAAGTCATCGCCCAGAACTTGAAATACTGGGGAGCCCAGTCTAACGATGGCTTCCGCATGTGGAAGAGCAAGCACGAAGCTTTCGAGGGCGACGGCCACAAGTTTTCCTACGAAGGCACGAATGGCTTCCTGATCACCATCCACTTCTCCGGCAAAGCGAAGTCCGCCTCGGCCGACTAAGCCCCTTCGCGGTTCAATGGGCGGCTGCTTCTATCTCCTCAAGCGGCTGCCCTAGAATTCCTCTTCGTCCTCGCCATGGTGCTTCAGAACCGTGATCTTGTGCGTGATCTTCACGTTGTGCTTCCGGATTCCATTGAGAATCGCTCTGCGCATTTCCACCGGCAACACTTCTGGCGCAAACACCCCCGCGAGTTCCCGTGGAAAGTGTTTAATGAACAGCGCCGCGACGTGCGCCGTCGCGTAGGCCACCGGTGTTGTAAACCGCCCCTGCTGCCGGATCTGATACAGCGTGGGAAATGTGCAGTCGCTGCGGATGAGCAGATGCTGATCGTCTTTGTTCCCGCGGTTTACCCCGCGCACCAGCACCGCCAAGCCGAACCGCGCGTTCTGCAAGATCCCGTGCCGTATTAGCCTTGCGATCCTGCGTGGTGAGGACGTCTCTGGAAAATGGTGGCGCTTCATTCCGCGCGACTTCGATATTTTCCCCTGTTTGTGCCAGCGCCGCAGCCGGTCGATTTCATTTCCGCCGATTTTTACATCCAACTCGCGCATGGCGATAAACTGCGGCAGCGTGGCCACTTCATCCTGCGCCGCCAGCACCACGCGGGCTGTGCCAATGGGGTCCGCAAAGCGAAACTTCTCAATCTCAGAAAAGCGCTTCCCCAGTTGGAATTTCCCGCCGCGGTAAATTCTCGGATGCGAAATCGCCTCATCAAATGAAACTTCCGGCGACCACTGTGAAATAGGGTCATCGCTCTCGCTGCTCTCATACAGCCGGATGTGCACTGCATCGACTTCGTCCAGCAACTCCGCGGCGCGCTTCACCAGCAAATTCGTGAGCCCCGGCGCCGCCCCACAATTGATCAGCGCCGCGCGATTTTTCTCTTCGAATTTTCTGGCGTAGCGGAACTGCTCGGCCTTGAAGGGATGCCGCGTCAGGTGGGAGCTCAGGTCCAGGTAATGTGCGCGTAGCCGCAATGCGGCCCGCAGCACTATTTCGTTAAATACGGAAGCGGAGGCATTGACGATCAGCTGGCAGCCCTTCGCCGCCCGCATGATCCCGCGCAAATTTCGGGCGTTCACTTCGACGATGGGGATAGTGCTTTTTTTGCCCAGAAAGCGGCGCGCGCGTTCCGGATCACGATCCCCGCACCAGACCGTATGTCCTTGCCGCTCGAGCAGTTGTGCCAGAAGGGAGCCGGTCGCCCCGGCCCCAAGAACGAAGATCCGCATCTTGGGGCCAAACTCTATCACAGACCTTGGGCTACCGCTGTGGGGCGAGAAGGAGAATTGCTATATCTTCGCTGGATGGCGCGGGGCAGGAGCGCCGCGGAGCAAACCTTCCGTGCTGAGATCTTCGTTCAAATCCGGCCAGTGAATACCGTATCCCCCGCCAGCGATTTTCCAGTTATTGCGCTGTTCGACGGAAGCATGCAAAAGCTTCGGGTACCACGCGAGAGGCACACTAATCGTTCGTCCGACCATCAACGAAACAGATAATGTCTCCGCGCCAATGCTAACATCAGAAACGCGTTCGTCAGCCGTCAATGCCAAAATACCCATTCCATGCCGCTCAGGTCCGGCCCGCTGATTCTACCGGATTGCGGTCTTCTGAGGACAAGCATAAACTAGGCAGTAGAACTCCGATCCCTGTGGCCTGCGGGAGAGACAACCCATGGCGCAGGGGCGACGTCCCGTCGGTTCCCGGGACTTAAGGTTCGGGTGGAAACGTCCGCGCCTCCCGCTTGCGGTGAGCCCGTTTTGGGCGAACCCGTGCTTGGAAAGGAGCGACTTCGCTGATTGGCCGTTTACTCTTCAGCGGGCGCCCGATTCCATGTATGGAGTCGGGTTTCTTGTTTTCAGACGCTATGACCCTTCTCGACAAATTCGGCCGCCAAATCACCGACCTGCGCATCTCGGTCACCGACCGCTGCAACTTCCGCTGCGTCTACTGCCGTTCGGCCGACCCGGAAAATTACCGCGACCACGACGAAATTCTTTCCTGGCCAGAGCTCGACCGCCTCGCCCGCGTCTTCCAAAGTCTCGGCATTCGCAAAATTCGCGTCACCGGCGGCGAACCGCTCGTTCGTGCCGGCGTTGAGGACTACATCGCCGGTCTTCACTCCCTGGGTATCGAAGATATTTCCATGACCACCAACGGCCACCTGCTGGCCGAGCGCTGCGAACGCCTCCTGCAAGCCGGCCTCCGCCGCATCAACATCAGTTTGGATTCGCTCGACCCCCTCAAATTCGAACGCATCACGCGCACCAAGTCCTACGACACGGTCATGCGCGGCATCGATGCGGCGCAAAACTCGCGCCTGGCCCCAGCCAAAATCAACGCCGTGCTTGTCCGCGGCATCAACGACGACGAAGTGGAAGCGTTCGCCGCCTTTGCCCGCGATCGCGGCGTCATCATGCGCTTTATCGAATTCATGCCGCTCGACGCCGACCGCCATTGGACGCGCGACCTGGTCGTCCCGGCCGCGGAAATTTATCGCCGCATCCACGCGCAGTGGCCGCTCCAGCAAATTCCTCATGAGCAAAGCGAAACCGCGCGCAAGTACAGGTTCGCCGATGGCGCGCCCGGCGAGATCGGGCTCATCGCGCCGGTCACGCAGCCCTTTTGCGGACATTGCAGCCGCATCCGCCTCACCGCCGACGGTAAACTCCGCACCTGTCTTTTCAGCAAAGACGACCACGACCTGCGTCCGTTGCTCCGCGGCGGCGCCTCGGACGACGAACTCGTCAATGACATCCGCTCGGTGGTCATGGAAAAAGAGGAAGGGCACCGCATCAACGAACCGGGCTTCGTGCCTCCCTCGCGTACCATGGTTTTCATCGGCGGATAGTGGTAAAAGTCACCTATACGCAAGAAAAGTCATCCAGCGAAGGGGACTTCCTCAAGCGTAGTAACAAAACAGGCGAGAATCATATGGGCAGTCTAACCTCCATCTCGAAAACGCAGAATCTGATCGGCACGGAACAGCCCGCCACCGTGCGCGCCCCGGAAATCGAAAAAGGCGTCGGCTGCGATTTCGACTCCTATCTTCTGGTCCCGGACACGACTCTCGACGAGCGCATCGCCGCCGCCAAGGCCCGCCTGGGCAAGGATGTCGTCATTCTTGGCCACCATTACCAGCGCGACGAAGTCGTCAAGTTCGCTGATTTCCGCGGAGACTCTCTCAAGCTGGCGTCTCAGGCCTCCGAAGCCCAGGGCCGCTACATCGTCTTCTGTGGCGTGCATTTTATGGCGGAAAGCGCGGATATCCTCCGTCGCGAACACCAGTTGGTGGTTCTCCCGGATTTGAACGCCGGCTGCTCCATGGCCGATATGGCGGACATCGGCCAGGTGGAAGCCTGCTGGGGTGAACTTTCTTCTCTGCTCGATTCCAGCAAAATTATTCCTGTCACCTACATGAACTCTACCGCCGCCATCAAGTCCTTTACGGGCGAACATGGCGGCTCGGTCTGCACCAGCTCAAACGCCGCCGCCGTCATGAAGTGGGCCTTCGAGCGCGGCGAAAAAGCTCTCTTTCTCCCGGATGAGCATCTTGGCCGCAACACGAGCTACCGCATGGGCATTCCGCTCGATCAAATGATCGTCTGGGACCCCTATCAGGAAATGGGCGGCAACACGCCGGAAGCCATTCGCGGCGCCAAGGTCATTTTGTGGAAAGGATACTGCTCGGTGCACCAGCGTTTCACGCCAGAGCATGTCGAGCGCGTCCGCCGCGAGCATCCCGGCATTCGCGTCATCGCCCATCCGGAATGCCGCTTCGAAGTCGCCGAAGCCGCCGACCAGATCGGCTCCACCGAAGGCATCATCAAGGCCATTGAAGCCTCGCCCGCCGGATCGCTATGGGCCGTCGGCACGGAAATCCACCTCGTTAATCGCCTTAACAAAGAGTTAAAAGATCACAAAGTTATCTCGCTGGATCCCAGCGTCTGCGTTTGCACCACCATGTTTCGTATCACGCCGCATCATCTCCTCTGGGCGCTCGAGAATCTCGCCGCCGGCAATGTCGTCAACCGCATTTCCGTCGATGAACGCACACGACACTTCGCGCGCGTCGCCCTCGACCGCATGCTCAGTTTGCGCTAGCATCCCAGTAGGACACGTTTCAGTCTGTCCTCTTGTAGCGGCGGCCGGCAGGCCGGCACTCTTGTATTCCCAGAACTACTTTGACGGAACGGATCTCATGGCGGAATTTGACGACGATCCCGAACAAAACGACGCACCGGAACCCGAGCCGCGCATTTTCACTCTCACCGAAGCGGAGCGCACTCGCCGCGAGCTTGAGCCTTTTTTGATCGAGGCCATCGACTCGCGCAAGAGACTCGCTGTCTTGGAAACCCAACTGAACGCTGTCTCCACGCGCATCATGATGATGGGCGGCATCGTCGTTCCCCATGAAAAATTGGCCGCGCTCCGCGTCGAGCACGAACAACTCGCCGATAAGATGAAATCAGCCGTGGAGCGCATCCTATCCACCGGCTGCGTGATCAAGGATCTCGATGCCGGCCTGCTCGATTTTCCCGCGGTCATCAACAATGAAGAAGTTTTTCTCTGCTGGAAGCTCGGTGAGGATCGCATCCGTTTCTATCACCGCCAGGATGAAGGCTTCGCCGGCCGCAAGCCGCTCGATCCGCGCGACCTCGGCCCCGGCAATGTCGTCCAATAATTTTGATAATTCAATTCGAGGAGCGCTTTTGTAGTGGCTGGTCTTCCGGGTTTTGTGCGTCCCGGTTCCTACCGGGTAGGCCGGTGTTTTTTTCGGTTGTCATCCTGAGCGAAGCGAAGGACCTCAACTGTTCATACTTCGCAAACTCAAACTGCGAGCGACCTTGACCGACCACCCCTCGAACCGCTTGAAAGATTCCGCCAGCCCTTATTTGCGCTCCGCCGCGCACCAGCCTATCGACTGGCACGAATGGGGCGACGCCGCATTTTCCCGCGCAAAAACCGAAGACAAGCCCATCCTCCTCGATATCGGCGCCGTCTGGTGCCACTGGTGCCACGTTATCGACCGCGAAAGTTACGAAAATCCCGCAATCGCCAAAATCATCAATGAGCATTTCATCGCCGTGAAAGTGGACCGCGACGAGCGTCCCGACGTGGATTCCCGCTACCAGTCCGCCGTCAGCGCCATTTCCGGGCAAGGCGGCTGGCCGCTCACTGGTTTCCTCCTGCCCGATGGCAAGCCATTTTTTGGCGGCACCTATTTTCCGCCGCAAGATCAGGGTGGCCGCCCGGGTTTCGGCCGCTTGCTGCAATCCGTCGCGGATTCCTACCGCAATAAGCGCGCGGAACTCGAGCGCGCCGCCAATTCGCTAGCCGATGCCGTCGCGCAAGCCGAAATCTTCACCGGCGCGCGCGCGGACTTCGATCTCGGCGCCGTCGACTCTCAGATTGCTTCCATTACCCAGCTCTTTGACATCAAGAACGGAGGTTTCGGCCGCGCACCAAAATTCCCACACTCCTCGGCAATCGATCTTGTCCTTGAGTGCTATCAGCGGAAAGAAGAGAAGCACTTGCTGGCCATGGCCGAAACCACGCTGGAAAAAATGGCGCACGGCGGCGTCTATGACCAGCTTGCCGGCGGCTTCCATCGCTACTCCGTGGACGAACGCTGGCTCGTCCCGCACTTCGAAAAAATGAGTTACGACAATTCCGAGCTGCTGAAAAATTATCTGCACGGCTGGCAGGCCACGCAGAATCCGCTTCTGCGCGAAATCGCCGAAGGCATTATCGGCTGGGTCAATGAAGTTTTGTCCGATCAGGAAGGTGGCGGTTTTTACGCCAGCCAGGACGCCGACTATTCGCTGGATGACGACGGCGATTATTTCACCTGGACCCTTGATGAACTGCGTGCCGCTTTGCTTCCCGAAGAAGCCCGCATGATGGAGCTTCACTACGACGTCGAGGCTCACGGCGAGATGCACCATAATCCGGCCAAAAATGTTCTTTGGATTGCTCGCAGCGCCGCAGAGATCGCCAAGCAGCTCGGCCTGGAAGAAGTCACCGTCCGGCTCGCCATCGCCAGGGCCCAGGGGAAAATGCTCGCCGCCCGCTTGCCGCGCCCCACGCCATTCGTGGATAAGACCATGTATGTCTCCTGGAACGCGATGTTTGTTTCCGCGTATCTCGAATCCGCGCGCATCCTTGGCGGCACACTTGGAAAAAGCTGCGTGAGCTTCGCCCTAAAGACGCTCGATCGCATGTTGCAGGAAGTCTGGAGCGAATCCCGCGGCTTCGGCCATCGTATTGGCGGACCCGCCCTCGATGGCTCGCTCGACGATCAGGTTTTCAGCGTCCTCGCCTTGCTGGACGCCTATGAAGCTACGCTCGATCCCCGCTATTTCACCGCCGCGCAGAAAACCATGGACCTTGCCATCGCCCGCTACGCCGACTCCGAGGGCGGCGGCTTTTTCGATCGGCCGTCCGACGCTTTACCCATGGGCGGCCTCGATGTTCACAGGAAACCTTTTCAAGATTCACCGACGCCCGGCGCCAATTCCGTCGCCGCCATCGCGCTGATTCGCATGCACGCCTTCACCGGCGATGATCGCTACTACTCGTTTGCAAAGAAAACACTCGAAGCATTCGCCGGCATCGCTCCTCAATACGGCCTCTTTGCCGCCACCTACGGCCTCGCTGCCACGCTCTTCGCGCATCACCCGCTTCAGGTGGTCATCACCGGCCGCGCCGATGATCCCGCCGCGCAGGCTCTCGAAGTTGCCGCGCATCGTGTCTTTCGTTTCGGAAAATCCGTTCTACGCGTGACGCCGGGCGCAAACCTCACTCACCTAGCCGGCGCGCTGAAAGAAACCCTGCCTCATCTCTCCGCTGACAGGGCCGTCGCCGTCGTCTGCTCTGGCCAAACCTGTTTGCCTCCAACCAGCGACCCCGAGGAACTGATCGCCCTCCTCGAAAACGGCGCCGCCGGCGCAGCCACTTTCTAAATTTCCATCGAAACACTCGATTGTCATCCTCAGGGCCCGGCTCCTGCCGGGCACGATCGTAGATTCCGGCTCATGCCGGAAAGGATCTCAACCATAGCTTGCGCCACGTTTGCTGTCTCTCCTCCGCGCGAGCAAACAAGAACGGGCGCGATGCTTACGCACCTCGCCCGTCCATTCGTGAGAGTCCGGCTTCTCCCCTATTTCCTTAACTTCCTTCAACTCCTTTACATCTACTTCTTCGGCCGCGATTCCGGCGGCACCAGTCCGTTCAAACGGTAATACGCCACGAGCAGCCCGTAGTGTTCCCCAGAGTGCTCAGCGAATCCGTACGCAAAATCAATCACCCGCACCTGCTGATTGGCATAAGGATCGACGACCAGGGAATTCAGCCCGGCATCGCCTTTCGCTTTGATGGCCGCCGCGCCATCGGCAAATGACTTTTTCACGTAAGCGGCCACTTCCGCCTTGCTCTTGAGCTTGTCCTTCGACCAATCTCCTTCGGTGGGCGGCTTCTCTCCCTTCACCGGGTTGGTGAAGAAATAATTCGTGTCCGCCACATGCAGCAGTGCCTCTCGAAAGCTGCGCATCTCCGGCTTTGCTTTGAACTCGTACTTGTCCTCGGGAAAGTCTTCCGCCATGGCGGTTATCTTCCGTCCGATGTCATTCCATGTATCGAGCACAGACTGCGAGGGTCCCGACGCCGGCTTCGGCGGATCCTTCTTCGCCGCGTCCTGCGCAAGTACCGGCAGGGCCATCAACCCGGCAACCAGCAACATCGCCGCCATTAAACTAAGTTTCCTCATCGTTTCTCTCCTCTGCCTGCGGTAGCAGGCGCTCTATCTTTCTGAACGGCTACAAGACCAATACGCTGCTCGAAACCTGCCTTTTTCCTCGCTCTTACTTCTTCGGCCGCGATTCTGGCGGTACCATTCCGTTCAAACGGTAATACACTACGAGCTGCCCGTAGTGTTCTCCGCTGTGCTCGTTGAACCCCAGCGCCAGGCTGTAGAGCGTGGTCATCTCGTTGCTGTAGGGGTTCTTGATGGCGGTCATGATCCCCTTGTCGCCCTTTTGCTGCATGATGGCCGCGCCGTCGGCGAACGATTTCTTCAAAACCGCCACGACGTCCGCCTTTGTTTTGTACTGCGCGCGCGACAGTTCTTCCTCGCCGCTCGGCTTCCCACCATTGGCCGCCGCGGAGAATTCCATATTCGTCCCCGCGAGGTGAAGAATCTGCTGGGCGAAACTCCGCACCTCGGGCGTCGGTTTGTAGTCGTACTTGTCTTCTGGAAAATCTTCGGCCATGGCGATCAGTTTCCGGCCGATCTCATTCCACTGCACAATGGCATCCGCCGCCGGCCCCGGAACGGGCTTCGGTGCCTCCTTTTTCGCTGCGTCCTGCGCCAGTACCGACAGGGCCATCATCCCGGCAACCAGCAATATCGCCGCCACTAAACTAAATTTCTTCATCTCTTCTCTCCTTCGCCTGCGGCGGCAGGCGTTCGCTCCTGTCTGCGGGCGCAGACCTATCCCTTCAGACGCACCAGCCCGCCAGGAGGCTCTTTTGTCCGCTGGAAGTCGCGGCGGCCTGGCTCCTCCAGCGCGCCCATATCTTACTCTCCAATCCAACCGTTGTCGCTGGCGCTGCTGCGTCACGCTTTCGCCACATTCAGCTCGGCGCAAAGGAAACAACCCTGGCTGACGCATGGTAATCTAACGTTGTGGGTCAAGAGGCAAACACACTTTGAATTGGACCTGGCTACTAGTACGCCTGGCAATCGGCTTGGGCATCATAACGCTGCTGTTTTTCTCGCAGCGCTTCTGGTACCGCTCTCTCTGGCGCGTCACCGCAAACTGGGGCCGGGTTCCGCTCCGTGTTGCCGTTCGACTGCTCTATCTTGTCGGTCTCTTGCTCATCATCATTTCCTTCATCGATAGCCTCCGCATGGACCACGGCCGCATCCTCCCGCGCGGTACCATGATCACCGTCTTCGCCGGCCTGTGGTTCAGTAGCACGCTCTTCGCCTTTTTGGCCGTCAAGCTCGTCCGCGGCATCGAACGCCTCTGGCACTGGTACCGCAAGTCAGCCCAGGCGAAGACCGCCGTGCGGCAAGCCCCCGCCGAGCCTGCCGTCGAAGTCGTTCCCGACCCCTCGCGCCGCTATTTTTTCCGCGCCGCTACGGCTGTTGCTGGCGCCACGCCTTTCCTCGGCGTGATGTACGGATTCGCCGGCGAGCGCCTGCGCTATCAAGTCCGCCGCATCGAGATTCCCATTGCTAATCTGCCTTCAACCCTGGATGGCATGCGCATCGTTCAATTGAGCGATATTCACCTCAGCGGCTACATGCCGCGCAGCGCGGTCCGCCGCGCCGTGGATATGGCCAACGACTTGGGCGCGGATCTTGCCGTCGTCACTGGGGACCTCATCACTGGCAGCCACGACCCCATCGCCGAATGCGTCGAAGAAATCCGCAATTTGCATGCCCCGCTCGGCGTTTATGGTTGCAATGGCAATCACGAAATTTATGCCCGCGCCGAAGAGACTGCCCAGCGCCTGTACGCCCAGGCCGGTATGAAGCTTTTGCGCCAGGAAAATGCCCAGCTCGCTTTCAAGGGTGCGCCATTTAACCTTCTCGGCGTCGACTATCAGCGCGAAAGAACCCCCAGCGGCCGCAAAGTTCAGATGCTCGTGAATCTCGATCCGCTCGTCCGCCGCGACATGCCGAACATTCTTCTTTCGCATAATCCCAATTCGTTTCATCGCGCTGCCGAGCTTGGCATCGAACTCACGCTCTCCGGGCACACCCACGGTGGCCAGGTCCAGGTGGAAATCCTCGATCACCGCCTCAGCCCCGCGCGCTTTTTCACCGACTACATCGCCGGCCATTACCAGCGCCCGCTCTTTGCGCCCGCCCCCAGCGACAACGCCCGCGCCTCCGCCGCGCTCGATTTATCCGCCGCCATGCGCAGTGCGCCGCTCTCCTCTCTCTACGTCAATCGCGGCATCGGCACCGTTGGCGCCCCTGTCCGCCTCGGCGTCCCCCCGGAAATTACTCTTGTCGTCTTGCGCCGCGCTTAATTGAATCCCGTTCGGCCTTGCCCGTAAACTTTCGTCCTTGCAGTCCAAACCTTGGTACTGTTGCGCGAAGTACTTTCGCTTATCAATATGGTGGAAGGTAAGGGCGAGTGTGTTTAGAATGGGGTCACTTCCCACCATGCGCAAATGCATGGAGAGGTTTGTGACGGGTTTAGATGTGGAAGAGTAGCCCGCACCGGTTTCCACGCTCGCGTGTCCCCCTGTTCAGGAGCAGGAAAACGGTATGGATGAACATCACACTATCGCTCTGCCCCCGATGCGGCTAAGTCCTTGCGCATCCATGAAGGCGTGGATAGTTCTATCCGTTTTCCTTGCCGGCCTTGTCTTCGCAGCTCCGTTCTTCACCCCCAGCTCATTTGTTGGAACAGTTTTTAACGATGCCCTGCAGCTCTTCGTATGCCTCCTGGTCGTCGGACTATTCGCGCAAAGTGCTCTTTTGAATCGCGGCCATGTCCGCGTCTTCTGGTTCTTAGTGACGCTGGCCATGGGCGTTTGGGCGCTCAGTGGCTTCCTCTGGCTTTTCAGTGACCTGAAGACCCAAGCACAGGATGTGGAAATACCTCTGGCGGACGTCGCGGTCTTTTCGAAGACGATTTTAATGATGGCGGCGTTGGCTCTCGAACCACATGTCTTCCATCCAGCCGGGCGCCGTGGTCTTGGACTCCTCGATTACCTGCTCATTTTGGTTTACTGGATGTATCTCTATGCCATGTTTGTATTTGTTTCCACGATCACGCCGGCGGGTCGCGAGTCCTACGAGATTCGCTTCCAGGTCATGCAATTCGCGGGCAATCTGATCCTGGCGGCCACGCTTGGTGCCATTGCTCTTGCTGCCAGAGGCGCGTGGCGCCGCTTCTACTCTGTCTATTTTGCTGTGGCGGTTATCTACTGTTTCTCGTCCTCGTACTCGAATCTTGCCAGTCTCGTGGGCCACTTGTTTCAGGGCGGGATCCTGGACGCTTTCTATCTTGTTTCTCTGGCGGCATTCGGTTGCGTTGCGATTTGCGGCCGGGGTCTTCCTTCAGGGGACCTCCAGCAACCCGCGGATGAAGCTGGAGGATTTCAGGTTGTGCCGCGTAGAGCCTTCTGGTTGACGCGACTCGTGATGGTGGCCACTCTATCGGTCCCTGTTCTCGGAATTTGGCAGATATTCCTGAGCAGCTTCGAAG
Organism: Candidatus Acidiferrum sp.; assembly: GCA_041476465.1. GTDB lineage: Bacteria > Acidobacteriota > Terriglobia > Acidiferrales > UBA7541 > Acidiferrum. The sequence goes on along the minus strand of JBGOTL010000029.1, from coordinate 13,140 downwards.
ATGCTGCGCGCACCTTCCGAATTCTCTGCACCCTGGGTGCCATTTTCCTGATGACCGCGCTGCTTTTCATCAAACAGGATTTGCTCAACAAGTCTCTCGCTCATTCGCTGGATGATGCATCGGAATCCTACGAGAGACTCGTTCAATTCCAGGACCGTTTGATCCAAAACGAAAAACTGGCTTCCCTGGGACAATGGGTGGCTCGGGTTGCGAATGAAGTCAAGAACTCCATGTCCTCTATTCTGGATCGCTCCTCGTCCATCGTGGGCAATGCTGCCGGCAAGGAATCTTCTCGACGGCTCGCCGGCAAAATCTATCAATACGCCCGTCGCACCGATTCTCTCGCCGACAATATGTTGAGCTTCGCGCAGGAAACTCCGCTGCGAATGACTTCGGTTGATCTGAAAGAGTTGCTGGAGACCGCGCTGAAACTCAGCCGCGTGGAGCAATCCGGACGGGTACACGTTAAGATTACTCAGATGGGAAGTCCCAAGCCGATCCCCGCCGACGCCAGTCAATTGCTGCAGGTTTTCCTGCACCTGATTGCGAATGCGGCAGACGCCATCGAAGAAAAAGGATCGGGCAGCCTGGCCATCACCATTCAGCAGGGCAAGGACCAAGTCCAGGTATTGTTTTCTGACGATGGTACCGGTATCGAAAACCCCGGCCAGCTGTTCGAGCCTTTCTATACCACCAAGCCGGTCGGAAAGGGCACCGGGCTTGGACTCAGCGCTTGTCACGGAATCGTTCGCAGACATTCCGGCGAAATTACGTTCCACAACCGCCCCGGGGGCGGCGCCGTTTTTACAGTGACGTTGCCGAACCCCTCCGCTTCCGGTGGCCCCGTTGGTCTTCCACTCCCAGTCTTCGGCGAGGAGGGCTAAACATGTTTTGGAAGAAGCCCAGGCCGCTCACCGTGATTGTTGTGTCTCTGCTCGGCGCGCACGTCGTCGCCACCGCTATTTTGCCGCCGGAAAGTTACGGCCTCAAGATTGTCGGAAATATATTTCCACTGCTCTGCGGTTTGCTGCTGACCGCTCAATGCTGGCGGAATTCGCGTTCCGTGGCGCGCACGGTGCGCATTTTCTGGTTGCTGGTAGCCGCAAGTTTCGCCGTACAGATCATGTCGCAGATATACTTTGCGTATTTCGAAGTCCTTGTGCGGCGCGACGTCACCGGAGTCTGGGGTGATTGTCTTTTCTTTCTGCTGGCCGTTCCGCTTCTCGCCGCGCTAAGCGTGTGCCCGCATTCGGAGACCGCTTCCGGCAAATTGCGTTTTCGTTATCTCGATCTGGTGATCTTGCTTCTGTGGTGGCTATGCCTCTATTCCTACTTCGCCATGCCCTGGAGCGTGGTGGTCGATGACCCCACGAAGTTCACAACGACGAACAATGCGCTGTTGATAACCGAACACTCCGTGGTGCTGTGCATCCTCGGCATCTATGGCTGGAAATGTGAAGGCGCCTGGAAACGTTTTTACGCCCAGTTTTTCGGCGCATATTTGATTTTTGCGGCGGGTGGATACTTGCAGAACGCCATCAGCCTCACCACCTCGTACTTTTCCGGTAGTTGGTATGACTTTCCGCTGAATGTCGGTTTCGTTTGGTTTATCATTTTGACGGAAAACGCCGGTGTATTGACGCCGCAGCCTGCTGCTTCGCTCCAGAAACGCACCGCGCCGGGCCTGTGGTCGGCCCGGCTTGCCATGCTGGCCATGCTTTCTTTGCCGCTGCTGGCGGCGGCGGGTTTCTTGAGTAGCAGTGTGCCTGCCAGCATCACGAATTTCAGGTTGCGCTTGATCTGCTCCGCGATCTTCGTTCTCGGCTCCTTGGTTTTCGTCAGGCTGCATTTCTCTGAACAGGAAATTGCGCGACTCGTCAAGATGGCGCGGTCATCCGTGGAAAGACTAAAGTCCGTTCAGACCCGCATCGCGCAATCGGAGAAAATGGCGGCGCTCGGCCGTCTTGCTGCGGGCGCGGCGCATGAGATCAATAATCCTTTGACGGCCATCATGGGATACGCGGAACTCCTTCGCGACGATACGGGCCTGACAACCGAAGAATTTCAGTCCGCGGATAAAATCAAAGAAGAAGTCCGCCGCGCGCAAGCGGCCATCTTGAGTGTGCAGCAATTCGGCGGCGCCACGGACGCGCGGGCGGTTTTAAACCCGCCGCTCCCCTTGGTGAATAAGTAGATGCCGCAGGGTTAGGTTTCCCCGCTTGTACCATTTGTTGCTTCGATTATTCCGGCAACTCGCCTTCGAGTGAACGCGTGACCCAGCGCTGGGGCCTGTAGTCGTTCCTTATCTCTTTCGAGAATGATAGAATCCCGCCGGAACTACGGACCTCTGTGCCCATCAAAGAAAAAAACTTTTGGCTCGAAACCGTGACCGCGCCAGCGGTGCAAACAGCGCGCGCTCTTCCCGATAGCGTGGACGTTGCCGTTGTCGGTGCGGGCTTCACCGGCCTTGCCGCGGCGCGCGCGCTCGCGAAACGCGGCGTGAAAGTAGCCGTCCTCGAATCGGAAACTTTGGGCTGGGGCGCCAGCTCGCGCAACGGCGGCATGGTGCTCACCGGAATGAAATTGCCCGTGCCCACGCTTCTTTCGCGTTACGGCCGCGAAACCGTTCAGCGCATGTATGCGGCTTCCCTGGAATCCATCGATTGCGTGGAGCAGATTGTTCGCGAGGAAAACATCGATTGTAATTTCTCGCGCTGCGGCCACCTGGAGGTCGCGTGCAAGCAAGCGCATTTTGATGATTACGCCGCAGCCGCGGGGCGCATCAAGCGCGAATTCAATCATGAGCTGCGCATCATTCCGAAGAGCGAACTGCGCGGCGAAATCGGCTCCAATATTTATTTCGGCGGCATGGTGGATGAAACCAGCGCCGGCCTTAATCCCGCGCGATACGTGTTCGGGCTGGCGCAAGCCGCGCAGCGCGCGGGTGCGCTGCTGTTCGATCACGCGCGGGTCACGTCTGTTGAGCCGGAGATAGATAACAACGCGCGAAAGTTCCGCTTGCGCACCGCGAAAGGCGACGTCACCGCGCGCGAAGTGATTCTGGCGAGCGGCGCGTACACCACCAACGCCACTCCTTCCTTGCGCAAAAAAGTGATTCCCATCGGTTCGTATATCATCGCCACGGAACCTTTGCCTGCCGATCTGGCGCGCGAGCTCAGCCCGCGCAACCGCATGATCTACGACTCCAAGCATTTCCTCTACTACTACCGGCTCACTCCGGACAACCGCATGTTATTCGGCGGACGTGCAGCGTTTTTTCCGGAGACGGAAAGCACGGTGCGGCAGAGCGCGGAAATCTTGCGCCGCGGAATGATGGACGTATACCCGCAACTGCGCGATACGAAAGTCGAATACGTCTGGGGCGGAACGCTGGATTTTGCCTTTGACGTGATGCCGCACGCCGGAAAAATTGACGACATGTATTTCGCGCTGGGTTTTGCGGGACACGGCGTGGCCGCCGCGACTTGGATGGGCACAAAGCTCGCAGGAATAATTTGCGGCGAACCGAACGACAACCCTTTCGCCAGCATCAAGTTTCCCGGCGCGCCCATCGGCTTGCGCAGCGGAAATACCTGGGCGCTGCCGCTGGCCGGCGCGTGGTATCGAATCCTCGACTGGCTCACCTGAGGAAAGTTTTCCAGCCTCAGTTCTTGGGCTTTAGGTTCCGGAATACAAAATACATCAGTGGTCCCAGCAGCACGGGCACTGGTCCCCAGCGCCTTGCGAAGGGGTCGCTCCCTACCAGCGCAAACACTCCCATAACAATCGGCGCGATCACGGCATACGCCAATCCAGCGCGGCCCCACGGAATGCGAAACGGTCTCTTCAACTCCGGCTTGGTCCGGCGCAACCTCCAGGCCACGAGCACGGTCAGGACCGTAACCAGAATGCGCAACCATACGTAGACCGTCAGCAATTGCGCGAGGGTGTGAAACGCCAGGGCGGCATAAATCGCCGAGGAAATCAGGATGGCCACCCACGGCGTCCCATACTTCGCATGTTTTGCCGCAAACACGGGCGGCAAATAGCCGTCCTCGGCCATGGACGAAGGCATGCGGGTGCTGGTCAGCACGGTGGCATTCACCAGCGAAACACTCCCTAGCATCGCCGCCACGGTCATCAGGAATGCCAGCCACGAACCGCCAATGAGCTTTGCCGCGGTTGAGAGATACGCGGTGCCCCAGTCCTGCCAGTTGCCCAGCGCCGCAAGCGAAAGAAGCGCGGGCAGAAAATAGGTGGCGATGGAAAGCGGCACGACCACGGCCAGCGCGAGCGGATAACTTCGCTGCGGATTTTCCACTTCCTCTGCGACGCTGGACAACTGCTCGTAGCCGGAATACAGCCACAATCCTAGCGCGAGCCCCACGCCGAATACCTGGAAGGGCGGCACATGAGGAGGGATGAGCGGCACAAATGGATTGTGATGCCACTTCGTGGCCGCAATCACGCAGAGCACCACCACCGGTGAGAGGACGGCGATCTCCAGCGCCGTGGCCAGCACGCCCACCATCTGAATTCCACGAATATTTACGTACGCGAGGACGCCGATCAGCGCCAGTGAAACCAGGTAATGCTTCCAACCCACCAGAAAAGGGAAAAAGATGGCGAGATAATCGCTGAACAGTACCGCATAGGTCGCGCCCAGCAGCCAGGAAGCGCTCCAGTTCCACCAGCCGGCCAGAAATCCCCAGAAATCTCCGTACCCAGCGCGCACCCAGCGATAGAAGCCGCCTTCCACGGGAATCGCGGTGGTCAGCTCCGCCGCCACCAGGGACACGGGGATGCACCAGAACAGGGGCAGGATCAGGTGATAGAGCAGCGTCAGGCCGGGCCCGCTGGTGGTGATCATTTCTTCCATGCCGAACGGGCCGCCGGTGGTGTAGGAATACATCACAAACACGAAAGAGAGCAGGCCTGCCTTGCGGATGGCAGTGCTGGCGGCGGAAGTGCGTTTCTGTGGCGTTTGGCCGGCGGGGTTTCCGGTCGTCTTGGGATTCATGGGGACACTTTGTGACATGGAAGTGAGTGCAAGGGAAGCGAAAAGAATTCTTGGAGGAGGGGTATACCCCCTCGTTGTGAAGCAAAGTGTGCGGAAGCGTGTGAACGCAAAGGGTTTGAAGGGCGTTCTGTTGAGCCAAGAACAGGAGAGTAATTCGAGGCGTGCCAGAGAGGTCCTTCGGCTCGCGATGCTCGCTCAGGACTCGCATCCTCATCGGATGCTCGGTTCCAGATTGGGAAGAATACCCCCCACCCCCGGGGGCTTTTGTATGAATATCAAAACAAGAGAGTTGTGAAAAAAGGGGTTCGTAAGGTTATCAAAATAAAGGAGGTTCAAACTGCGTGGATTCGGGGGGCAATGTGCAAGTGATTGAAAACAAGAGGAACCGGTGCGCCGCACAAAGGAAGAGCGGGAGAGTTTAAGGGAATCGACGGGAGAGGGCACACTCGCGGCAAAGTGGGGAAGAACAGTTCGAACGTAGAGCAACAATAACACAAATAAGTATAGCAGGAATATTTATTGATGTCAACTATATATTTATAGTACTAGAACTAGTTGCGGAAAGGCGTTCGGAAGAGAAGGCCCCGCTTTCCTGCGGAAACCGTGGGGCTCCCGGTTGCACATTGTGAGGGCCTGAATGCGAGCGAAAGACGCTATCATTGTAAATCGGGTGGATCAACAAGCCCCAGGCGCTGCGTCACTCGTAAGTAGTATTCATCAAACGTTTGGTCAAGCATTTGGTTGTGTCGTGGTCCTAGCTTTGCCAAGGCCGGGTTTTCAATCGCTAGCAGGGTACTGACGAGCTTGGGATCGTGTTCGATCCAATTGGATAGGATCTGGGCAAAAGGGAGCTCTTTGAAAAAGCCAGACATCATTTCTAGATCCTCGACGTAAACGCTGAAGAGTGGCGATACTTGGGGACTCTTGCTCAGGTGATTTTGGACTTCTCTTTGAAAATACTCGCTGAGAAACCTCGGCATCAGAAGCGTTCGGCCGATGGAATCCAAAGTGATTAGGACCGGAAAAACCTGACTGATGTGGCTAAGATCAACCCCTTGAACGCGTTCTCTGTTATTCGTCCCGAATAGGCGACGCACTGCGGCAGCCAATTGCTTCACACCCTTGGGGTTATCCTCCCGAGTCACGACTAGTTTGTCTTCAATTTCCCGCAAAAGTAGGTCTGGGTTTCCGCTGTATTTTGATTCCGCTCGAAACATGCTCGATTTGTATTCAAGAAGTATGAGTGTGTCGCCAAATATCAGAAAGGCGTCGCATACTTGTTCCGAAGCAGAGCCTTGGTATCTCGGGTCGTGAAAGTAGTAGTTAAAATGAGAGTCACAACTCGAAGTAAAGAGTTTCCGCAAGTATTCTTCGAATACGCTTCCCCAGAGTCTCCTGAGTCTGTCGCCCACAGCTCGTGATGAATCGTTGATTCTCCAGTAGGGGCCCGATTGGATTTTTTCAATGGCGAAGAATATGTCGCTAAGAACGGCGCCGTTTCGTTCCACAATTAGTGGCTTGCTGCGCAAAGCGGTAAAGTCATTCGAGCCGTAATCCCGTCGCATAAAGGTGCCTCTCAGTTCCCCGGGTGTTGCGGTCATTTCCGCCAGAAAGATCTGGACAATTTCGAGGGGAATCTGAGTTGTCCGGAAAAACTCTGGTCGAATGTATAGCTCCGTCCAATCCTTTTGGAGGGACTGCAAATCAATTGACATGTATTTTGAGATCAAGCCGAACCACAGTGCTAAGTAATCGTGCAGGGGGATTCGAGAAAGATTGTAGAAAGTGTCAGGAATGTCTATGAAGTCCGGGTGGTCCGTTAGTTCGAGCGATATTTGCGTCAACATCAGGTAAGACCTCGCAATCTCATTCTGCAGTCTGAGTCCGCTATATTCGACGACCGGCACAAAGTTTGTCAGAGTATTCAAGAGTTTTTCTTCGTTGGTCGTACCCCCCAATTCAAAATGGAACTGATCATTAGCCATCAATAGCACTTCTCCGAAACCAAGGGGTTCCTTGACTAGATCAATTCCTTGTTCCGGGCAATGCATCAGGGCGAGCTTTATTAGCAACAGAAACTGCCGCCGATGAAACACGTATTGAGGTTTGTCGAGTCGACTGATAGCGATTAGAGAGGAGGCCATCACTGGCTGGAAGAATGAGGCTACAAGCTGGTCGTGCTGACGAATATCGAACGCGGCGCGGCTCCAAATCTTTAGTAAGAGAGCGGCGGACGCACATGCATAGATGACCGATTCGCGCGAGTATTTGCTGATACTTTGTATGAGTTCTCCGGGCGTGGACCGCCTCATGAATAGTTCTTCGTAGGACGTGTACCTAGCAAGGATGGTTGTTTTCATCGAATCCTCTTATTTGTATAAGGATACTTCCCTTTGGACCAGCTCCGCGATCGCTCGGTCGCCGCTACAAGATGGAAAGGCAGAGGAAAGAGGCGAGCTGCATCGAGGGCGGGCACGATCCTTCGATAAGCCCTGGACAAGTTGTATCTTGCCCTCGCAAGGGCTGCACAGCCAAGAGAGGCTGTGCCACTAGAAGCAGCAACCCACTCTGAGGTTACCGAGAGCGAGCGAAGCGAGGGTCGAAGTGGAAACGAACAGGTTTGCCGATGTGCAGCCCGGGTACAAAGCAACCCTATGGCGGACTGAAGTCCGCCGTCTACATGGTTTGGCGGCCAAGGTACAAAGGTCGTTGGATTTAGAATGTGTAGAGGGCGTGCTTTAGCGCGTCCTGTTTTCCTTCGATGGCCGCAAGACAATCCCACGGCGGACTGAAGTCCGCCGTCTACATAGGCTGGTAGCCCACGCCAGAGTAAAGCCCGCCCCCTACATTGGGCAATGTAGTTTAGGATGCCCGCATCATGAATTTCAGTCCCCAGAAGAACATCCGCCTTCCTCGCGATCAGTATATCGGCCGACGCATCTACTTGGTCACCGTCTGCTGCAAAGGCCGCCGGCCTGTCTTTGCCCTTTCGAGAAGATGCGAGATCGCGATCGAGACGTTACGAACGGTATCCACCGCCATGCATTTCCTGGTGCATGCGTATTGCATCATGCCGGATCATGTGCATTTTCTTGTCGAAGGAGCGACGGAAACATCCGATCTTCACGCCTTGGTCACCCGGTGGAAGCAGAGGATCGGGTATCGATTGCGTTTAGCATCGGTGCCTGAGTTGTGGCAGGAACGCTATTACGATCACATTTTGAGGAAAGCCGAAGACGCTGATGGCGTTGCCTGGTACATCTGGATGAATCCCGTTCGTAAAGGTCTTGTCGATAGCCCCGCTCAGTACCCTTTCTCGGGTTCTTTTACCGTCGAATGGCCTAAGAGTCCAATGACAGGACGGGAATGGCGTCCTCCATGGCGAGAATCTGACAAACCTACGGCGGACTAAAGTCCGCCGTCTACAAGAGGCCAGCGGATTGGTTTTTTGTAGGGGGCGTGTTTTAGCGCGCCCTGATTTTTTGCGAATGCGAGAGAACCTACGGCGGACTAAAGTCCGCCGTCTACAGATTCTTCGCGGGCTGCGCGATGGAACTACTTCGCGAGCGTGTAATCGCCTTCAATTTCGCAAGTAACGCTGTCACCGGACGGGGCGCATGTATATGTGCCTTTCCCGGTGAGGCCCTTGAGCTTGCCAGTGCCGCCGGTGTACTCCCAGGTGCCCTTGGAGCTCACAAGAGCGCCGTCTTTCGTGGTTCCCGTTCCGTGATAGCGGACGAAATATTTGTCGCCGCTGTCCATGGTAGCGATGTGAAAGCCGTGAGTGTGAGTGGTGTTGCCGCTGAAGTCACTGGTCTCGGTATTTACGCCATCTTTCGATTTGCCGCCCCCCATTTCCAATGGCTTTGTCCAGGTACACTTCAATTGCGCGACACTGAGAGAGTGATCTGGAGTGTCACCTACGGGGATCATGTGTATTTGATCGGGCTTCGCACACTGTGCGGTTCCGGACTGTTTCGTCTGGGCGCTTGCCGCTGTCGTGACAAGAAATGCGGCGATGCAGACCAGGGCGGCGGTAATGAAGACTTTTTTCATAAAGACTTAGCTCCTTTGAGATTTGTGGGGCCGTGGGGGAATGGATGGGAGACTAGTCCCTGGATCAGTGAGGAGTCAAGTTGTTGTTTTTGCCCAAACAATCATTTGCCTGGAGGTCATACGATGAGATCCTTTCCGGCAAGAGCCGGAATCTTCGATCACCCATCCTCGCCGGATGGGTTCAGGATGACAAGCGGAGCGGACCGCTGGTCACCGCGTTAAACTTTTTTGGCGATCAGGAGTCCGTAAACAAAGTTGCCGGAGGCAAAGCCCGCCCGCATAGCCCGGAAGGCTTTTAGATAATGGACAAAATCCGGTCCATTCTTAGCGGCAATGGCCCAGAAGGCTTTGTTTTTGATGATGTCCAGGCACAAGTCCCAGGTCTTGGCGCAATGCTTGTTCAAGACCTCGGTCTTCAGAATCTTCCAGCCATTCGAGGCGAGCAACTTTTCGTACTCTTCCATGGTGTGCAATTCCACGAGCATGCCTTTCTCGATGGGCCGCAGGAATTTCCTGTATGCCGCGGGCGTGAGATCCGCCTTTTTGAACCAGTCGGTCATGGCCAGCGTTCCACCTGGCTGCAATAAGTTTGCAGCGGAAGCAAAGAATTTCCCCTTGTCCTGATAATGGGATATGGATTCCACCGACCACAGCACATCAAACAAGGAGTTGAATGCCATGGCCTCCGCGTCCATCAGCAGAAATTTTGCGTTTACGCGCGCTTTGCGGGCGGCTTGATTGGCCATTTCCACTTGCACCGGCGAAATGGTAATCCCCGTGGTTTCCGCATCGTGACGTTTCGCCAGATAAATGCTGCTGCCGCCGAATCCGCAGCCCACGTCAAGAATCTTGCCGCCCCGCGGGATGTTCGCGGCTTGCGCGAGATGCTCGATCAACTGAATCTGCGCGGTTTCCTTGGTTTCATCTCCGCGAATCCAGTAGCCATGATGCAAGTGCTCGCCCCACAAGGTCTGATAATACGGGCTCACGCGGTCATAGTGATCGCGGACCTTGGCCTTATCGTTGGTGCGGGTCATGACAGTGGTGATGCGGCAGCAGCCATGGCGTAATGATGCCGCAAATCTTGAAAAGTGGGGAGCAGGACCTTTTTCCCGGGCGGGCTTAGGTTGCTCCACTCATTACTGAGTGCCATAATTCCATTTCACATTGCAGACGATATGAGCCGAGACGCGAGTCATTCGTCACGGTTCCTGGGGGTCTTATGGCATTGCGGGATAAGTGGGTGGAAGACAGAACCAAAGTAGCGGCGGCCCTTACTGCGTCAGGGCAAGCCAACGGCAATGACCATGGCACGCATGCGTCCGAAGGACGCAATATGTCGCAGATGCATTATGCGCGGCAGGGCGTGATTACGGAAGAGATGCTGTACATCGCCAAGCGGGAGAAGCTCGAGCCGGAGCTGATCCGCAGCGAAGTGGCGCGCGGGCGCTGCATCATTCCGGCCAATGTGAATCACCGCAACCTGGAGCCGATGGCGATTGGCATCGCCACGAAGTGCAAGATCAACGCGAACATCGGGAATTCCTCCACCAATTCCGATATTGACGAAGAGCTAAAGAAGCTGCACCACGCGGTGCATTATGGCGCGGACACGGTGATGGACCTTTCCACCGGCGGGGATATTCCCACGATTCGCAAAGCGATCATCAACGCGTCGCCGGTGCCGGTGGGCACGGTGCCGGTGTATGAAGCGATTTCGCGGGTGCGGCGGCCGGAAGACCTGACGCTGGGGCTGATGCTGGAAGTGATTGAAGAGCAAGCCGAGCAGGGCGTGGATTACATGACCATCCATGCCGGCGTATTACGTGAAATGGTGCCGCTGGTACGCAAGCGGATTACGGGGATTGTGAGCCGCGGCGGGTCGCTGATGGCGCATTGGATGGAGCATCACAAGAAGCAGAATTTCTTGTACGAAAACATCGAAGAGATCTGCAAGATTTTCAAGAAGCACGATGTGAGCTTTTCGTTTGGCGATGGCTTGCGGCCGGGGTGCATCGCGGATGCCAGCGACGAAGCACAATTCGCGGAATTGAAGGTGCTAGGCGAGCTGACCAAGAAGGCCTGGGAGCACGACGTGCAGGTGATGATCGAAGGCCCGGGGCACGTGCCGCTGGACAAGATCAAGGAGCAAGTGGACAAGGAAATGGAATGGTGCCACGAAGCGCCGTTCTACACGCTGGGGCCGCTGGTGATTGATATCGCGCCAGGATATGACCACATCACCAGCGCGATTGGCGCGGCGATGATTGGGTGGCACGGCGCGTCCATGTTGTGCTACGTGACGCCGAAAGAGCACCTGGGGCTGCCGAATGCGGAGGACGTGAAGCAGGGCGTGATCGCGTACAAGATTGCGGCGCATGCGGCGGATGTGGCGCGGCACCGTCCGGGGGCGCGCGACCGCGACGACGCGCTGAGTTATGCGCGGTTCCTTTTCGACTGGAACAAACAGTTTGAGTTGTCACTGGATCCACCTACGGCGAAAGCCATGCACGATGAAAATCTTCCCGATGATTTTTACAAAGAGGCGAAGTTTTGCTCGATGTGCGGGCCGAAATTCTGCTCGATGAACATCACGCAATTGGCGGAAGCCGAGGGCGGGCAGGACCAGAGCGAGCGCAAACAAAAGTTTGTGGAGCTGCTGGCGAAGGTCCAAGGCGCCTAGCCACGCCGCTTGGCTCCCGCAAAGCCGGGGCGCGATCCTTGTATATTGTTCAAAGCATGACCTTTAACGTATTGTTTGTGACTTTGCAATACCCTTTTGGCGCATGCACCCTCATTGCCGGATTGCCTTGGCAAATTCTCTGCTAGTGTGAACGAAAGATTGCACCTCTCATTGGGAAGGGATGAAGCGGAGGATCGAAGCGCCGCTGCGAACCTCTGATGACCAGCTCGCAGGAAAGCTATCAAGTTCTCGTGGTCGACGATTCCCCCGTTTACCGCAAGCTGATCGAGCACGCGCTATCTTCCGAATGCTACTCGCCGCTGTTTGCCAAGAGCGGCCAGGAAGCGCGGGAACTTTTCGCCAAGCACTCTCCTTCCATTGTGATTACAGACTGGATGATGCCGGATTCCTCCGGGCTGGAATTGTGCCAGCACATACGCGCGGATGCGGACCGCCCGTATACCTACGTGATTTTGCTCACCAGCATCACGGAGAAGGACAATATTGTGAAAGGGCTGGCGGCGGGCGCGGATGACTATCTAACAAAGCCATGTGATCCGGGCGAGTTGCTGGCGCGGATAGGTGTAGGGCGTCGGATTATTGACCTGAATCGCGAAGTCGCCGCGAAGACGCTGCTGCTGGAGGAGGCGGCGCGCACGGATCCTCTCACAGGATTGCCGAATCGACGCGCGATCGAGGAATGCGCGGGGCGGCAGATTCGCAGCGCGGCACGACACGGTTTTCCTATCTGGATGGTGCTGGGAGATATCGATACCTTTAAAGCCATCAATGATAATTACGGCCACGACGCGGGCGATGCGGTGCTGCAGACGTTTGCCGAGATTTTGAAGCGAAATACGCGCGCTTCGGATATGTGCGGGCGACTGGGCGGGGATGAATTTGTCCTGGTGCTTAGTCACGTGGAGAAAGAAAGGATCGAGCAGACGGTGGACCGATTCCGCGAACAATTTGCCGCGCTGTCCTTCCCGTTTGCGGGAAAGAGCGTGGGCGCGACCGCGAGTTTTGGGGTGGCAGGATTTGCCGGAACGGAGGCGCCGGATTTCAGCGTGTTCGTGCGGGGAGCTGATAAAGCGCTGTATGCCGCGAAACGCGCGGGGCGGAACCGGGTGAGCATCGAAATTCTTTAGTGGTCCAGCGAGATCTCCCTTTTGACTGACGAGCAGGTGAACGATATACTCCGCGGCAGAACCTAGAGCTGCCGCAGGAGTCGAGGCACGTACCGGAAAAACGAAAAACTCAATACAGAAGGGACATAGAAGGACGAGGAGAGGAAAGAAGAGATGGGATTTGCGCGAGCGGCGAAGGTGGCGGAGTTACCGGCGGGGACGTTACAGGAGGTTCAGGTGGAGGGCAAGGCCGT
>JBGOTL010000028.1:0-34338 GCA_041476465.1 Candidatus Acidiferrum sp. | reverse complement strand
TGTCGCAGGTAATAGCCGGCAATGCGGCGCAGTTCCAAATAAAGCGTGGAGGTACGCTCAGCGAGGGCGCGCTCGCTTTCGCCACCAGGATTTGCAACTTTTGCCATGCTTTCAGGTAATTTGGGCACTGACTTGGCCGACCGACCGTATACGGCCTACAAACGAGCGAATGAGGGCTTCGAACGTCCCTTACGCTCCCCTGAGATTCTCAGAGTATATATCCCTACCGGCGACAATCAAAATAACAAATATCGCCACGACACCGACGGGAAAGTCATTTTCCCTCAGCATCTTAGCCTCAGCCAGGTTCGATCCCCAGGAGTTCACCCTTGCCTGCCTACAAGAAATTTGCATCGCGGTGAGCCATTTGAGAGGGGTTTTACGCGTTATATGCAGAACGCGAAATGGGTTAAAGCAGCCCATCTGTGGTTATGGGAGGACGATTCCATGCTTAGGCAAATGCAGCGACGAGTTCTGCGGAATATTTCTACCGGAGTCGCGCTACTTATTTGGGCACTTCCATGTATGGCGCAGACTCGCCCGCAAAGCCGCACGTCTGCGCAGCGCCCTGCTGCGCTGGCCACCCCGGCCGCACAAGCTCAGCCCAAGTACAAAGGTATCTGGGAGCCGGTGAACTATCCCGACGACGTCAACCTCTATTCCGTCTATTTCGTGAATGACAAGGTGGGATGGGCCGCGGGAAGGGGCCAGGGTGGATTTATCCTTCACACGACGGATGCCGGTGAGCACTGGGAAATCCAGTTGGGAGATCCGAATTCCAACGAAGATCGTTTTAATGAGCTTCGTTTCCTGGATACGTCGCATGGCTGGGCTCAAAAGAGCGGAAAACTGGTGCGCACCTTGGATGGCACGAACTGGGAAGAAGCTGGGTCGCTTCCCACCGGTATGTTGGACTATCAGTTTATTTCACCCCGGAATGGCATTGCGACGAGCATCTATGGAGGTCCCAAAATCTATTTGACAGTAGATGGCGGACGCAATTGGAAGCCGGTGTTTGAATGCGCTACAACCCTTCAAGTGGAAGGTCTGACGAAACACCTGAGTTGTTCCTTGGGAGCCTTGCATTTTCCGTCTCCGCGCGTGGGCTACGCCGTGGGAGGAGATGGTTACTCAGGGTTTGCCGTGGTCGCAAAGACGGAGGATGGCGGGGCGACCTGGAAACTCATCTTCGCCACCACAGACATGGTGAGCGCAGACGCGGTTTTCTTTACCGATGAAAACCATGGCGTCATCCGGCTCAATGACCATAAGGTGTTTCTTACCTCTGACGGCGGCCAGTCGTGGCGCAGCGCGCCCTCTTCTGTTTCCAGCAGGCTGCTTAAATTTGCTGACCCGGAGACAGGCGTTTCCTGTACAAGCAAGAACTGCAGCTTTACCAGCGATGGCGGCCAGCACTGGCTGGCGCGCGATTTCCGGTTCCCCACAACCGTGGAAGCGTTCAGTTTTCCGCGGCGCGATTGCATCTACGTCGTCGGTGAACACGGCATGGTCTACCGCTATCGCGTGGTTCCGGCGGACTTCACCTCCAAGGGAAGTATTGACGCCCCGCTTCTCTCTTCCTACGGCGGCGCCATCAACTCACAACTCGCACACCTGAAGGACCAGGTGCAGCAACTCCAGACAAAAATTGGGAGCGCCGGCGGCTCTGCGAACACGGCGAGTTCGGCTCTCGCGACCCCGGCCCCAGCAAGTAAAGGCAACTCCCAGCCTGCGGCTACTCCCGCTGGGCAGCCACGGAATCAGGCCAGCACAGCGCAAAGCCCGCCTGCCTCCGGAGCAAATGCCCCATCCTTCGGCCAGGATTCCAGCGCGGCCGGCGGTTTTTCCCAGGACGCTGCGACCACCGCAACGGGCGCAGACAGCCAGAACGCGGCGGCGGGATCTGGCTTTTCGCAGGACACCGGCTTTTCGCAAGATGCCTTGAGCACCCCGCCGAGCCAGCCGCTCCAGGACTGCTGTGGAGCACAGATGCAGAGTCTTCAAACGGACCTGGGTTCGTTTTCGCAGCAGGCGCCGGCTTTTGCTGAAAAGTATCGCAACCTGAACCTTCTTTTTGTCGGTCTGAATATGCTTTCGGACCTGACGAGGAAGTCCCGCGGCATGCGTGATTCCTTCCTCGCGCTGAAAAAAGCTCCCAACCTCCAGACGGCCTCCGCCGCGCTTCAGGATTTGGCCGCAAAGCTCGAGAACACCTCGCAGTCGGTTTCCGGCGGATTCCAGAATATAAGCGCTGGCAATTCGACGCAGTTTGCTACCGGCGCAGTGGGCAATATGCTGGGAAATGGGGCTCCCGGCGCGGCGAATCCCGATCCCAATGCGGCGCCCGCAACACAACCCCCGCCTCAGGACCCGAAAAAGAAAGACAGCACGGTGGACGAACTGAAAAAGAAAGTGAAGAAGATTCCCTGGCCGCATTGATTCACGCGCATGGACCGTCGGATTCAGCGGTGGGCACACCGTGTTCCAAGAGGCAAAGATTTAGACCTGAGGAAAAAACGTGAAACGCTTGCTCTTTCTCATCGTCGCGCTGATCGGATGTAGCCAGCCGCTACGCGCGGCTACTCCATGCTGCGGCGTGACTGCGATTGATGTGCGCACGGGAACGGCCACCGCCGTGGAGACCGCCACCGGGCGCACGTTTGAGTTTCACATTCCGAACCCCAGGCTGTTTGCCACAGTGCGTGTGGGCATGCCGGTGTATGCCAACTTCAGCACCAAGCAGGTTTCGCTGGACGGCAAGACGCCGTGCGGCGAAATCACGCAAATCAACCCAGCTCCTGCGCGGGGCGGTGTTGGCGCGATGGCGCCATCCGTACGCCTGCCTGTCGCCGCGGTGGCTATGCCCGCGAGTTGCCCGCAAGCCTGGCTCGCATCATACGGCGGCGTGATTTGCCGCAGCGCGGACCCACGCCGCCCAGCGATTCTGCTGTTTCACGGGCTGCATCAGTCCGCCGAGACCTGGACCAAGCCCTCGAGCACTCTTTACAACTTCGACCACCGGCACACGCCACCGACGGCGGAGCTGGGAACGCACAGCGGGCCGAACACGGGAGTTTACAAAGTGGGGGAGTCCGCCAAGCTCGAAGTCGATCAACTGAACTGGTTCGATTATCTACGCCAGCAGAACTTCACCGTCGCCACCTGGAGCCAGCCGTACGGCAGTTTTGAGCCGGCGTATATCTCCGCGCTGGCGGCCTTCGATCAATTTGTGAAAGACACAGCGGCGATGAATCCGTCTAACCCGCCTCCCATCGTGTTGATGGGCCACAGCCGCGGCGGGCTGCTGATCCGCAAGCTCCTGAAGGAACGCGGGAACGCCGGAGGCCGTATCCGCTGGGTGATTACACTGCATACGCCGCATCACGGCAGCGAGGTGGCACGCGCTCCGCAGGATTTGGCAGAGCAGATGACGGAGTTGTTCAGCAACGCGCAATTGCCGCAAGAGATCAAGAATACCGCGAAGCAGCTTGCCCTCCAGATGGTGAGCCCGCTCAATCAGATGATTGACGAAGGCAGCCACGAGCTCGCGCCGGGAAGCCCGCTGCTGCAGAGCATAGAGAGCGGAGAGGGGCCAGTGGAAGGCGTGAAGTACTACACGTTCGGCGGCGTTAGCCCGACCCTTTATCGGCTTTATACCTGGGTGTTCACGCCGATGAGCAGTGTAGTCCAGTTCAAGGGGACCGAAACGTATTACAAGTGGGAAGCCAAACCCGTGGAAATCCCGGGCGTTTCGCCGATGCTGGATCGCGTGCGGGCCATCGTGCCGGAGATCAAGTCGGGCAGCGGCGACAGTCTGGTCACGGATGTGAGCGCGCGGCTGGCGTACTCCAAGCATGAAACCGACAACCTCAACCATGCCGAGGTGCTTTGGGACCGCGCAGTGCAGCAGAAGGTCGCGGCCATCCTATCCGGCGGGTCGCCGCGCAGCCTGACGCCGAAACTCCTAAGCCCGCGATGAGGAAAACTTCAAGAGAACACGCGGCGTCCCCCGGACGAACAGTGACGAGCCCGCGTAGGAACCGGCCCGCGTTGGCAGGAAAGATCGTCATCACGCTGGCGACCGTCCTCGCCTGCGTACTAAGAGCGCCGCCCGCGAGTGTTCCGCGAGCCGCCTACCCTGCTTTTTCCCCGATGGACTATCCCCTGGCGCTGCACACGCGCTGGACCTATCACTTGCGGCGCGAGCTTGCCCCGGGCGCCCACTTTGACGGCGAGGACGCTGCGCTCGCGCAGGGCAACGTTCTCGAAGACACGATCGTCTCCGAAGTCGCCGGGGAAGATCGTATCGGGGATCTGTGCTTTGCGCGTGTCGAGAATTGCCGTCCTCGGGGCATCTGGCTCACCGAGTGGTATCACGCCACGGCCGAAGGGCTATTCCTGGGAAAAACGCTGAACAACGACGAGGGCAGTGAAAACGTGGTGAGCCCGCCGCAGAAGGTTCTGGCGGGGACGCTCCGGCCGGGCGATTCCTGGGAGTGGCAAGCGGACGATGCGTCTTCCAGTATCCGCGCGAACGTCATAGGCGCCTCTGCAGTCACGGTTCCCGCTGGAACCTACTCGGCCACCGAGATCGCTTTCGTGACGACCTCGCCTACGCCCTACGGCATGGCCCGCGTCGAGCAGACTTGCTGGTTCGTACCGGGGATCGGCTGGGTGAAGCAGGAGACCCGCGCGCTCATCGAAACTCATCTGTTCACTCACGTAACGCTGACGCTTGAAAAATTCGAGCCCGTTGCGGCTCAAAAGACCGTTCGGTAAATCAGGAGGGAAAAAATGAAACGCTTGCTCTTTCTTATCGTCGCGCTGATCGGATTTAGTCAGCCGCTGCGCGCGGCACCATATTGCTGCACCGTGACTGCGGTGGATGCTCGCACGGGAACGGCCACCGCCGTGGAGACCGCCACCGGCCGCACGTTTGAGTTTAACGTCCCGAACGCCAAGCTGTTTGCCACACTGCGTGTGGGCACGCCGGTGTATGCCAACTTCAGCACGAAGCAGGTTTCTCTGGACGGCAAGATCCCGTGCGGTGTGATCACACAGATCAACCCGGCTCCTGTGCGGGGTGGTATTGGCGCGGTGCCGAAGGTAGCTCCGCCCGCCAGCCCAGCTCCGAGTGCAGCCCCGCCTGCGCCAGCTCCGGCCGCAGCGCCGGGCACAATGCCGCCTCCGGCACCATCCGCACAACCACCGAACAGCTCCGTGAGGCCGAGCGAACCGACACTTTTGCCGGGTAGCGCGTCCCACCAGGAAACCCTCGATAAGCTGACTCTGCAACGCCTGGAGCCTGGCAAGTGCATCCACTCGTGGTTGCGGCCTTACGGAGGCATCCTTTGCCGGGGCAAGGATGCTTCGCGCCCGGCAATTCTGCTGTTTCACGGGCTGCACCAATCCGCCGAGTCATGGACTAAGCCTTCGAGCACGGGCTATTACTACGATTTCCGCCATGCGCCGCCGGAAATGGACCTGGGCAAGCATTCCATGCCGAATGCCGGGCTATACAAAGCAGGTCCCTCCGAACTCCTCGACGTGGACCCACTGAACTGGCTGGACTACCTTGTGGCGCGGGGTTTCACCGTGGCGACCTGGAGCCAGCGCTGCTGCGACTTCGAGAAGGCCTACCCTTCCGCCAAGCTCGCTCTGGCACAGTTTGCTAGCGACGTCGAGGTCATGTACCCCACTGCGCCGCCCCCCCTCGCCCTAATCGGCCACAGCCGCGGCGGCTTGATTATCCATAAATTGCTGCGCGAACAGGGCAGCCTCGGCGGGCGCATCCACTGGGTGATCACCCTCCACTCGCCGCATCACGGCAGCCTCGTGGCTCAGACTCCCGAGGTGCTCGTCAACGACACCGATAAAGTTTTCGAGGATTCCAATCTGCCCTCCGAGATAAAAGGCCCTCTGCACGAAGCCGCCATTAAGCTGGTCAGCCCGATACACCAGTTAATCGACGAAGGCTCGAAGGAACTGGCTCCCGACAGCTCATTGATTACCGGCCTGCTGAACGGAGACGCGCCGGTCCCGGGCGTGCAGTACTACACCTTCGGCGGGACGAACCCGACGCTTGCGCGCCTCTATACCTGGTTGTTCACGCCGGAGAGCGCAGTGCCGCAGTACAAGAAGCTCGAGCAGTATTTTCACTGGAAGGCGAAACCCGTAGAGGTCGGGCTAGTATCGCCGCTGTTCGACCGGGCCAGGGCGGTCGTGCCGGAAGTCAAAGCAGGGGCGGGAGACATCTTAGTCACGGATGCCAGCGCGCGGCTGCCCTACTCCATCCACCAAACCGATGATCTCAACCATGCCGAGGTGCTCTGGGACCGCGCAGTGCAGCATACGGTCGCGGCCATCCTATCCGGTGGGGCGCCGCACATTTTGCCGCCGAAACATTGAGGCCAGAGATGAGAAAACTTCCAGGGAACACCCGGCGTCACCCGGAGGAACAGTGACGAGCCCGCTACGGCTCAGAAGACGGTTCGCTGAATCAGGAGGAAATGATATGAAACGCTTGCTTATTCTCATCGTGGTATTGATCGGATTTAGTCAGCCGCTGCGCGCGGCGGGAGCATGCTGCTCCGTGACTGCGATTGATGCTCGCACGGGAACGGCCACGGCGGTGGAGACCGCGACCAGCCGCACGTTTGAGTTTCACATTCCGAATGCCAAGCTGTTTGCCACGCTGCGTGTGGGCACGCCGGTGTATGCCAACTTCAGCACGATGCAGGTTTCTCTGGACGGCAAGACCCCGTGTGGTGCGATCACGCAGATCAACCCAGCTCCTGCGCGCGGCGGTGTTGGCGCAGTGGGGAGGGTAGCTCCGCCCGCCAGCGCGGCTCCGAGCGCGCCAGCTCCGGCCGCTGCACCCGCTCCGACCGCGGCGCCGCCACCTGCCAGCGCTCCTGTTGCTAGACCCGCGCCCGGCGCTCCGCCCGCTGCTGCCCCGACAGCGACATCAACGCCTGCGGCGGCACATGCGGCAGTGTTGCCGCAATCCGTAGCTGGCAAACTAAGCGGCAACCTACCTCCGCTGACCTACGGGACTCCCCAGTCCATCTCAGTTCAAGATATTCATCCGATGGCACCGCCATCTGCCGGGAGAGCGACTCAGCGCAGCATTGGTGGCGTAACAATTGCTCACGTTCGCGGGGTCGATGGCTTGGAGCAGGCCCAAGTCATTCCGAAAGAGATCACAAACCTTCTGGGGATCCACGTCAGAGCACTACCGGCGGGTGAGTCCGACCATTACATGATCAATGTTGAGCAAGCTAAAATATGGTTAGTGACTCATCCCATCCCGGACACTGTAAAAGCGGCAGACGTCAAGACTGGCGATGGTCACAGCGGATGCAAGGCCATTTCGTGGCATTGCGCGGAAGAGTCGGCCAAACACGCGGAAGACGAAGCCTCCAGGCAAGCCGAATTAGTCCGCGATCAAGCCCAGAAAGACTGGAAGAAATATGGCAAGGAACTGACTGATACCTGGCGTGAGGGATTGAGTTGCCTCGAGGATCATACGCTGCGTCTGGATAACATCCCGGTTGAGTTCGCCGCCTCGCCCAGCGTGGGGATACATCTCGAAAAAAGTGGAAAGACCACGCTCTCGAACAACGGTTCGGCCTCCGGAAAAGCCGAAGGGACGGTCAACCTGGCTTTGCCCATGAAGTCTCCGGACTTCCGGGCAAACCTGGAAGTGTTCTACATCCCCTGCCTGCCGTTCATGGTCCGGCCCAAGAGCATCAGCGGGCATGGAACGCTGACGGTTGGAAGCAAACTCACTGCGGCGGTGAAGGCCACCGGGCAATTCGAGGAAACCATTCCCACCGGCAGCACGCAGATTCCCATCCAGGTCATCCCAATCGTTCTTGGTGGTATCCCCATAGTTGAGTTGGATATCGACGCCTATGTCGAAGGGAATATCGAGGTCGGAGGCGAAGGCGAATTTACCGCAAACTTCGAATTGGATAACCCGCACGAGATGAAGTTGGAGTTCTCCTGCAGCGGACATGGCTGCGCCGGGCGTTCGCAGCCCGTGGCTGTACCCACGACCGCGGCCGAAAGCGCCCAACTCAATGGCCGAATACACGTCAAGCCGATGGTCTTTACCGCGATTCAACTTGGCCTCGATTTTGACGCCCTTGTCGCGCGCGCCGGCCCGCAGCCGTATTTGTTTGGTGAGGTCTATGGCTGCGTAGCCGGAGCTGCAACTCAGAATCTCAGCAGCGGAACTTCCACAGCGCAAGACTGGTACGCGCTCACCGCGGATTTGGATTGGGGGATCGATCTCCGCGCCGAAGCTTTTATCGCAGGGAAGAAGGTGGGCCCAACGCTCATGAGCAGGCTGGTGTCGCAAAATCCACCCAAGCACATCGGCTTCTGGGACTTGGCCCATTCCACTGCCCTTCTCCCACAGGTGCAGGGCCTCACGCAAGCGTCGCTGGGCCAGCCTGCGGTCTATCAGATCAAAATGCCGACCTGCTATCCGTACCCGGACAAAGTGAAATATCAGCTCGCCTGGACCGGCAGCGCCATCGCTTCAATCGGCGCTTCTGGCGCCACCGCGGCAGCCCGCAGTATGGTGCGGCCGGACCCGGCGTTGAAGCTTGCCGGGAATGGTACTCCACCACCCTCGACCGGCCCTCCGTCCCCGTGCAATTTGCAATCCGGCCAGGGCTCCTGCGAGTTCGATCCGGTGAAGAACTTTGCGCTCGACCTGCTCTGGCCCGCAGCGGGCACCTACAACCTGACGGTAACCGCCGTTGGCGACACGCCCCATGGCCGGCAATATAAGTCGGCGCAGCCTACGACATTGAATGTCACGGTCCAGTAGCGGCGCGCCGGTCTCGCTTCTCGGCGTAGCGATAATGCGGGAGCTATGAAGAACACTCGTCGGGAATAAATAAGTTCTGAATACCTGTAGCCCGCCGCTACAACTGAGGCTGTGGCGATGTAAACTCACCGCTACGAAACTAGACTTCTGGTTACGGCCGCATCGACCGGGTCCTCCAGAGGCATTGCAGGCCTTGACTGGTGAGGGCAAGGCCGAATATTCCAAGGAAGATAGGCTTGAGGAAGAATATCAACGTGTAGACCACGCCGAAGTAGCCCGCGTTGAAACTGATGTCATTGGGGTTCGCGGGATTGTAGCGAATTGTGTGGCGAGTTCCGGGAGCATACATATCAGCCGTACTTTGCGCTCCCCCATGGCTAGCGCTCTTCTCCGAACTGGATGCGGTGAATTGCTTGCCATCGGCGTCAAACCGGAATTCGATTTTCGTGCGGTAAGCGGTTCCGTACCCGTCTCGGGAAGCAAAGGACGAAAGTTTACTGACCTCGCTTTTTGTAACTTCTGCCTCCACCGCCGGCCAGGACTTCAGACGGTTGCCCGCCCACCATGCGCCTGCCAGCAGCAGCAGTCCCAGTGCGGTGAGAACTTTTCCCACTAGGATGTCGCTTCGAATAGGTTTGGCCATTTTGCCCTCCGGAATTAGGCCTAGCCACGAAGTTTATCCTAACTAAGAACAGTGGCCTAAGAGACCCGCTCCAAACCACCGGCATATGATCGGATCCAACAGCCACGCGTGTCCTGGCATCGGCGCTGGCAAATCCGAGGAAGCAGCAGTAAGATACCGCCGTTCCATGCCATCAAGCTTGGTGTCCACATGCATACACTGTTCGGTGAAATCAGTAAGGCATTGTTTGGCTTGTTTCGTTCCAGGCATTATGTAGCGAAGAGCCTTTTACTGGGTTGTTTCGTTCTCGCGCTGGCTTTCCCTTCCGCGCTCCGTGCCGATGAACGCAAGCGGAACGTACCCGATCATGTTCCCCCCAAGCGCTCTTCGCAAATCCATGACGGTTTCGGAATCAACTCAGACCTGCCTCGCGATCCTTACTTGCCCTGGAATCGCCGCTGGTGGACCCGCATGTTTGACGCAGGTTTTAAGTGGATCCGCATCGGCCAGTATGAGAACAGTTCGGACTGGACCAGTTGGGATTGGGTGGAACAAAAGAGGGGTGTTTTTGCCGTCCCTCCGCAAGTCGACGACTATGTAGACTCTTTGGTGGATAACGGTGTCGAGATCCAGGTGCAGCTCCTATATGGCAATCCCATGTACACATCGCCCGCGGGCAAGCTCCCGGACGTCAGCGTTCCCGAACCGGGTTCTTTTCACAACGCGGATCGAAGTCTCTACTCGGTTTTCTGGCCGCCGAAAACACCGGAACAAATCGCAGCATTTGACCGCTACGTGAAATGGATGATTCAACATTTTCGCGGTCGCATCCACTACTGGGCTCTGTGGAACGAGCAGGACATTGACTATTGGAATCCAGGCCCGAATCCCGAAGAATATGGGCGACTCCTCAAATCATTCGTGCAGGTCGTGCACCAGACGGATCCAGGGGCCAAAGTTATCTACGGAGGCCAGTCTGATCCCGTCCGCGACTTCACGCAGCGCGCGCTTGACACTTGCCAGTGCGCCCCGGAAATCGATGTCTATGCCTATCATACTTATCCGGGCTACGGCCAGAACCTGAATCCGGAATCCATGGACGCTGGCGCTTACCTGTCTGAGTCGCCTGCCCAACTTCGCGACCTGGTGCGGAACTACCCTGGGATTCGGCGCGAGATTCCGTTTTTCGATGATGAATTCAATTCCATTCCTTCCTGGCAGGGTTCGGACGAATCGGTTCAGGCCAAGTACGTGCCGCGAGGACTCATCTACAATCTGGCGGCGGGGGTCAAAACATTCACATGGTTGCTCGCCGCCGGAGCCGACGGGAATGAGTACGACGATTTTGGGATCATCCATGGAATGACCGGCCATGACACGGACTTCACGCCGCGCCCCGTCTTCAGCGCGCTGCAGAACGCGAATGCACTTTTCTCCGACACAAAGTTCGATCCCTCGATTGAGATCGCGAGCCATGACCTCCCGCTCCACCATCAGGGAAGTTTCCCCTTCCTCTCCTACGGGTTCCGTTCGCTCAGCGGAAAGGCCATCGTGGCTTACTGGCTCGCTGCGCACAGCCTGCCGGGAAATGTCTTCCCGCCACTTTATGCCGACCTCTCGTTGAAGAATACGGGTATTGAACACCCGGTCTTGATCGACGTCGTCTCGGGCGAAATCACGCCGGTCGACTGGAAGAAAGGAACGACGGATACGATCCAAACGCTGCCCATGAGGGACAGCGTTTTGGCCATCGCCGACGAAAGCTATTTTGATTGGCTTGTCCTGCCGGAAACACCCAGTTCACTCAACGTTACGCCCGCTGGCAGTTCTCTAAAATTAACTTGGGCAGTTCACGGAGGGAATCCCACGGGCAGCATCGTGGAACGCCAGATTGTGAAGCAGCCGGGCGAACGCGGAACTTGGGAAAGAATCGCTCGGCTGTCTGTCGGGAGCGCGGAATATACTGATTCAGGCGTCCCCAAAGGCAAGATGGTGGCTTACCGGGTGCGCGCGTTCAATAACGCTGGTGAATCGGCCTATTCCAACATCGTGAGGACCGGCGCCATGTAGATATGTTTTGGATGCAGCTCTCCAAGACCCCCTGGAGAGAGCGCCTGTTTTTTCGCCGGAGCTCAGTACTGATTGAACTCGGTCGCGTGGCGGAAGGCCTCCACGAAATGACCGTCCTTGCGAGGTTACGTTCTGAAGATAGCGACCCACTACTCAGACAAGCTGAGCCTGGTTCTTTTGAATCTTCCCGATCGCTGCCGCTATTTCATGCATGTCTTCTTCATCGCCGAGCAACACCGGCTGCGGTATCCACACGGATTCCCAGGCAGCACGATGCGTCACGGGAAATTCCTGTTGCAGGAAGGCATGTTTTTCTTTTTTCTGATCGTGGCACAAGCGTTCCCGGTATGCCCCGCTCTGGAACACATCGAGCTTGTGTAGTGGCGGATAGCTGGCCTGATTTGGAATGCCTTCCGCGTTGATTGCCTGGATGAATTTTTCCGTGGAAACTCCGGCGAACGCTTTGCGATCGACGTGAAAGATGTATGCGTAATGGCTGTTGCGGGTGCAACGTGCATCAAGTACTTGCGGCGTGATTCCTTCGATCGCCCCGAGCAGTCCGTCCAGGATACCGGCGTTCTTGTGGCGCAAGGCCGTCTGCTCATCCAGGCGCGCAAGCTGGGCGCTCAAAACCGCCCCTTGCCACTCGCTCAGCCGGTAGTTCGATCCGTAAATGAAGTGACTATAGAACCATTCACCCGGCATACGGCCGCAATCGTGAACGGAGCGCGCAAGGCGCTCAACCTGATCGTCCTTCGTAATGATGATGCCGCCTTCACCTGCGGTCATTAGTTTGCTCGATTGAAAACTAAAGGTTCCTGCTGCGCCAAATGTACCGATCCGCTGCCGGCGCCATTCGCTGGCGTGCGCGTGTGAACAATCCTCGACAAGAAGCAGGTTATGACGCTTGGCGAGATCGGAGAGTCGATCGAGGTCAGCGGGGTGGCCGCCCATGTGAACTGCAATGATCGCTTTCGTGCGCGATGTGATGGCGGCTTCCACCAAATCGGGATCGATGCAATGCGTTTCTGGCCGAACGTCCACAAGGATCGGCATCGCTCCCGCGAAGAGCACGGCGCTTGCGGTTGCGACGAAAGTAAAATTGGGAACGATAACTTCATCTCCAGGGCGAATCCCGATTGCAGCCATCACCACTTCAATCGCCGCAGTTCCGTTTGTCACTGCGATGCCATGTTTCGCACCATGAAACTTTGCAAAGGAGCGCTCGAATTCGAGAGTTTTGGTGCCCGGTGTCCGCCACCATACGCGGCTTTCCAGAACTTCCGTCAGGGCTTTTCGCTCCGCATCATCGAACTGGGGCCAGATGGGGAATGGTTTACGTTTTGCTTTCGGACCGCCCCGGAGGGCTAACTCTGACATGGGTTCCGTTCTCCTTTATCTCAACCAAGTCCAGCTTGGACTAGAGATTTCCGCGCGCGCTGCCTCATCGCTTCAGTACCATACGCTCTCCGACCAGCCTTTCCAACCGTGCTTGCGCTAAGCTTGTTTGGTGCGGAAAAAGTTCAGGGTTTCCCAATAACAAGTGCGGCTGGGTGCGGTCGCTGGCATGCCGCCACATCGGGTGTTTTCCCCGTCAGCAGAGTTGCCGCGAGGCACGCCCAGGCTGGAGCGATTTGCGAGCTTGCTGAATTCGTTTCGTGGTAGTGAGTAGGGACGCCACTTGCGGCGCAGACATCCATCGCTTCCGTGAATCCTTTTTCGGGAGCAAACGCCGGTGCATGGAAATCATAACCAGGCACCATGTATCCCAGTTCGTCGGGTGTGAGGCCGAATACAAATTTGTATTTTGCCTTCATGAAGTCCCGCACCGCGGGTTCGGGCGGGCGTTTCGTATCCGCGCCGGGACAGTCTGTCCGTCGATATTTGGCGACGCCGTAAAAAACCTCGGGAAACAGTTCGCCAGGGGCGGTGATCACCTGGGCGCCGCCCAATTCAATGGCATAAACAGTTGTCACCACCTCCGGGGCATTTCCCGTGTTGGGTATGGCCGCCAATAGTCCCCGGTCCATCAGGAATTTGTAGCCTTGATTGTCCATGGGAACACGCAACTCCGCTTTCTTCACCGCAAAATTTGCGGGGTCGCTCCACTCGCCGTGCTCGAGCGATTCGAATACGGCTTTTGCGACTTCGTGTCCGATCGCTTCCGTTCGTTCAAATGTAAATGTGGCTGCCTGGTTGCCTAGCACGACGGGAAACGTTTTGCCGTCGAAAGTGCTACGCGTGCTGCGATCGTTGTCTCCAACAATTTCGATAGCTCCAATATCTCCAGAAACATAGATTGCCGTGCCGCCATATTTCGCCTCGACTCGTTCCCGGGTCGCACCGGGAAAATCGGAGGTCAGGATGGTGTTCTCATCCTCCATGGACTCGGGATGCGTATTCCAATTGATGAGCGTTGCGACGACTTTTCCTTTGTCGGCGCCTTCCACGCCGGCAAACTGCATCACGCGCATTTCTTCATCGAAGAACTGCGGCGGCCTCCCGCCAGTGCGGGTCTGCAGCCCTGCCAGTACGGGCGACAACTGTGGTGTGGTACTCCCCAGTTTTAAACGGACGGGCTTGAGGGACTTTACGGCCTGCCCAATCACTTTCGCAATTTGCCGGTCAACGAATTGTAGATAGCGCGGATATTTGCCGTCACTCACAGGGTTCGCTCCCCAGAGGCCGATGGTATCCGGACCTTCGTGATTATGCGTACTCGCGATCAGCAAGTCCGTGACCCCTAGCGATGGATCAAGATACTTTCGCGCTTCGTCGGCGCCGTAATATCCTGCGTGTGAGTAATAACCAATGAAATCAAGTGCGACGATAGCCAGCCGCGTCTTGCCATAGTCCAGAATGAGGGCTCGTGCCCATAGGTCATCATGCTTTCCAGTGGCCAGTCGGTCGTTGCCGAATCCGGCCAGGTAGATACCGTCGTACTTTTCCTTGGAATGGAAATCCAGCGTTGTATTGGCCGGATCGTCCGTGAACGGCTCTCCTGAGTCCCATTGATGATTCTTCTTGTCATCGGAGAAGGTTTCCCCCCACACGCCGCTGGGTGTTACTGGACCATCCCAATCGGGATTTTTCCCGAATGGTGTGACCGGAATGGCAGCCGCACCAGCACGAAGGCGCGGTTCATCGGCGCTCCGGCATGGTTTCTGGCACACCACACCCGCCCCAGCAACGATGAGTAGAACGCTTGTTAATCTCGATAGCCTCACTGGGTATCCTTCCATTCCAATCCTGCAGAAGATTGCAACGCCAGTGAATGTAGTTCCAGAAACTCCTCGGGCATATGTCCGGTGGATCGATCAGGTTAGTTGGTGGGCCCGCCAGGATTTGAACCTGGGACCAACGGATTATGAGTCCGCTGCTCTAACCGCTGAGCTACGGGCCCCACGCTTTCACTACATACTACACAGCAAAGAGCGGGGGAAGAAAGCTCGAATCGCGAGCCTGGCGCGCACAGACAGGCATTTATTCCGGAGCCGGGAATAGCGGCAGGCATTGCTTCCTTAAGCCTCAACTCTAAAGTACGCACAGCAAAACTATGCGTGAGAAAGCGCGGCTTGTTTGCTCTCCGCGACCGAGGCAATGGCGGCTTCCAGCACGCCGAGGGCTTCCTCCATCTGCTCATCGGTGATGACCAGCGGCACGAGGATGCGCATGATGTTGTTATAGGTGCCGGCGGTGATGGTGATGAGGCCGTGCTCGTAGCAATAGTGCGCGATTTCCTTGGTTTCAGAGTCGGCCGGCTCGCGCGTTTGCGCGCTGCGCACCAGCTCGATCGCGCACATCCCCCCCAGACCCCGCACATCGCCTATGAGCGGCCACTTCTTCTGCCATGTACGGGCGCATTCTTCGAAGCGCTTGCCGATTGCAGTGGAGCGCGCCAACAAGCCGTCTTTCTCGATCGTTTCGATCGCCGCCAGCGCCGCGACGCAGGAAACTGGATTGCCAGCAAACGTGCCGCCAAGGCCACCAACGACCGGAGCGTCCATAATTTCCGCGCGGCCAGTGACGGCGGCGATGGGCATGCCGCCGCCGAGCGACTTGGCGGTAATGATCAAATCGGGCTCGATTCCAAAATGCTCGGACGCGAACCATTTTCCCGTACGGGCAAATCCCGATTGCACTTCATCCGCAATGAACAGGATTCCGTGTTTGCGGCAGATTCCTTGGAGGATACGGAGGTAATCCTTCGGCGGCACCACAAAGCCACCTTCGCCAAGCACCGGCTCCACGATTACCGCAGCGACTGAATCAGGCGCGACGACACGTTTGAATGCATCTTCCAGATGGCGAGCGAAGCTCTCCGCCGTTGCACCGCTCC
This sequence comes from Candidatus Acidiferrum sp., assembly GCA_041476465.1. Classification (GTDB taxonomy): domain Bacteria; phylum Acidobacteriota; class Terriglobia; order Acidiferrales; family UBA7541; genus Acidiferrum. The sequence continues at coordinate 18,465 of JBGOTL010000028.1, read as the reverse complement.
CGCTACGGTATTCATAGGCATAGGGAATGCGATAAATATCGCTGGCAAACGGCGCAAATCCCACCTTATAAGGATTCGTTTTACTGGTGAGGGACATCGTCAACAGCGTGCGGCCGTGGAACGCGTCTTCAAAGCAAATTACCGCGGGACGTTTCGTATAAGCGCGCGCAATTTTGATGGCGTTTTCGACGGCTTCAGCGCCCGTATTGACGATGAATGTCTTTTTCGGGAATTTACCGGGAGTGAGGGCGTTCAACTTTTCCGCAACGGCGACATAGCTCTCATACGGCGTCACGCTGAAGCATAAGTGCAGGTGCTTCTCGAGCTGCTCGCGGATGGCGGAGACGACTCGCGCATCGCGGTGGCCGGCATTCAAGCAGCCAATGCCCCCCGCGAAATCAATGTAGCGATTGCCGTCCACATCTTCGATGACCGCGCCCTCCGCTTTTGCCACGAAGATGGGCGTTGCTTGATACAGTCCGCGCGGAATCGCGGCTTCGCGGCGTGCCATCAATGCGCGGGACTTTGCTCCCGGAATTTCCGTGCGAATCTGTATGCTCTTCATTTTTCTAACCTCCGTGTGATCTTCAGTACCACCCGATCGGCGTCTCGTCGAGATTTACATACACCTGCTTGGTTTCTAGGTATTCTTCCATCCCCCAGGGCCCGAGTTCTCGGCCGAAGCCGGACTGCTTATAACCGCCCCAGGGAGCTTCCACATACGTCGGCTGCATGTGATTCACCCAGACGATGCCGGCGCGGAGTGACTTCACAACTCGAAAAGCTTTGTAGATGTCGCGGGTCCAAACCGCGCCTGCCAGGCCGTAAGGCGTGTCGTTGGCGATGCGAATGGCGCCGGCTTCGTCGTCAAACGGAATGACGGACGCTACCGGACCGAAAATTTCTTCGCGGGAGATGCGCGCGTTGTTATCCACGTCGTAGAAAATCGTCGGTTCGACGTAGAAGCCCTTGCCGAACTGCTTCGGGCGGCCGCCGCCGATGGCCGTCTTGGCTTCTTTCTTGCCGAGCTCCAGGTAGGAGCTGACGCGGTCGTACTGCTCCTTGCTGACGAGCGGGCCCATCTTGGTTTCGCGTTCCAGCGGCGGCCCGAGTTTAATGCGCTTGGCCTTTTCCGTCATGGCCTCGACAAATTTCGAATAGATTTTCTTTTCGACCAGGATACGGCTCCCCGCCGAGCATACCTCTCCCTGATTGATGAACACGCCAAAGAGCGCGCCGTCCACGGCTGCTTCCCAATCCGCGTCCGCAAAGAAAACGTTTGGTGATTTGCCGCCCAGCTCCAGCGTCACGCGCTTAAGGGTATCCGCGGCGCTCTTCACTATGATTTTGCCGACCGCGGCGCTGCCCGTAAACGCGATCTTGTCGACTCCCGGATGTGCGACCAGCGCGGCGCCGCAGGTTTCGCCAAACCCGTTGATAATGTTGACCACACCGGGCGGCAAGCCAGCTTCTTCGAACCAGTTGGCGAATTCCAGCGCCGTAAGCGGCGTCTGCTCGGCCGGTTTGAGTATGCAGCAGCAGCCCGCGGCGATCGCCGGGCCCAGCTTCCATGCGGCCATCATCAGCGGATAGTTCCACGGGATAATCTGCCCTGCGACACCGACGGGCTCGCGCATGGTGAAGCTGAGGGCGTTCGCGGGGACGGGCATCACGTTGCCCATAATTTTGTTGGCCAGGCCTCCGTAATATTCAAAACAAGTGGCCACGTCGGCGATGTCGTATTCGGCCTCCACGATGGGCTTGCCGGTGTTACGGCACTCGATTTCGGCAAGCATCGCGGCGTTCTGCCGAACCTTTTCCGCCAGCTTAAAGAGGATTCGTCCGCGATCCTGCGCCGTGGTTTTCGCCCACGTGCCGAAATCGAAAGCGGCACGCGCGGCCTCCACAGCGCGTTCCACATCGACGCTCTCAGAGGCCGCAACATTCGCGATCACTTCTTCGGTCGAAGGATCGTAGACCGGAAACGTCTTGCCCGAAGCGCTTGGGACCCACTTACCATTGACGTAATTCTGATACGTACGAACGCTTGTTTTCGCAATGCTTGACATGACCGCCTCCCAATTTCAATGAACTGGCAAATAGAACTTGCCCGCAAATTCCCGCGCGTGAAAGCGTCAAACGACCGGCGCTGCCTGTTCGAGTTTGCGCGCTGTCTTGCGCCTGCCATACACGAAAAAGAAAAATGCCGCGAGCCCGAGGAACAGCAACGTCCCCGAAATCATTTTCGTTTCGAACAAAGCTATGGACGTGATCTGGTGGGACGGGATGAAGGCCACGCCCATAGCCAATATTGTCGTCGCCAGCCCGCAACTCCCGGCCACCAGCAGTTTGGCTTTGCTGTAATATCCTTCGCCAGCCGCCGATTTTTTCGCCAGCTTCAGCACCGCGCCATACATATATAGAAAAGGAACCAGCTGCAGGACCACGGCAAGGTCCAGCATGGTCACGAACGCTTCCTTCACTCCCGCCCCCACGAAACTCATCGCCAGAAAAATCGCGGAGAGTGTGGCGTGCACGATAAGCGCCACGTACGGCGTCGCGTATTCGGGATGCAGCTTGCCAAGGCCCTCCGGCAGATAAGAATCCAAGCCGGCGACAAAAGGGATTCGCGCTGAACCGGAAAGCCAGGCCGAGGCAATTCCCGCAATGGAGATGCTCAGCACAAAGGCGAAGGGCGAAACGATCCACGGTGCTTTAACCTGTTCAGCCATGTGACTCACTGCCTGCACGATGCCCTGGAGAACCCCGATATCTTGCTTGCTTACCGCAAGCATCAACGTGAGCGTAGCGCCGATGTACAAAACTCCGGAAATCACGCCTCCCCACCCGACAGCCCCCGGCAGGGTGCGGCGCGGATCCTCAATTTCATCTCCCATGACGGACGCCAGCTCGAGGCCGACCAGCCCGAAACAGATCACGCCGAATGAGCCGAGCAGGCGAATATCACCAGGAATCCGAAATTCGGCCACCGTCATTTTTGTTCCGAAGCGAAGCAGCACGACAATACCCAGCCCGATTAACGTGACCGCTGTGATCGCGGTGCCGATTCCGCCCAGGTTATTGACCCACTTGCCCACGCCGAGCCCCAGCACGTTCAGCACGACGAGCAGCGCCAGTAACACCATCGAAGCGCTCAGCGCGAACCAGGGATTGTCGGCCAAACCGCGGGCACGGGGCCCCGCGACATAAACTGAGATACCCACGAAATAGAGCAAAACCGTTGGCACATAAAAAATATTGTTCGTCCAATAACACCAGCCGGAGAGAAAACCGTGAAAGTCGCCGAAGACTCGTTTAGCCCAGAGGTACACACCTCCTTCTTCCGGGTATCGATGCGCCAGTTCGATGACGGCAATGCCCTGCGGCCAGAAGAACAGAAGCAGCGCCAGGAGCCACAGCCACACGGTGACGCCGCCGTTGGAGGCGATTGTGGGAACCACGTTGAGGTTGACGATCGCGACGACGAAGAGCAGAACGAGGTCGCGGCGTCCAAGAACGCGCCGGAGATGCGGCTGCGACGTCGTGACCTCATTGCTCAATGAGCGTCTCCTGAGGAAGAGTTACGCCGGGATTTAGCCCGGCATTCGGGACCATTGAAGCGCACGGGGCGCTCTTCGGATCGACTCAAAGCCATCGCCCGCCCCCGGAAATCCAACGCCTTTAGTGACCCGCCGCGCCGACGAAGGCTTTGCCGCGCTCCTGCTGCGCTTTCGCCAGCCCGGGCGCGACCTCTTCAAACACCGCGAGGTGTTTGTCGATATCGGCTTCGCTGTGCTGCACGGAGATAGTCCACTGTTCGTCCCACCAATACGGCTGCGCAAGAACGCCGCGATTGACCATGCCAAACCAATATTGCCGCCAGAGGTCCACATCGATCTTGGTCCAGTCGCGGTAATTGCGGATCTCTTGCGGATAAAGCATCAGCGCGCCATTGACCCCTGCCCGGGCGACATACGCCTGAAGGCCAACCTTAGCGAGGATTTTGCGATAGCCTCCGGCCAGCTTCTCCCCGAGTTTTTCGACGTGCGCATAATTCTCACGGGTGAGCACTTCGCGAAATGTCGCCAGCCCGGCGGCCATGGCCACGCGGTTGGTGTTGTACGTGCCACCGTGGAAAACCTTATGCTCCGAGATGAGGTCCATCACCTGGCGGCTCGCGCCGAACGCGCCGAGCGGCACGCCGCCGCCGATGGACTTCGCCAGACAAATCAAATCCGGCTTCACGCCGAAATGTTCGCTGGCGCCGCCCCAGCCGAGCTTCGCGCCGGTCTTCACTTCGTCGAAGATCAGCAGCGCGCCGTTTTTGGTGGCGATGTCTCGTAGCCCCTGCAAGAAACCAGGCTGCGGCATGCACAGTCCGACGTTCATCATGATGGGCTCGAGGATGATCGCCGCGATCTGCCCCGGATACTGCTTGAAGCGGTGTTCGACACTGCCGAGGTTGTTGAAGCTGGCGATCACCACGTTATCCACCGTGGCCTTCGGTATTCCCATGCCGCCGGGAATGGAGTTCGGCGCGTTTTCATCGCCGCACTCCTCGGCCTTGGGCTTTACGCTGACCAGCGCCGTATCGTGCAGGCCGTGGTAACAGCCCTCGAACTTAAGGATCTTCTCCCGCTTGGTTGCCGCGCGAGCCATGCGGCAGGCGTGCATGGTCACTTCCGTGCCCGTGGAGCCGAACCGCACCATGTCCACCGGATAGCGCTTGCAGATTTCTTCCGCGAGCTCCCACTCCATATCGTGCGGCATGCCAAAGGTGGTGCCGATCTTCAGCACATTCTCGATGGCTTTCACCACCGCGGGATGAATGTGCCCGGCCATGAGCGTGCCGAAACACAAGTTGTGGTCAATGTATTCGTTGCCATCGAGATCCGTTAGCTTGCTGCCCTTGGCTTCCTTGACGAAGAGCGGGTAAGGATCGTAGGCGCGGTAGTTGCTGGCTACGCCGAGAGGGATGCGTTTCAGGGCGCGCTTGTGTGCTTCCAGAGATTTCGGCGTGCGCTTCTCATAAATGGCGATTTCCTTCTGCAGTGCGTCGTGCATTTTGGAACTCCGTGGAGGGTGAACCGCGTTCTGGTTACCCGAGGCAGGTCTCTTCCCTGCGGTCAGTGTGTACAGGAAAACTGTGCGGCCGTATTAGCCCGCGAGGTAACTCCTATTCTACGCTCTTTTGCGGGGACTCTGCTTGCCGCGCCGGCCTGTAAGAGCAGAAAAAGCCGCCGGTGACGTCTAGAAAGGCGCGACCCTCGCGAGCCGCGCCTCGTGAAAAAGTTTTACTCCACTTCCACGGCCTAAAAATAAAGTTTCAACGCAAGCTGAACCAGCCGCGGATCACGTGCACGTTTCACACGGCCGAAGTCCGACCCATCCGTGATGTTTCCGTCCGGCTGGAAGAACTGCGCGTGATTGAACGCATTGAACAACTCGCCGTGGAATTCGAAACGGACTCGTTCGCTGACCGGGATCTGTTTCTGGAAACTGAATTCCCAGTTATTCAAGCCCGGGCCGCAGCAGATCGTGCGGGGCGCATTTCCGATGGTCCCCGGCGTGACCGTGTTATTGGTAAACGCATCGGGGTTAAATCCGGCATTGATCAACGTGCAGGTAGTCGGGTCAGTGCCCGTTCCAGCAGCGCAAGTTAATTTTCGCGGATTAATGGAGTGGAACGGCGCGGCGATATTTGGCTGACCTGGCGTTTCGAAATCGAAGCTGCCTTGCAGTTCAACGTCATCTTGCGAGGTGATGCGAATCGGGAATCCGGTCTGGAACGTGGTGATACCGGAAATCGCCCAACCATCCAAAACTTTCCCCTTGAAACCCTCATACTTCGCCACCGGCAGTTCCCAATAGTAGCTGAAGACGAAACGGTGCCGAGAATCAAACAGCGACAAGGCCCGGTTGCGCTTGGGGTTAACGGGATCAACCAAGCTCTCAAACGTGGAAGCGTAGTCGAGCGACTTGCCTAAAGTGTATGAAGCTTGGAACTGCAATCCGCGCGAAAAGTGCTTTTCTAGGCTGGCCTGAAAAGCGTTGTAGGAGGAGTTCGCAATCGTATTCTGCGTGAAAATGCTGGAGAAGACCGGGATTGAGTCTGGCGGACATCCGACACCCGTCATCGGCTCGCAATTGGGCGATGAGTATCGACGGAGCCCAGGGATCGAGATTCCATTTGAACCCACCGTGGTTCCCGCTGAAACCAAACTCGTTGAGCCATACGGAAGGCGCAGATCATTGGGGAGAACGGTATCCGCTGGGATGAAGTACCCTGTATCGGCGAAGAATGCACCGCAGGCGAGGGAGGCTGACAACGAATCGTTCTCGTTCGGATTCGCCGGATCGCCGGGAGCCGCGGGAGCATAGAAGTTCGACATCGCCTGCAGATCTAGGCAGGTCTGTGGGTTGCCGGGATTGATGTCCTGCGAAGCTAACAAGCGATGCCCCTGGCGACCGACGTAGCTGACCGTCAAGGCCATATCTTTACCGAGTTCCCGCGTGATGCCGAAGTTGTATTGTTCTGCGTACTGTGAACGCAAATTCTTGGGGGCTTGGCCGAACAATAGAATTGGGCGGAACAGAGACCAGTCTACCGGCTGGCCGCGCGGGGGGTTGAGAATTCCGCCGAACGGATTGGGATACTGGGTCGCGCCGTCTTGTCCAAGGAAAGGTGTATTGAAGAGAGTGTTAAATAGAAACGTGCTGCCACCGAAGGGAGGTTCCGCGCTGAATTGCTCCAGAACCAGTTGCTCGACCGGGTTATAAAACATCCCGTAGCCTGAGCGAATGCTGGTCTTCCCGGGACCTCCGAACAATTTCCCAAGGAAGCCATCCCGTGCGTTCGGACTCCACGCCAGGCCGATCCGCGGCGCAAAAGACCTGTAATAAGTGTTTGTGAGTCCCTTTGGTACGCCGGCATCACCAGGGACAACCAACCCCGTTGGTACCACGCCGGTGTTGTTGCAGTCATTCACGCCCGGATTGTAAAGCCCGCTGAGAGGCGAAAGCTGACATGGGTAGACCGTTGAGACCTGTCCCGGACGGAAGGTCTGTACCTTTTGTCCGGCATCAGCCAGTGGCGTGTTCAGTTCCCAGCGCAGGCCATAGTTCAGCGTCAGATTCGGCTTGATCTTCCAGCTGTCCTGCACGAACAGGTAGAGGGATTTGCTTCGCACCAATTCGGCCTGGGCCGAGCCTTGGCCGTACTGGTCCGTTAGGCCAAGGAGATAGTTCGGGAATAGATTGACGGCACTACACAATTGGCTAGTTGGATCAATCGCGCCATAACAAGGGTCGTTCGGTCCGCCTCCGAAAACCAGTTGCTGGCCGCTCACGTCGAAGTAAAGAGTCTGATCGAATTTCTGGTAGCGGACGTCTCCGCCGAACTTGAGGGAATGCGTGCCAATGACTTTGCTGTAGTTATCAGAAAATTGATACGTGTTGCCAACCTGCGGCAGTTCCCCTTCAAAGTTGTTGCCGAAGCTGAAGCCACCCGAGACGCTGACAAACGGCACTCCTTCGCGGCTGGCGCCGAGTCCAGGGTGAATACCGGTCGAGTTTGCGGTGGTCCCATCCGCGAAGCAAGTGCCCGCGGGAACCGCCGATGTGCAGGAGTCTTGCACCAGTGCAGTGTGCTGCGAATGCAGGAACGTCCCCTGCCCTTCTCGGAAAAACGTGAACCGGGCTTCATTCACAGCCGTCGAGCCGATTGTCCAAGTATGGCTGATGTTCAATTGTTGAACGCGCTCATCGGTGAGGTCGCCAAAACGTGGAAGATTTGCTCCGCCAGCCTGGAAACGCGCGAAAGGCTTCGCCAGGAAGTGCTGCGTAAAGTAGTAGTAGCCGGCCAGGTGCTGATTCTTCGTCAGCTCATGATCAATTTTAGCCGTGAACTGATTGGAGCGCTCGTGCCCGACCGGCACGGCTTGAAAGGTTCCGTCAGCGCGGTTGGCATGCGGCACGAACTGGTTCAGGAGGTCGAATGCCGTTTGATCGAAACACGATGTTGGGATTACGTTGGTCGGAAAGAGTGTCGCATACGCCGTGCCGTCAGGAATGGGATTGCCGGGGCTAAAGCCAAGCGCAGACTGACAGGTTGGTCTATCGTTCAAAATGTTCGCATTCGCCAGTGTCCCCGCGAACGGTATAAAGTTCGGATCCGTCGGAAGTAATCCGCTGGAAAAATCACCTGTGCGTTCGAGGTCACTCGGCACGGCGACGGTGTCGGAAGACGATCCACGACGAATCCGATCGCCCTCATAGCTGGCGAAAAAGAATGTTTTGTTCTTTTTGAGGGGTCCGCCCAGCGTGGCTCCGAATTGATTCTGCAGGTAATCCAATTTTTGCGAATCGAAAAATCCCCTCGCGTTCATGCCTTTGTTGCGGAAGAACTCATATAGGTCCCCGTGGAAATTATTCGAGCCGCTCTTGGTCACCACATTGACGACTGCGCCGGAGTTGCGTCCATATTCGGCATCGAAAGTGTTTGTCAAGACGCGGAACTCAGCGATAGCATCTGGGGAAGGCTGAATGGCGGGAAGATTGGCGAACTGATCGTTACCGTCGCCGCCGTTGACGGTGTAATTGTTGTCGCGGCCTCGGCCACCATTGACGCTGACGACGCCAGCTCGGTCGCTGCCATAGACGCCATCGACGCCAAGCTGGGACTGCACGCCGGGCTGAAGCTGAAGGAGTTGGTAGGCATCGCGATTGGCAAGCGGGAGCTCGCTGACAGCGCGCTCATTGACCACTGCGCCGAGCTGGGTGGAGGTGGTGTCCACCAGCGGCGGCGCGCCGGTGACCTCCACCGTTTCCGTGGCGCCGCCGACCTGCAGCACAATATCAACGCTTACCACTTCATTCAAATTCAGAACAATGTCTTTGCGCACGAACTTCTTGAATCCCGCCTGGGCCACATTGATTTCGTAGCTGCCTACCGGCACCTCCAGGAAAAGATATTCGCCACTCTCGTTCGTCTGGCCGTCGCGCCTCGCATTCGTCGCTACATTCATCAGTGTTACGTTGGCCGCCACTACCGCCGCTCCGCTGGCATCCGTCACCGTGCCGCGGATGCGCCCGCCGGTGCTCTGCGCGCCCGCAAAGGGCGCCGCAAGCAGCGTCGCAATCAATATCGCTACAACCCATAGAATGCTGTTTTGGAAAAACGCGCGGCTTTGCCGGCTTTTTGCGGATACGTTCATTTCCTCACCCCTGTGCCTCGAAAAATTCCGCCCTCGCGGCTGATTCTTCGTGGTTGCTTGTCCCCACTGAACCTTACTATAATCCAGCAAACTTAGAGAAAGCTGGGACCCGTGTCAAGCACAAAGAATCCCTCCAACCGTTCGTTGCCGCAGGCGCCCCGGCGCCTCCTGCGCATCAGCGAAGCGGCGCGCCGCGTGGGCATTTCCTCTTCGGCCTTGCGCGCCTGGGAAGCTCTTGGCTTGGTTGCTCCGCAGCGCACCGAAAGCCGTTATCGACTCTACACCGAATCGGATGTCCGCGTCCTGCAGCGCGCCATTTTCCTGCGCCGCGCGCGCGGCTTGAACCCCGCCGCGATTGTCCATGTCTTGAAAAAACAGGGTATTGTCTCCGTGCCCGCCGAGGCGGCCATGCTTCCCGGGCAGCGCTTCCGCAGGCTGCGTTCACGCCGCGGGCTATCCCTCGCGCAGGTGGCGCGCGCAACCCGTGTATCCATCGGATTTCTCAGCGCCCTCGAACGCGGCCAGATGCGTTCTTCCATCGCCACACTCCGCCGCATCGCGCGCTTCTATAAAACTAATATTCTTTCACTATTCGAAGCCGCGGGAGAAAATCCGCGGCTGGTGCGCCCTCCGCAAAGAAAAATCCTGGAAACGACCCCCGGTGTTCGCATGGAACTCCTCGCCTGGGGCAACACCGCGATGGAGCCGCACCTTTTTCGCGTGAAACCCGGCGGAGGGAGCGGAGAATCCTATGCCCACGAAGGCGAAGAGTTCCTGCACATTCTCCGCGGTGAATTCGAGATCTGGCTGAACAATAAAGAACATTACCGGCTCAAGCCCGGCGACAGCTTGTATTTCGAAAGTTCCACGCCGCACCGCTGGAAAAACCCCGGGCGCACGGAGACTTGGCTATTGTGGGTGAATACGCCGCCGACGTTTTGAAATGAAGTGGCTGGCGGCTCGAGGTTAATTTTGAGATGGTCATGAAAGTGAATTTTATTTTTCGCGCGGGTATCGTTGCCGCGCTCCCGCTGGTCATCGGCGGAATGTCATGGGGTCAGCAAGCTCCCCAGGTTGCGCCGGCGGACGTGATGGTGGTTCACGGTAAAGTGTATACCGTCAACGCCAGGCAACCCTGGGCGCAAGCCGTTGCCCTCCGCCAGGGAAAAATTGTCGCCGTCGGCTCCGACGAGGAAATCGGCCGGATGCGTGGAATGGGCACAAAGGTGATTGATGCCGGAGGGCGTCTGGTGATGCCTGGCTTTGTGGATTGCCACATTCACTTCATGGATGGTTCGCTGGGACTTGACCGCGTACACCTGGAAGGCGCGCAAAATCCCGCCGACATTCAGAAAATGTTGCGCACGTATGCCGCCAAGCACCCGGGAGACGCTTGGATTCTGGGAACCGGCTGGAACTACGCCATGTTCAGCCCGGAAAATTTGCCGCACAAGAAGTATCTCGACGAGATTTTTCCCGATCGGCCCGCAATCATTTCTGGTTACGACGGACACACCGCTTGGGCAAATTCAAAAGCCCTGGCGCTCGCCGCCATCACCCGCGAAACTCCGAATCCCGCCAACGGCGCCATCGTGCGCGACCCGCAAACCGGCGAGGCCACCGGCGCTCTGAAAGAATCTGCCAGCGACCTGGTCTACAAAGTTGTGCCCAAGCCGACGCGCGCCGAAAAGCTCAACGCCCTGCGCGCAGGAATGAAATGGGCGAATGAAAATGGTTTGACGCGCGTGCATAGCGCCGGTCAGGATTTCGAGGATCTCGACCTTTTCGATGAGCTGCGCCGCCACGGTGACCTCACCGTGCGTTTTTATATCGCGTATTTCCTTGATCCACCTGAGCTTCGAAAGCAAGACCTCGATGCCATCGAATCGGCGCGAAAGAAGTATCGCGACGACTGGATTGACACCAACGCCGTAAAGATGATGATGGACGGCGTGGTGGAATCGCACACCGCCGCGATGCTCGAACCCTACACCGACGACCCCTCGACAAAGGGCACACCCTTCTGGGACGCCGGAAAATACAAAGCCGCTGTCGCCGAACTCGACAAGCGCGGCTTGCAGCTTTTCACGCACTCGATCGGTGAATACGCGGTCCGCACTTCTCTCGATGCCTACGAGAACGCCGAAGTCACCAACCACACCACCGGCCGCCGGCCGCGCATTGAACACATCGAAACCATCTCCATCGCCGATATTCCGCGCTTCGGGAAGCTGGGCGTCATCGCCAGCATGCAACCTCTGCACTCTTACCCCGACGCCGATACTCTGGACGTCTGGGCGCGCAACGCCGGTCCGGACCGCGCTTCTCGCGCATGGTCCTGGAAGAGCATCGCGGACGCGGGTGGAAAACTTGCCTTCGGCAGCGATTGGCCCGTGGTGACGCTCAACCCCTGGCATGGCGTGCAAACCGCTGTCACGCGACAGACAGAAGAAGGCAAACCCGAAGGAGGCTTTGTGCCTGCGCAGCGGCTGACGGTCGCTCAAACCGTCGAGGCCTACACGTTGGGCGCGGCATTTGCGGGACGCCGGGAAAAGACCGAAGGCTCGCTGGAAGTTGGCAAGGTGGCGGATCTGATCGTGGTCTCGCAAAACATATTTGAGGTCGATCCGCACAAGATCGCGGATACCAAGGTGGCGGTAACCATCGCCGGCGGCCGCGTAGTCTATCAGGCAGACATCAAGTAGTGCCGGAGCAAAGGACATGATGAATCGACGCACCTTCCTGATGAGCATTCTGGCGCTCTCATTGGCATGCGCGGGTTGCGGCAAGAAAGAAGAGACGCTGAGCCTGCTCGTCTGGGAAGGTTACGCCGATCCATCCTTCGTCCACGCCTTCGAAGAAACGCATCACTGTAAGGTCACCGCATCGTATATGGGCTCGAGCGACGATCTGGTGGCCAAACTGCGCGGCGGCAGCGCCTCGAACTACGACGTGATTTCGCCGTCAAGCGACGTTGCTGCCTCCATCGCACGCACAGGACTCGCCGCCCCGCTCGATCTATCGAAACTTCCCTCTTACCCGCAGCTCTCGCCGAAGCTCCGCGATCTCCCCCTCGTAAAATCGAATGGCCAAACCTACGGCGTGCCCTTCATGTGGGGGCCAGATCCGCTGCTCTATGACACCACGGTCTTCTCGCAGCCGCCCGATTCCTGGGCGATGTTTTGGGACTCCAGGAATAAGGGCAAGCTCGCCGTCTGGGACGATCTCTCTACGGTGTACATGGCGGCACAGGTTCTTGGTTACGACAAGCCCGATCCCGCGCAGCTTTATAACCTGAGCGACGCGCAGCTCGAAGCCGTGAAGAAAAAACTCATCGAGATGAAACCGAACATCCGCAAAATGTGGTCTACCGGCGGTGAGCTAACGAATTTATTCCGGAATCACGAAGTTGTCGCGGCGATGGGCTGGCCGCTCATGACCGTCCAACTGCGCAAAACGAATTATCCAATCGCCGAAACCATTCCAAAAGAAAACACCACCGGCTGGATCGATCACCTGATGATCACCGCCGCCAGCCCCCACAAGGAACTTGCCCATGCTTTCCTGGAATTCATGATCCAGGCGCAAACACAGAAAGAAGTTACCGACGTGACGCAATACACCCCGGCGAATCCCGGCGCGGGAAAATTTCTAACGGAGGATCAAAAGAAAGGCCTGCACCTGGACAATCCTGACGCGTACATGCAGCGAATCTATTTCTGGCAGGATGTGCCGCGCCGCGCCAAGTACAACGAAATTTGGAATGAGGTAAAAGCCGCACAGTGACCTCCGCCATTTCCAGCCCCGCGCAAAATGGCTCTGCTACCGGAGCGGCGTTGCTCGAAATCCGCGCCGTCGCCAAACGCTTCGGCGACCGCGAGGTGCTGAAAACCATTTCTTTGAACATTGCGTCAGGCGAATTCCTGACCATGCTGGGGGAAAGCGGATCCGGCAAAACCACCTTGCTCCGCCTGATTGCCGGCTTCGAGCAACCCACCTCTGGCGAAATCTGGATGAGCGGCGAGCGGCTGGATACGCTGCCGCCCTACAAGCGCCGCGTGAACACCGTGTTCCAGCAGTACGCGCTCTTCCCGCACATGAGCGTGCGCGACAACGTGGCTTATGGGCTGCGCGTGAAGAACACTCCAAAAAACGAAATCGCCGGACGCGCCGACGAAGCTTTGTGCATGGTGAAAATGCAGGAATTCGCGGACCGGCGCCCCGCGAAATTGAGCGGCGGGCAGCAGCAGCGCGTGGCTCTGGCGCGCGCGCTCGTGAACCGCCCGCAGCTTCTGTTGCTCGATGAGCCACTCTCCGCGCTGGATGCCAACCTGCGCAAGGAGATGCAGAGCGAACTCAAAGCGCTGCAACGTGAAATCGGAATCACTTTCCTGTTTGTCACCCACGACCAGGAAGAAGCCATGGCGCTGTCGGACCGCATTGCGCTGCTTAAGGATGGCGGGCTTGAACAAATTGCTTCGCCTCGCGAAATTTACGCGTCTCCGGCGACGGCTTATACAGCTCAATTCATTGGCCAGACGAATTTGTTGCGCGGCGAAATCCGCGGCGGCTTCGCGACGTGCGGCGCACTGCGTTGGTCCACTGCAAGTCCGACGGCGTCCGCGCTTTTCTCCGTGCGGCCTGAGGCCATCCTGCTTGAGGCGGATGAAACGCTACCCCACGATGCCGTTTGTTTCCGCGGCGTAATTCGCCAGCAGATTTATGGCGGCGCCAGCGAATTGCTCGAAGTGGATTGCGGTTCTGGCCAGATCTTGCGCGTGCGTATACCCGCGCACGGGCCGCTCACGGGCGAACACCAATTTGTGTTTTCGGCATCGGACGCGATTCGCGTTCAGGAGTCGTAGCGCTTGCGGTAGCAAAAATGTACTCGCGCGCATACAAGGCGATTGTTTCATTGCCACCTCTGGTTTGGGTGGGGCTATTCCTCCTTCTGCCCTACGCGCTGATGTTTACGCACAGCTTCTGGGCCGTGCGGGATGGATTCCTGGTCCATCAGTGGAATCTGCAGAACTACCGTAAGCTTTTCGAAAACCCGGTGTACGCCGCGGTCCTCCTCCGCACCATGCGCATCGCCGCTTCGGTGACGCTGTGTTCCTTGCTGCTCGGCTATCCACTGGCGTATTACTTGTCTTTTTATGCCGCGGCGCGCAAGGAACTCCTCTACCAACTGGTCATTGTGCCGCTGTGGGTGAGCTATCTGGTGCGCGGTTATGCCTGGAAAACAATTCTCGGCAGCGATGGCGTCCTCAATGGATTCTTGCAATACGTGCACATCACAAGAGAACCCGTTGGCTTTCTCCTATACAGCCCGTTCGCCGTCGTCTTGATGCTCACGCACATTTACACCCCATTTGTTTTCCTGCCAATTTACGCTTCCCTCGAACACATCCCGCGGCCCCTCGTGGAAGCCTCACAGGATCTTGGCGCCAGCCCGCGCGTTACTTTTTTCCGCGTCATTCTTCCTCTCTCCTTGCCTGGCCTCCTCGCCGGTGCGACCTTTGCATTCCTCTTGTCTCTCGGTGACTTCCTCGCGCCCATGCTTGTCGGCGGCCCCTCTAGCACCATGATCGCCAATATCGTGCAGAGTCTGTTCGGCTCCGCCTACGACTGGCCGCTCGGCGCGGCGATTTCCGCCTGCATTCTGATGATCACCATTTCGCTGCTCTTTCTCACCGAGCGGCTCGAGAAGCACTGGTCCTTCAAATGACCGCTGTCAATGCAACTCGCCGCGCGCCGCTGCTCACGGTTTATTCCGTACTCGTCTTCGCCTTCATCTATTTGCCCATCATCGTCCTGGTCGTCTACTCCTTCAATCGCGACGGCGTCGGCGGTTTTCCGCCGAAGCATCTCACCCTGGACTGGTATCGTCAGCTTTTCGCGGACGGACCGATCTGGAATTCGGTCTTGAACAGCCTCATGGTCGCGGGCGGCGCCGTGGCCCTCTCTCTCGCCTTGGGGCTGCTTGCGGCGCTCGCGCTCGACCGCGCCACGTTTCCCGGCAAAGCGCTGTTCCGCCGACTGGTGCTTTTGCCGCTTATTCTTCCCGGCATCATCACCGGTCTTTCCCTGCTCATGTTCGCTGTCTTTTCAGGAATGCAGTTGAGTCTGCTCACCGTATTTCTTGGCCACGGCACCGCCCTCATTTCCGTGGCCACTACGGAACTCTTCGCCGGCCTGCAAAAAATGGACCGCGCGCAGGAAGAAGCCTCGCTGGATCTTGGCGCGACCCCGTGGCAAACTTTTTGGCGCGTGACGTTGCCACACCTGAAGCTTTCCCTGATCGCTGCCGGCCTGCTTATCTTCACGCTCTCCATGGACGAAATTGCCGTAACCTTTTTCCTGACAGGCCGCGACAATACCCTGCCGCTGGAAATCTGGGGCCGCCTGCGGCGCGGCATCACGCCGGAGATCAACGCCGTTTCTACGCTCATTTTTGGCGTTTCCGTCGCACTCATCGTCATCTGGTATCGCATTCGCACCCGCGGTCTCGGTACGGCCACGCAAGAACTTCTAGAAGAACCATAGGAGGCCGCATGTCGAAATCTCGCCGTGATTTCATCAAGTTCGTTGTCACCGGTTCGATTGCGTCAGGCTGCCCCATCGATACTTCGCTTATCGCCATGCCAGAAACAAAACCTGTCACACCACGCGTCGAAGGCGAACACTTTGAAGTCTGCCATCAGTTGCGCGACGGCCATCAATTCGAGCGCCCCGGCGCCACTCGCAAAGCCGACATCGTCATCATCGGCGGCGGCATGGCCGGACTTTCCGCAGCTTATTTCCTCAAGGATAAGGACTGGCTGCTGCTCGAAAAAGAAGACCACTTCGGCGGCAACGCTTATCAGGAAGAATACGAAGGCCAGGTCTTCGGCACTGGCTCCGCCTACGATTTCCGCGGCAGCTTCAGCGATCAGCTCGCCACCGAAATCGGGTTGCACCTGCCGCTTGTCGATATGCCAGATCCGACCATCGACAATGGCCAGTATGTTCCCGATACCTGGGGATCTGGTCTAGAGCATCTCCCCTATGCCAAGGAAGTCGTCGCCAGCTTCAAAAAATTCCGCGACGATGTGTTGAAAATCGATGTGCGCGGAAGAATGCTCGAGCTCGATGCTCAACCCTTCAGCGATTACACCAGCGGCTATGCTCCAGAAGTCGCCAGGTGGTGGGACGCCTACGGCCCTTCCAACTGGGGCGCGGTCACGGACGACACCACCGCGTTCATCGGCTTATTCGATGCACAATATCTCATCAAGGGCGAAGATAGCACCCGCGCCATCCTCCCGGGTGGACTCGGCTGCATCAGTCACAAGCTGGTTGAAATCATGAAACCTAAATTTGCTGAGCGCATGCTCAGCGGCGTCACCGTGGTCTCCGTGATTCAGGATTCCAGCGGCGTTCGTGTCACTTATCTCCAGGGCGACAAGCTCATCACCGTCGCCGCCAAAATCGCCATTGTCTGCACCGCAAAATACATCACTTCGCGCGTCGTCATGGGCCTCCCATACGATCAGAAAATGGCCATGCGCCGCATGCGCTACGCTCCCTTCCCCATGATCAACATGATTTTCGACAAGCCCGTCTACCGCCGCGGCTACGACAACTGGTGCCCTGGAAAATCGTTCACCGATTTCATTGTCGCCGATTGGACCATTCGCAATAATCCCGGATACAAGCCAAAATACAACGTCCTCACCTTCTACACGCCCCTCCGCGAATCAGAACGATCCATCCTCTTGCAAGAAGAAGATTGCAAAACTCTCGCTGCAAAAGTTCTGAAAGACTTTCAGAAAACCCTGCCTGAATTCAATGTGGATCCGGTCGAAATTCGCATCTCTCGCCGTGGCCACCCCATGATGATGGCCGTGCCCGGCCAGTACACTAATAACCGCATGATCGCTTCGCGTCCTATGAAACGCATTTTCTTTGGTAATTCCGATTCTGGGGGCCCCGAATCGCTCAGCACCGAAGCCGTGCGCATCTCGCACGCCGCCGCGGAATGGGCGGAACTGGTGCTCGCAGGAAAGCCCGGCGCGAAAGAACTTGCGGAGAAAGTGCTTTCCGCCGTCGTTCTATAGAAATCGCCACATCGGAAAGTACACCAATTCCTAGGCCAAATATCTCAAGCCTCGTCCGCGCCTGCCTTCCGAGCGTCGAACCTGCCAATAATCTGTTGGGTGCGGCGGCTAAAGATGACGTAATCCCCGGGCGAGCATGCTTGCAGTTCTTGGATCCTGGCCTCGGCGGATTGCGAGTCTTGAACGACGTCTACCCATTCGAAATTCATGCTGTCAATCTTCTTGAGAATGTCGAAGGGGAGTTCCATAATGGCGCCTCTTTGCAACAAAGCAGGCAAACTGAGTGGGGCAAGACTCGACACTCTTTCAGAAACCTCTAAGGCTGCCACCCGCTCATCTGTGTTCCGCCCATTGGAGAATCCTTGTACGCCGATTCAATATCCTGCTTTGAAGGGCAGTTGCTTTGCATGAATGCGAGAATCCTCCAGTATTTAGCCTGCGAATGATTTGGCTAACGGGGATTTTTTGCGGCTCTCGGGTGCTCGGCACAGACATGAACTGTGAACTCCTTGTCGCGCTGCTGTTCGTACTGCATCTTCATCTCCTCAAGTGATTCGCCAACGAGTGGCCCCAAAGGGTTGAACGCCCATGTGCATCCGGTACAAGTCCAGCCCTGAAAATTCTGTCTTTCGACCCATACTAGTTTGCGACGCGTCGGCTCCATGGCCCACCTCGAGATTTGGTGCGGTTATGCTTCGTTGAAAGACGGTTTAGCATTGGGCTTCGATGGCACGGCGACGACAGAAACCGCTCTTTTTATCGCCTTGATCGAGGTCCTGCCCAAATCACCGCCTTTTGAACACACATCAAAGCCGAAGTGAATACACAAGGCCTGAACATTAGCGATAGAAAGAGGTTGCTGTCTGTGGGGTATCCAACACTGGCAAGAATTACTATCTCAATCCGAGGTCATCCTCGAACTGTTGAATGACACCGTAACACTCGCACGCGGAGTTCTGGAGCTTCCTGCGGTTCACAACCTTCACTGCACCTCGCACGTATTCTATGATTCCCTTTTTTTGCAGTACTGACGCTGCCAAGCTCACAGTGGATCGGTCAGTACCCATCATGGTCGCAATGAAATCGTGGGTGATCGGAAGTACTCCCAAATTCACCCTATCCTGAGTCATCAGCAGCCACCGCGCGAGACG
>JBGOTL010000027.1:0-34462 GCA_041476465.1 Candidatus Acidiferrum sp. | reverse complement strand
TTGGTCACCCTCATGCACGCCAACAATGAACTGGGCGTGGTGCAGCCCATGGAAGAGATCGGACGCATCGCGGCGCAAGCGGACGTCTACTTCCATACCGATGCGGTGCAATCGGCCGGCAAGCTGCCGATTGATGTGAACACGCTACAAGTGGATTTGCTTTCCATATCCGGGCATAAGCTGTATGCCCCCAAGGGTATAGGCGCGCTCTACGTGCGCGGCGGGACGCGTTTGCGGCAACTTCTATATGGCGGGCATCACCAGCGCGGTTTTCGCCCTGGCACGGAAAATGTCGCGGGCATTGTGGGCTTGGGCAAAGCGGCGGAAATCGCTCGCGCCTCGCTTGCGGAAGACGCGCGGCGTGTGTCTGCCCTGCGCGACACCTTGGAACACGGCCTGCTCTCGCGCGTGCCCCATTCGCATGCGAATAGTGCACACGCTTTGCGCACCCCGAACACCACCAACATTACCTTCCCCGGCATCGAGGGCGAGGCGCTCATTATTTCGCTCGATCTGAAGGGGCTAGCTTGCTCGACGGGAGCGGCGTGCTCGTCCGGATCGGTGGAGCCTTCGCATGTGCTGACCGCAATCGGTCTGACCGCCGAGGAAGCGCGGGCCAGCATCCGTTTCAGCCTGGGGCGTCACACCACCACCGAGGAAATTGACTTTGCCCTGCACGTCGTCCCCGCAGCCGTGGAGCAGTTGCGCGAGCTCTCCCCCACCTATCGAAAAGAAGCCACGGCACGGTAAACTGAATTCGTAGGGGCACGATCTCGCTCCGACGATCAATACTTGGTGATGAACACGCAAACTCAATTCGACACGCTCCCTGTTGCCGACGGCTGGCAGCGCGGCCTCGTCGCCGTGGCCATGAGCGGCGGTGTGGACAGCTCCGCCGTGGCCGCAGTGCTCCAGGAACAAGGCCGCCCAGTCGTCGGGCTGACGATGCAACTCTGGAACCAGCGGCGCTTGCCGGAATTGCAAGGCGACGGGCCGGCGCAGCATCGCTGCTGCTCGCTGGACGATGTCTATGACGCGAAGCGCGTGGCGCAACACCTGAATTTTCCGCACTACGTGGTGAACTTCGAGGAGCAATTTGAAGCGCGCGTCATAAGGCCGTTCGTCGAGCAGTATCTTTCCGGGCGCACACCAATTGCCTGCACCAACTGCAATACCGATGTGAAGTTTGAGCCGCTGCTGCTCATGGCGCGGCAGATCGGCGCGGAGCGCCTGGCCACCGGCCACTATGCACGCATCCGGAAAAATGAACAAAGCGGCAGGTGGGAACTTCTCCGCGCGCGGGATGACAGCAAGGACCAGTCTTACTTCCTGTGGGGACTCAGCCAGGACCAGCTTTCGCGCACTGAATTCCCGCTGGGCGAGATGACCAAAGAGGAAGTTCGCGCGCTGGCGCGCCGTGTGAATTTGCCGGTAGCGGAAAAACCCGAAAGCATGGAGCTGTGCTTCGTGCCCAACGGCGACTACGTGCAATTTATCCAAGCGTATTCCCGCGAGGGTGGAATTTCATTGCAGGGCGGCGAAGGTGAAATCGTGACCGAGGCCGGGGAGGTCATCGGCCGTCATAACGGTGTTCATGAGTTCACCATCGGCCAGCGCAAGGGCCTCGGCTTCGCCGTTGGCAAGCCGCTCTATGTCCTCTCTATCGATCGGAAACGGAATCGCGTCGTCGTGGGAGATGATAGCGCGCTCCGCACCACCACCTTTGAACTTGAAGATGTGAATTGGGTCTCGTGCAAGAAACCGCAAGCGCCCTTACGCGCCGCCGTAAAAATCCGCCACAAGCATGAACCCGCACACGCCACCATCGAGCCCCTGAAGGCGAATCGCACGCGGATAACATTCGACGCGCCGCAGCGCGCCATCACGCCCGGCCAAGCGGCCGTTTTTTACCATGGGGATCGCGTATTGGGCGGCGGCTGGATTAAGTAACTGAATCAAATAAAAAGTTCGTCTTCCTGCTCCACGGACTCTGCCGCGGGTTTGCCGGCGCTGCCGCGCCGCGAGCGCAAAAGATCGAGACCCACTTTAATTCCCTGCACGATCGCGGAAGCTTTCCGCACCGGACGCCAGAAACTGTTGCGGAATTGCGAGCCGGCATCTTCCACAGCTTCCAGCGCTCCCGCCAGGATGCGGTCGGCTCGAACCAGCTGTCCGCGCAAACGATCCGCAGCCTCGGTCATTACGCGGTCCACCTTTTGCGCCTGGCCGCGCGCCAGGTACACCACGTGCGCGGCATCGGCCACCATGGTGGAGATTTTGGGCTGCGTGTCGTCCAGAAGAATTTGCACGCGAGTGAGTATCGGGCCGACCCGGGTCTGAAGATCGCCGACTAGCTTATTGATATTTTCCGTCGTGCGGCGTAATTGAAAAAAGAGCGCGGTGAGGATAACCACCTGCACCACAAGCGCAACCGCCGCCACGATACTGAAAACCTCCAGCCAGAATTGCATACGCGCCCCGGCCGCCCCGGCAAGGAGGCGGAATGATGCGGATTTGAAACCAATCTATATTTTACGACTTTGCAGACTCGCGCAAGTACGCTTCGCGTCCCGCTTCCACCGCCGCGGAAAGAGAATCCTTCTTGCGCACCGCCACTTCCTTGCTGCGCTCTATCAATTCGTCCGCGCGTTCGCGGAGTTCACGCGCCTTGCGCTGCGCAAAATCGCGGCCATCGTCCGCTTTTTTCGTGAGGAATTCACGCGTCTCTTCGCCCGATTTGGGAGCAAAAAGAATGCCCACCAAAGCACCCACACCGAGTCCAACGAGGAAGTACGTCACCTTGGAACCAACATTGTCCGCCATAACAACCTCCAAGGAAACCGTAACATAGCGAACGGGGCGGCGCAACGCGAGCTAACCGGTATGGTTCGCAGACAGCGGTTACTCGGCTTTGCTTCCTGTTTCGAGTTGTTTAAGGATTTTTTCGGCACTTTTTTGCGACACCACCCGGCTGATTCCCTCGATTCCCGCGCGCTTGATATTGGCGACACTTCCGAATTCGCGGAGCAACTTTTGCGCAGTGCGCGGCCCCACACCCGGGATCTCGCTCAGCGCCGTCACTGTTTGCCGCTTGCCGCGGCGCTGCCGGTGAAAAGTCACCGCAAAGCGGTGGGTCTCATCGCGAATCTGCTGGATCAGGTGCAGCACCGGAGAATGCCGTTCCAAAATGATGGGTTCATCCTCCTGTCCGAGAACGTAAAGAATTTCTTCTTTCTTCGCAATGCTGGCAATGGGTTGATTGATGATTTGCAGAGAGTCCAGCGCTTGCGCCGCGGAGTGCAGCTGCCCGATGCCGCCGTCAATCAGGATTAGGCCGGGCATGGGCTTCTGCTCTTCCTGCAGGCGGCGGTATCGCCGCGTGACTGCTTCGCGCATGCTGGCAAAATCGTCGTTCTGAAAGGGTGCTGGGCCATTTTCAGGTTCACCGCCGCGAATAATGAATTTACGGTAGTCGGATTTTTTCATGCGGCCGCTTTCCCAGACCACCATGGAGGCCACGGTATCGGTTCCCTGCATGTGCGAAATGTCAAAACTCTCGATGCGGCGCGGCTCTTCCGGAAGATTCAGCGCGCTCTGCAGGGCTTCGCCAATGGCCTTGGAAGTTGGTTTCAGCACCCGGAATCGCTGTTCGAAGGAATGTCTGGCATTATTTTCCACCAGGTCGAGAAACGCCCGTTTGCTGCCGCGCTGCGGCGTGAAGATTTCGAGTTTGTGCCCGGCGCGTTCCGTCAAGGTTTCTTCGAGTAGTTGCTGTTCCTCAAAATCCGCCGCCACGTGAATCGCTTTCGGCAGATACTCCGCTTCGAGATAAAGTTGCTTGAGAAGCGCGGGCACAAATTCCTGCGGATCGAATTCCTCGAGTTCCTCCCAATAAAATTCGCGGCGATCCACAACACGCCCGCCCCGCAGATGAAAGAGATTCGCGGCCACCAGCGGCGGTTCGGCGTAATAAGCAAGCACATCGGTGTCGTCGCCGTAGGCCGAAGCGATGCGCTTGCGTTCCTCGATGTCCTCCAGAGTGCGCAGTAGATCGCGGTAGGCAGCGGCTTGTTCAAACAGTTCTTTCGCAGCAGCCACCGCCATGCGTTCTTCGAGGCTCTTGATCAAGTCATGGCGGCGGCCTTCGAGGAAAAAGCGCACGTCTCGAACGGCCTCGGCGTAGCGCTCGTCCGTGGTCAACCCCGCAACGCACGGTCCCAGGCAGCGTTTGATGTAATACTGCAAGCAAGGGCGCGGATGGCTGCGCGTGAGATCAACCGTGCACGAGGGCACCAGAAATCGCTTGTGAATGAAGTGCAGGATGCGGCGGGCCAGGCTCGATGGAAAATACGGCCCAAAATAAAGCGCGCCATCTTTTCGGATGCGGCGAGTGAAGTACACGCGAGGATATTTTTCCGCGGCGGTGAATTTGATGTAAGGGTAGGTTTTATCGTCGCGAAGGACGACGTTGAACTTTGGCCGGTACTGCTTGATGAGGTTGTGTTCCAGCGCGAGGGCTTCACGTTCGTTGCCAACCAGGATGGTTTCCAGATCGGCGATTTCCCGGGCGAGTGACCCGGTCTTTGCGTCCACCCAGCGGGACTCCAGGAAATAGGAACGCACGCGATTACGCAGCGACCGAGCTTTGCCGACGTACAGAATCGCGCCGCCGGCGTCCTTGAATAGATAGACCCCGGGACTTTCCGGGAGCAGGGCGGCTTTTTCGCGGGGTTCCATGGGGTTCGATGGATCGCTCGGCGCAAAAGTCACGCGGGCCGGGCAACTTCCATCATACTAGAGCGAATCGGAGAAGAGGGAGAAGCAGGCAGTGAAACAAAGGCGGCTGATTGCACGGATGCTTCTGGCAGTGACGACGCTGGTCGTGCCGGCTGCAAGACTTTGTGCCCAGGATTCGCCGGGTGATTCTTCTTCGAAGAAACCGGCAACTCAGGATAAACAGCCGAAAAAGAAAAACAAGGACTCGGCAACGGTATCAGCCCCCGATCAACCCACCTGGGATCCGTTGCGCGCGGAGAAGGACATCGAAGTTGGGCGCTACTACATGAAAAAAGGCGATGTGGATGCGGCGATCGATCGCTTCCAGGACGCCATCACCGCGAAACCAGGCTACGCGATTCCCTTCCGGTACCTGGCGGAAGCCCAGGAAAAGAAGGGGCAGAAGCGCGAGGCCCTAAAATCGTACACCCGCTATCTAGACCTCTATCCGCACGCGGAAGATGCCGTGAAGGTTCGTAAGCAGATCGACAAACTGTGGAGCGAGATCGAAAGGGAAAAGAAATCAGCGAGCTAGATGGTCCAGAACACGGCGAGCGCGCGCGAATTGCGTAAAGCGTTTTTCTTCTTCCCGAAACTCCCGCGAATGGGAAACCAAGCTGCAGCCGGAACGCCGCGTGGGGTGCTTTACGTGCAGCATCTCGTGATACAGAACATACTCCACGACAAATTGCGGAATGCCCGGTCGGTCCATGTGACGATTCAAAAGGATCTGACGCGGGCCGGGATCATAGCAACCGAATTGCCGGCGCCAGCTCCGCGTGCTCCAGCCGATGTGCGGGGGGTGCAACGCGCCTTGAAAATATTTTTCATTGAGCCGATCGAATAATGATTCAAGATCGAAATGGCGGCCTTGCGGTCCGTTGTGAGCTGGACGGACGCGAACGCGGCGCATGCGGCTGATGCGTCCGCGCGTGCGATCCGAGCGGGCATAATCGAGATACGCCCGAACCAGGGATGCGGGCGCCTTGCGGCGATAGACGCGGGCGAGGAGAAGAGCCGCCGCACCCTCGAGAACAGGGAGCGCGGCGCGGCGAAGCAGATCGGACAAACGAACGTACACAACTTCCTCGCGGCGCCGGATGGTCAGGACCAGGCTGCTGTAGGGATAGAATTCGACGCGGAAGCGGGGCGGCCTCCCATCGCAGCCGAGCCGCGTAAAAATCCTCTGAAACAGGGGCGCACCACCGGGGACGAGAGACGCAGCGAGGCGCTTCACGGCGAGTTCTTTCGCCTTACGGCCGGCGGCGCTACCTTCTTCTTCGCTTTTTCGGCTTCGGCCAGCGCGTCTTTGGTGCCTTCGATGGCATCGTCCAAATTTTCCTTATAGAGATCGAGTTCCGGACCCTCCGCGGAATACTTTTCCAGTATCACCAGGAACTCATTCGCTCGCGCCGCCATCAAATCGATGCCCGGCCTGATGTTTTCTTGCTTTCTGATGCCAAGCTGGATCAGGTCGGCGGCATCATCGATGCATCCGGCGTAGGCATTCATCAGCGCATTAAGAACCTCGAAATGCTTATTGGGAGACGCATGCTGAAGCTCGTATTGAAATTTTTTTAAGCGATCATCGGCAAAAGCCAGGAACAGCTTGACGCGATCGTTGGTTGTTTCCGCATCGCGGATCTTGTCGGCTTCCAGCGCCGAGAGGTAGTCCTTATCCTGTCCCGCCGAGGCCGGGGTAGCCACGCCGCTGAGGAACCCCAAAACAAGAAAACACGCCATGCGACGGTAGCTTCTCATCGCTGCGCCCCGGGGGACTGCGGCGCTGCTCCTGCTTCATCACGCCTTCTGGGAAAGAGCATGCGGAGCAGTTCATCGTCCGCGGAAATCAGATCCAGGCGGACCAACTGCAGCGGGGGCTTATAGGGCTCAGGCGCCACAAGAAGAATTTCGTCCACTTCGCGGATTCCCTTTCGCACATGCATTTCCAACTGCCGGTACCCATTGGAGTGGCGCTCGGGATCTGCATGCTCTTTCTTTAGAGAATCGCTGGCGGCCTTCACGTTGTCCCGGTATTTCTCCATGATGAGCGCCATGGCGCTATAATTACCCGCCCGCTCGGCGGTGCGCGCGGCCTCGAACTGCATATCGCCGAGCTTTTCGATGAGCTTGGCTTTCGGGACACCCCGGGTTTCGCGATCAAATCGCGATTGCATCTCGGAAAGCGTATCTTTGACGGCGAATGCCGCGCTGGCCATTACCACCAGACCCAGGAGCACCGCTGATCGCATCACCTGCTACCCATGACGTTACCTTTTTTGTTGCAGCCTGCGTTTTAGAATTTTGCTGCGTTGCTGCGCCTGCCAAACCTGATCTGTATTTCTATTCTGATCCAGATCCAGGAATTTCTGATAGGCGTCTACCGCAGGCTGCGCCTGGTTCAGCTTATCGTAGCAAAGCCCGCGGATGAACCAAGCACCCGCGCCGGGAGTTTCCGCCTTGGCGATGACTTCCAGAGTGGCCAGCGTCGCCGGACAATTGCCTGCTAAGTAGTAGGTGGAGCTGAGATCTTTCCAGTACGTGAGATTGTTGCGATCGAGGCGCAAGGCGGTTTTCAATTCCTGCTCGGCTTCCGCAAATGCGCGCTGTTGAAGAAGGATGCGGCCAAGTCCGCCATGGAGCTGTGCGTCATCCGGAGAAAGCGCGATGGCGCGGCGCAAAGTCACCACGGCATCGTCCAGCTTCTTTTGCGCGATCTGGATGTCCGCGCGCAGGCGGAGCGAATCTACCATCGGCGATTGGCCGGCTGCCACCTTTTCCAATTCCCCGAGTGCCGCCTCAAACTGCTGTTCCTCCATGAGCAGATGCACGAACCGGGCTCGAGCAGCAGTGTCATCCGGCTGGGCGGCAAGGTAGGCGCGATAGGCATCCGCGGCTTCGGGCTTTTTTTGAGCATCGAGGCTCGCTGCCAAGCCTTGCAACGCTGAAGGCGCAGTGGACTGAATCTCCATCGCATGCCGGAATCTCGCTTCGGCTTCCGCGGGCCTATTCTTGTGGAGCGCAAACCATCCGAGATAAACAATGGCCGTCAAGTCGTTGGGGTCGAGATGCGCGACGCCTTCGAAGACTTCCGCGGCGCTCGTTTCATCACCCGAGCGGTCCAGGGCTACACCCAGGAGACGCCTGGGACTGCTTTGCGCGGGAAGCAATTCGACGGCTTTTCGCAACGGCGCAACGGCGGCGGAAGGATCTTTAGGGTTTTCATCGAGCAGCAGGATGCCTAGATTCAGCCAGGCTTCCGCCATTTTGGGATCCAGGGCGACGGCGCGCTCATACGCAACGCGCGCTTCGCTCGCCCGTTTGAGCGCCGTGTAACAGTAGGCCATCTGAAAATGGGCAAAGGCGATATCGGGCTTCTCCGCGAGGAATTTCTGAAGCGGTACGATGGCCGCGACGAAATCGTTCTTGTCCATGTCGCGCTGCGCTTCGTCAAGAAGATCGTTGAGTGGATTGGCAAGTTTCTGGGGTTTGGAGGAAGACTGCGCACAAGCGATGGACAGGTTATTGAACTGCGGCGCAAGGTGCTGCGCCCCCAGGAAGAATAGGAGTCCGGCTGAAAAGCGCGATGCGCGTCTTGAGAGAGGAACTATGAATGATTTAAAACCGTTCATGGCTCAACCTCAAGAGGGTCGCTCCCATTCACAAGTCTAACAGGCTGCTGAAAAACCGTCTTTCGTTGTCATCCCGAGCGTAGCGAGGGATCTGCTTTTCGCAATAAACCAAGAAAAAGCAGATTCCTGGCCCTGTTCAAAAGGCGAACGGGGCCAGGAATGACATTTACTTGCGTTTTTCAGCAACCTGCTAAAGATCAGGCATTGCTCCCGTTGGTGATTGTAACGGAAGGCGCTGCAGACTTCGATGCGCCGTTTGCAGAGCGCTTTGCCCGGCCGTTGACGTTCAGCACACGGCCGAGATACCGGCCAGTATGAGATTGCTGATTTCGCGCGACTTGTTCGGGGGTTCCGGTGGCGATAACCTTGCCGCCTTGATCGCCGCCTTCCGGGCCGAGATCGATGAGCCAATCCGCGGATTTGATTACGTCCAGATTGTGCTCGATGACGAGAAGCGAGGCGCCAGAGTCCTGGAGTTTTCGGAAGGCGGCGAGGAGTTTGGCGATGTCGTCGAAATGCAAGCCGGTGGTGGGCTCGTCGAGGATGTAGAGAATGCCCTGATTTTCCGTGCGGGAGAGGTGTGCGGCAAGCTTCAAGCGCTGCGCTTCGCCGCCGGAGAGCGTGGTGGCGGATTGCCCGAGACGCAGATAGCCCAGGCCGATTTCATTCAGGATCCTGAGTTTCGAGATGACCTTTGGCACGTTGACGAAAAACGCCAGCGCTTCACGCACGGTCAGTCCAAGCACATCATGAATATTTTTTCCGTGGTAGCGCACTTCCAGGACACCGCTCTTGAAGCGCGTGCCGCGGCATTCCTCGCAGATGAGCTCGACGTCGGCGAGGAACTGCATCTCGACGGTGACCGTGCCATCGCCCTGGCATGTCTCGCAGCGGCCGCCGGGAACATTGAACGAGAAATGTCCGGCGGCGTAGCCGCGGCGCTTGGCGTCAGGCGTTTCGGAGAACACTTCACGCACGGCATCGAAGGCTTTCAGGTACGTGGCGGGATTGGAGCGCGGGGTGCGCCCGATGGGCGACTGATCGACGATGATGACTTCGCGGATTTGCGCGTCGCCTTCGATGCGGTCGCAGAACTCTTTAACGCCGGCGCCGGCCCGTTTTGCGGTGAGCGCGCGGTACAGGACGTCGTGGACCAGCGTGGATTTTCCGGAGCCGCTGACGCCGGTGACGACCGTGAATGTGCCGAGGGGAATCATCAGGTCAATGTTCTGTAGATTGTGCAACCTCGCGCCAAAGAGACGCAGAAATTTTCCCGTTGGTTTATGCCGGTTCGCGGGAATGGGAATACGCAATTCTCCGCTGAGATACCGGCCAGTGAGGGATTTTTCATCCTTTAGGATCGCGTCATAAGCGCCGGCAAAAAGGAGCTTTCCGCCGAGTTCCCCGGCGCCAGGGCCAAGGTCGATGATGCAATCCGCGGCTGCGATGGTGTCAGGATCGTGCTCCACGACGAGCACGGTGTTCCCCAGGTCGCGCAGCGATTTGAGGATGTTGATCAAGCGCTGGGTATCGCGCGGATGAAGTCCGATGGAAGGCTCATCCAAAACGTAGAGTGCACCCACCAGATGCGAGCCCAGCGAAGTCGCCAGCTGTATGCGCTGCGACTCTCCGCCGGAGAGAGTGGAAGTCAGGCGGTCCAGCGAGAGATAGTCCAAGCCGACTTCATCGAGGAACTGCAGGCGTGCGCGCAGTTCTTCGAGAATTCTGTCGGCGACTTTGGCTTGGGCTTCGTCGAGCTGGAGACCTGTAAAGAATGCCCTGGCCTCTTTCACCGTGAGTTTGCAGAGTTCCGTGATGGCTTTGCCCGCGACCCGCACGGCCCGGGCTTCCGGACGCAGCCGCGTGCCCGCGCACTCCGGGCAGGTGGCGTAGCCGCGGTAGCGGCTGAGGAAGACGCGCACGTGCAGCTTGTATTTCTTGCGCTCGAGCCACGCGAAAAATCCCTTTATACCCTCGTAATCGTTTTCCGGGTCGCCTTCGAGGACTTTGCGGCGTTGCTCCGTGGGAATCTGCCGCCACGCCACATTGGTGGGAATTCCCTGCCCGCGCGCCCATTTTTTCAGGTCCATGAACAGCGCGCGATACCTGGGTTTCGTCCACGGCTCGATAGCGCCGTCATCGAGGGACTTGCTGGGATCGGGCACAACCAGATTCAAATCGAAGTCGATGGTGTTGCCAAAACCCTGGCAGCGTGCACAAGCGCCATAAGGATTGTTGAATGAAAAAAGACGCGGCTCCGGCTCCTGATATAGCGTGCCGTCGTTCTTGCATTCGAAGCGTTCGTTGAAGAGCAATCGCTCGGGGGGATGCCCAGCGGTATCGGCGACAAATTCGAGAATGGCTTCGCCGGCGCCTTCGCGGTAGCAGATTTCCAGGGAGTCGGTGAGGCGCGAACGGGATTCCGGATCAACCGCAAGGCGATCCACGAGCACGAACACGGGCTTCGCAAAATCGACATCCAGCAAAGTCTCCGGCGAGGAAAATTCATGGATGCGTCCATTTTGATAGAGGCGATTGAAGCCGCGTTTTTGCAGGTCGAGCAAAGCCTGGCGCAGAACATCCTGCGGCGGCGCAACGTTTTTTTTCTTCGCGCCACGGCGCACCGGCGATGCCGCGGCCGGAGCGCTGACGCGGAACTGGTAAAGGACATAAAAACGGCGGCCGGGCGTGAAGGAGAGAACGCGGGCGGCGATTTCGCCGGGATTGTCGCGGCGGACCTGTGCGCCGCACTTGATGCAGAAGGTCTGTCCACAACGCGCGAATAGCAAGCGGAGATAGTCGTAGATTTCGGTGGAGGTCGCCACCGTGGAGCGCGGGTTGCGCGAAGAATTTTTCTGGCGAATGGCGACCGCTGGCGCGATGCCGGAAATCTCGTCTACATCGGGCTTTTCCATGCGTTCGAGAAATTGCCGCGCGTACGCGGAGAGAGACTCGACGTAGCGGCGCTGGCCTTCGGCGTATATGGTGTCAAACGCCAGCGACGACTTGCCGGAACCGCTCACTCCGGTGACTACCGTAATGGCATCGTGCGGAATATCTACGGTGACGTTCTTCAGGTTATGAACGCGAGCGCCGCGGACGCGCAGAACTTCTTGTTCGGTGTTGACCGCTTTGCGGTCACCAAGAACGATGTCTGCTTTGCGGTCACCAAGAACGATGTCCGCTTTGCGGCCACCAAGAGCAATGTTCGCGGTGAGTTTGTTCGTCGCCAAGGGGAAGCCCAAGCAGCGCGCTCCGCGCGTGCTGCCTAAACTTTTAATTATACGTCTGCCGCGAAATCAGGGCAAACGCGAACTAGGGTCAGTGCGAATCAAGGTTCCTGCGTCAGCTTGATGGCCCCAATGCCGCCTTGCACGGTGAGGTGAATCGTCGTTGGTGACTTGCCGTAGGCCTCGTTGACGTACTGCCCGTCTTCGTGTTTAAGGCCGTGGGTATCGATGGTACCGATGCCGCCCGAAGCATGGACAACCACGCCGACATTTCGCGGCAGCCGGATATTCGCCTGCCCCACGCCGCCTTCGATATCCGCCCGCAGGTCGCTCTTTCGCTCACCAGTCAGGTCAACGTTCACTTCGCCGGCTCCCATGTTCAGCTCGAGATTCGTCAGGTTGACGTCGCGCAAGCGCAGATTCCCCTGACCTGCGCCCATGTCAATTTTCAGGTCCATAGGCATGGCCTTGTTCACTCTCAAATTCCAATGGTTATCCGTGGTTTGTATGTGGGTTCCGCCGCCGTCCTGCGAAACTTTTAAATCTCCCGTGCCATTGGAAACGGTGTATGCAACCTTTGGCGTATCCCAGGAACCCGAGTGTGTAAAATCGCCTTCCAGAAGGCGGTCGGTGCCCCCGCTTAGGGTCAATTCTCCCGCGGGCATTTCGATGGCAAGGTGAACCATCTTGGCTCCCTGGATTTCCACTGTGCGGGACTCGTGATGGCTCCTTGCGGAGGAATTGTGCGCGGCCAAAGCCCGCGCGAATGTGTGCCCGCGCCAGAGGAGCACACCGAGCACCAGAAGGAAAGCCAGCACGCCGAGTGTTGAACCCACGGGAAAGCGCGAAGCCGGAGCAGAACTTCCCCGGTGCCACAGGTTGTCCACAAACATGCCGAGCCCAACGAGAATCAACAGCAGAGGCCAATAAGTGGACACCACGGGCCAGGGGTCAAAGGCGGGCTGCCAGTTGGAATAGAGAAACATCGCACCAAAAGCGATGAGAAGAATCGGAAAGACGACCGAGCTGCGGCGAGGAATCGCGTCTTGTGCCATCACACACCTCTTCCTGCTAAGTGTACGCAGTTGGTGGTGATAAAGTTCAGTTCGCTTGTCCACAAACCCTGGAGAAGCATTTAGCCCCGGAGCTAGCCCGGATTTCTCACCACCAAACCGCGTATTCTCAAGGCTAGGCCCGCTGTCATTGTCATCCTGAGCGGAGCGAAGGATCTCATCCGATCCACATCTCGGCGCAACCATTAGGTTGAGATTCTTCGAGTTCGACTTTGTCGAGCTCTCAGAATGACAGCATGATTCATAGTTGTTGGCGAAGACCAGAGAGATGAGAAGGTGAGAAATGTCCGCTAGTGCGTCAATCGGCCGGATTTGTATGGGGTGTGTGCTAAAGTTCGGCTGAATGACTGCAGGGGAATGGCCATGGGCGCTTTCGATCGAATTGTTTGGATCGTGCTGGATAGCGTGGGCATCGGCGAGTTGCCAGACGCGGCGGACTACGGCGACGTGGGGCGCAACACCCTGGGGCACATCGCGGAATCGCGGCCGTTGGAAATTCCAAACCTGGTGCGTCTGGGCCTCGCGAATATCGCTCCGCTGAAGCACCTGGCGCCGGCTAGCGCGCCACTCGCGGCCTACGGCAAGGGCGCGACGAGCTCCCCGGGTAAAGATACCACCACGGGCCACTGGGAGATGGCCGGAGTGTGGCTGGACCAGGCGTTCCCCGTTTATAAGCACGGATTCCCGCGCGAGTTGATCGAAGAATTTGAAAAACAAATCGGCAGAAAGACTATTGGAAACAAGCCCGCTTCGGGAACCGAGATCCTCAAGGAGCTGGGCGAAGAGCACGTGCGCACGGGCCAGCCGATTGTGTACACCTCGGGCGACAGCGTCTTTCAGATTGCCGCGCATGAAGACGTCATCCCGATTGCGGAGCTGTACCGCATGTGCGAGATCGCGCGAAAGCTTTTGGACGGGCCGCATCGCGTGGGGCGTGTAATCGCGCGGCCATTTACGGGAGCCGCGGGCAATTTTTCCAGGACTTCGCGGCGGCATGACTATGCGGTTGACCCGCCAAAACCGATGTTGATGGATGTGCTCAAGGAGCGCGGCGTGCCGGTGTTCGGCGTCGGAAAGATTCATGACATTTACAACGGCCGCGGCGTTGCAGAGTACGTCACCACGAAAAACAACACCGACGGCATGGAGAAAATGGCGGTGGCGGTCAGGGAGCGCAAGAACGGGCTGATCTTCTGCAACCTGGTGGATTTCGACATGTTGTACGGCCACCGGAAGGACGTGGAAGGGTTCGCCAAATCGCTGGAAGAGTTCGACCGCTTGCTGACGGATTTCCTGCCGTTGCTCGGTCCTTCCGACCTGCTGATGATTACGGCGGACCACGGGTGCGATCCCGATCCGCGCTGGGCCACGACGGACCATTCGCGCGAATACGTGCCCGTCCTGGCGTACTCGCCCAAGAGCGCGCCAAGCGCGAATCCTAGTGCCGGAAGCCCCGCAGGCGTAAACCTCGGAATTCGCGAAACTCTGGCGGACATGGGCCAGACCATCGCGGAGAATTTCGGCACACGCATTTTGCATGGCAAGAGCTTCCTCCCCCAACTCGCGGCCCGATTCGCCGAACAGAAAAGCTAGAACCGTCACGGCGCAGGTTTATGTAGCGCCTGGCTTCAGCCCGGCATCTTTCCGCCCTGCCCCGCTCCGGGCAAACGCCACTGGCGTATAGGCCATCCGCCATCTTGCTTCCATCCTTCTGTCTGATCACCACCGAGCAGACCTTCTACTTGGGAGACATCAAATGGGTATGTATTCCTCTATCGCCTAAGAGCTAGACAAAGAGTAAACTACTTGGGTTGGGGTGATTCCTGCTCCTTGTCAGTATCAACACCAGCCAAAAAATGAACCTTTTAAAATTTCGCGCTAAGAACTTTCGGTCAGTATTTGACTCAGGCGAAGTTAATCTCTCTTCCGACGTTACTGTTTTGGCCGGGAAAAATGAAGCTGGGAAGACGGTGCTGTTCAAAGCCCTCGAAAAGTTTAACCAAGAATCTAAATTTGATGGGGATGATTTGCCCATTGACTCGCCCGAAGCCACGCCAGAAATTACGCTAACATTCAAATTAAGCAGGAACGATTTTTCCACGCTTACTGAGGGCGTGAGGCTTCCTTCCGGACTGAGCAAGGATGCGGTGACCAGCATACCTTTTGAGGTTACTAAGACATTCAATAACGAATATCAATTCGACGGAAAAGAAGGCTCGGTCGTCGACTTATTGCTCCGCAGCAAAGAGAGGAAGAAGAGACAGATAATCGAGAAGCTTAATCCTGGCTTCCTGAGTGTTAGAGCGCTTTTCGAGACGCATGGTGTGAGCGCATACCCTCTGGCGACCACTGAAACACTTGATTCAGATCAGGTAGACAAATTGAGAATTGAGTTCCTGCCGCAGATTGAAGCCGCTTTGGGTCGGCTTCCTACGGAGCAACAGGAAGAGGTAAGAAAATTCAGTGAGCAGGTTGGCTCGACAGTAGCTGAGTTTGATCAACTCGTTCAAGAATATAAAATTAACACTAAAAAGATGTGGGAAGTAATACCCATTTTTGTTTATTTTGAGGCTTTTGACAAAGAGGATACCTTACCCTTCGAAATTGCAATAGAAGAGGCAAAGAAACACGTTAGCGTCCAACGGTACTGCGCAATTTCGGGTCTTGATTTGGAGAGGCTATCAGATCCCCAGGCATCAGTACAAACTAAATTGGCATTGGTAAAGAATGTTTCAGCGGTGATCGAAGGAGACTTCAAAGACTGCTGGAAGCAAGACAAGATTGATTTGCGCGTCGAGATGTATGGAGACACCAAACTGATTTTTGCGTTTTATGAACAAGGCAAGAAACACCCCTTCAAAATGGACCAGCGTAGTAAAGGCCTTCAGTGGTTTCTTGCTTTTTATCTCCTTCTCAAGGCCGAAGTGAAGCAGTACACGAGCATTATTCTCATAGATGAGCCCGGTCTCTTCGTACACGCCCAAGCGCAGAACGATATTTTGGCCGTACTCACTGTACTCGCGAAAGAAAACCAAATCCTTCTTACGACTCACTCCCCCTATCTCATAGACCCAGCACGCCTCGACAGAATACGGTTAGTCATCAGAGATTTCGACAGGAAGAAAAATAAGGGAACCCGGGTCTATTCCCTAACATCGGAAGCGGCGGTTGATCGAGTCACTTTAATGCCGATCATCACCGCGATTGGGTTGGATATTACGAAGCAACTAACCATCGCTGCGGACCATAACCTGGTAGTTGAGGGCATTTCTGACTACTACTATTTGCGAGCTGCCCTCAAATTTATTCCAGCAACAGTAGGTAAGAATTTCGAGGGCGTTCACCTCATACCCTTAACTGGAGCGGACAATGTGCCACCGCTCGTCTCACTTTTGATTGGATGGAGACTTGGGTTTCATGTCTTGCTTGATAGGGACATTAAAGGCAAAGAAATAGCGCAAACTCTTTCTGAGAAATTACTAGTTCCGGAGGAGCAGATATCGTTTGTTTCGAGGACGGACAATCATCGGATAGAAGATCTCATTAGCAAAATTGACTTTAACAAGTACGTTCTTGAGCGGGCCGACGACTACAAAGAGAATGAATTGAACTCTGACTCGATACCTGGCTCGAACAAAGCCCCCTTTGCTAAGCGGTTTTTCGAGCAAGTTGAGGGAGGCCAGATAACCGTCTCAAGAGAAACCAAGGATTCCTTCACGGCGCTGTTTACGGCGCTTTCATCAAAAAAGATGCAGTCTGGGAACTAAGGCGATGGCCCGGAGGCCGCGGCTCGGCAAGAGCGGGGTGCCCCATCACGCCGGTATCGCGTATGGGGCGTTGACTTTGCGGTTTTCCAACGTTTTCCACAACTCATTCGAACGTATATACTTATAAGGAATTGTATTGACAAGGTCACAGTTCCGTGCTATCATGTTTTATGCTCTCCGACGTCGCTCTTCTCACGACGCGGGAGAGTCCTACCCGCCCTGTTTACCCTGAGCCACGAAGAGTCCTCCGTAGCCTCGGCGTAGGAAAGTCCTCTACCTCCATTCCTTCCTTTACCTCCTCTAACTCCTTTCCCTGCCACACTTGCAAAAAACCGCTCCCTAACTCCAATCATTACCACACTTCCAAAATAAAGGACTTCAAACCCAGTGTTTGCCACACATCCAAAAAAAGCATGGGGGGAGGGGTGTCTAGCCAAAATTCCCTACTCTCCTTTTCTAATTTCATTTTCCAGGAGAAACCATGAAACCAGTTAAATCCTCCCGTTCCCGGGCCGCCACCAACGAGGCTTCTCTCTGTCAATTCCCTTTCGCCGACGGCCGCACCTGCCGCATGATGCGCCACCCCGCGCACCCGTCCCTCTGTATCTTCCATTCCCGCGCCGAGCGCCAACTCCTCGAATCCGATCGCCTCGGCTCGGAGATCGCTTCCTCCCTGACCGGTGGCTTCATGACGTCGACCGACGTCAACTTCGTCCTCGGCAAACTCTTCACCGCTTTCGCGCAAAATCGCATCTCCCAGCGCAACGCCGCCACTCTCGCCTATATCGGCCAGCTCATGCTGCATTCCGTCCAGGGGATTCAAGAGGAATATAAGTTCAAGTACGATTTCGACGCATGGAAACGCATGGAGGACGACGCTATTCCGCTCTCCGATTCTTCTCCCGAGGTTTCTTCCCGTGATTCGCAAAACGCATGACACCGCTGCGCCCCCGAAAATCATTTGCGAGATAGCTGAAGATTCAAGGGGTTGCAAAGAAGGTAGCAAGGAGGGCTAAGATCTACGGACCAGGCGCTGCACGAGGAGGTTGCGATGGCAGAAAACGAGATCATACCCGCTTTGGAGCGTGAGAAGCTCGAGTTGGAACGGCAAAAAATTCGGGTCGAGGAGGAGAAGCTAAGACAAGGAGATAAGATAGAACAAGAGAAGCTAAAGGTCGAACAGGGGAAGCTAAAGGTAGAACAAGAGAAGCAAAAGGAAGAACATCGGAAGACAAACTTGACAGTAGCTTCAATTGTAGCTCCTTTGCTGCTCCTCTTCGTGTCGTTCGGCTTTAGCAAGATCTCTGACCGAGCAAAGGAAAACGCTGACTTTGAAGTCAAAGCCGCCGAAATTGTCTTGAATGCGCAGAATCCCGACGCCGCGTGGGCAAAGGCCAAGGCCTTGAAGAAGTTGTTTCCAGACCGTCTTTCAAAGAAATTTGCGGACACTTTTAATCCTAAAGACTATACCGCGGAAGGTAATCCAGATTATGAGCTGCAGATGGAAGTGTTCCGCATGATTACCGCGAACCCCAAACAGAAACAGGAAATTCTGGACACATTGATGAGACTATTTCCTGGCACGAAGGAGTGGGCCGAGAAACTGAAGTGAACTTCACGGTGCGATTCACAAAAAAGCCGGTCTGAAGCCCGGCCTCTACAATGACAAACCGGGAAAATCGTCAGTTGTTGCCAGAAACGGAAGGAGAGGCGCCGGGGGCGTAGTATCCGTTGCGGGTGCGGGCAGTGAGCTTGCCTTTGCCGCGGGGTGCAATCACATCAACCCTTACGGTGCGGAAAGTGGCGTCACGGGCAGAGTTGGAGGGGTAATAAGCCAGGGTGTACTGGTTGCGGATGTCGTGAGCCACTTGCTCGCAGATGTTGTGGACATCTTCAACGTTCTCCGGGAAAAACGCCAAACCACCGGAAGCCAGGGCGATATCCAGGAGCGCCTTCTTCGCTTTCTTGGCGCCTTTCTTGCTCTCCTGGCCGAGGAGTCCGATGGTGTAGATCACCGTACTGGTTTTCTGAATCTCTTTAATAGTTCTTTCCAAACTATTCCGGCTGGTATTGTCTTCTCCATCGGTGACCACCAGCAGGACGCGCTTATCCTTGGAGGCCTTCTTGAGGTGATCCAAGGAGCCGATCAGGGCGTCGTAGAGGGCGGTGCTGCCGCGCGCGTCGATGCGTTCCAGCGCTTCTTTCAATTCGGGAATGCTATTGGTGAAGTCTTTGTCGAGATCCAGGTAGAAATCATCGTTGAAATTGACGACGAAGGCTTCGTCCTGGCGATTGCTGGCCTGCACCAGCGTCAAGGCGGCTTCGTTAACGCTGGGACGCTTGTCGCGCATGCTGCCGCTATTGTCGATGACCAATCCCATGCTGACGGGAACGTCTTCGCGGCGGAAGAGAGAAAGTTTTTGTTCGATCTTGTCTTCGTAGACGCGGAAATTTTCCTCTTTGAGGCCATCGGCAAAACGCCCGCGATCATCCAGCACCGTAGTGTGCAGGACCACCAGGCTGACATCCACCTTGATACTGCCGCCCTGCGGGGCCTTCGCGGCGCCAGTGTCCTGCCCCGGGGGAGGCGGCACGGGAAGGGGAAGTGGAGTGGGAAACTGGGCGAAAGCGGCCGGCTGCAAAAGGGCCATGCCGAGGAAAAGTATCAGTACCTGAAAAACGCGCGGAAAGAGAGCGCGTACCAATTTAGTGGACTGGTCAGTGGGCCGGCGCGTAATATCCCGACCTTGCATAGACGGAGAGAGGAGGCAGCCCCTTGGGCTCGCGCAGCTTGATCTTGATTTTTCGCCAGCGCGCATCGCGCGCTTTGTTGCTTGGCCGGTATCCGAGGACATATTGATTGCGCAGCTCCATGCCGATTTTAGAAGCGATATC
Organism: Candidatus Acidiferrum sp.; assembly: GCA_041476465.1. Taxonomy (GTDB): domain Bacteria; phylum Acidobacteriota; class Terriglobia; order Acidiferrales; family UBA7541; genus Acidiferrum. Next base: position 15,089 of record JBGOTL010000027.1, on the reverse strand, counting down.
AGGCAACTCTTCCAGTTTCTGAACACCGAAAACGCGGCCACCCGTCAAGTCCGTGATTTCGCTCAACAGCGACGGGCCGCTGATCTCTTCGGTGGTCGAGCGATACGCAAGCTGATCAAAAATTCCGATGGCATAGAGCTGCGTGTCCGCTTCTCTTACCAGCCGCTTGATATCGTTCTCACTGTACCGGCTATGATTATCTCCTCCGTCGGATAGGATGAGCAAGGCCCGCTTGGCGTTGTGTGCACCCCTCATCTGGCTAAGGCCGAGATAGATGGCGTCCAGCAGGGCGGTGCGGCCTTTAGGCAGTGTGAGCATCATGCGGCTCTGCAGGTCCTCCACGCTGTTGGTGAAGGTGCTGGTCAGCTCGGCTCGCTCATTGAAGCTGACGAGGAAGAATTCATCCTGCGGATTCGCGGTTTTGAAAAACTGCACCGCGGCTTCGCGAGCCTTGGCGATTTTATTGGACATGCTGCCGCTGTAATCAAAGATGACGCCGATGGAAATGGGGACGTCCTCGGCCGAGAAGGTCACCACTTCCTGCTCGATATTATCTTCAAAAATGCGGAAGTTATCCGACTCGAGGCCGGTGACCAGGCGATTGTAAGGGTCGGTCACGGTGATGTTGACCAGCGCGAGATCCACATCGGAATGCAAAATCTGACCACGCTTGATCTTGATTGGCGGGGTATCCTTGGTCACGTCCGCGGGCGGCGCCACGGGACGCGCCACTTCCTTGGGCTGGTCCTGGGCTTGAACTTCCTGGGCTGAGGCAGGGACTCCGAAAAAAAGCGAGGCGATGGAAATGAGCAAAACGAAGGCGAAAGACATGGTTAGAACGGGAATCTGACGCAGGTCGCGCTTCACGGCTCCCCTATCGCCCCGAGCTGCCGGAAGGGCCGCGCGGATCAGGACTAAAGCGAATTCTATCACTCGGAAGAACGAACACAAGTGCAAAGCAGCACCCTCCCGTGCTGTGATAGCATCCGGCGGTATGAGCACGAATAAAATCGTTGTGGTGATTCCAGCACGCTATGGGGCCACCCGACTGCCCGGCAAGCCGTTGGTTTCTTTGGCGGGTAAGCCGATGATCCAGAGGGTGTACGAGCGCGCGAAACTTGCGAAACGAGCGGAACGCGTCATCGTCGCGACGGATGATGAACGCATCATAAGAGTGGTTGAAGGATTCGGCGGTGAAGCGCGCATGACGCGCAGCGATCACCGCACAGGCACGGAACGCGTCGCGGAGGTCGCCGCGCATGTGGCCGGCGACGTTTTTGTAAACGTGCAGGGGGACGAACCGCTCTTGGATCCCGCAGCCATCGACACCGGCGTGGATGCGCTGCTGGAGGACCCCCCGGCTTCCATCGCCACGGTGGCCACCGCGATCAAGACACCCGCGGACATCATGGACCCCAACGTGGTGAAGGTGGTGCTCGATTTCGAGGGATATGCGCTGTATTTTTCGCGCGCGCCGATTCCCTGGGTGCGCGACACGGTGAACAAAGTCCATGTGAACTACTGGAAGCATCTGGGGCTGTACGTCTTTCAGCGCGACGCGCTGCTGGAATACGCGACGCTGCCGCAAGGGGAGCTGGAACGCATCGAGCAACTGGAACAATTGCGCTGGATGGAAAACGGCTGGAAGATTCGAGTAGCGGAGGTCGCGCACGACGCCGTGAGCGTGGATGTGCCGGAAGACATAGCCCGCGTGGAAAAACTTCTGCGAGACATGGCTGCTTAGGAAGACGAGCGGGCTGAGATTTTTTTCACTCACCCCGCTCAAGATGGCAGCGCCTGGCCCAAATTCCCGTTAATGCTGTTGTGAGGCGATTCCCGAGAGCACGCTGCTGCTATCCACCTCGAGAAGCAAAACCGTTTGTGAGTCCACAAAATATGCTTTGTAGTTGAGGGTGGCCGAGGGCGAGGTGTCCAGAACGAATTGGCAGGTGTTGCTGGAGGTGCCGTCACCGGTGATTTGCAGATTACCGGTGAGAGGCACAAGGGAATGAAAGTTCTTGCCGTTCAATCCCAAATCCACGAAGTCCGCCGCTCCGCTCACGTTGCTGGTATTGGAGCTGGAAAGCGTGTACTGGCCAGTGAAATCTTTTTCGAAGGGGATGGCGTTTCTCGATCCAAGATCCATGCCATCCCAAGCGAAGGCGTAGTGACCGGCGACTGCGGAGTTCGTAAACGGCCCGGCTGCCTGGGCGAGCATCGCGCCATCGCCAATGGTTCCTTTGCTAACGTCCTGGAGGACGGCCTGCGCCGGAGAGATCTGGTAGAAGACATAGTAAAACGTGCCGTAGCGCGAGTCGGTGAAGGTAAACGTGCCGCGCCCAGATCCCGCGTTGAGCGGATCGATGGCATAGGTGGCCTTGGAGAGATTCGCGCCTTGCTGGATTGCGGCTACTTTGCCGTTGTTGTTGTCGTCCAGATGGATGGTTCCAAGGTTGCCGTTGCCGTCCGCGGAAAAGCGGGCGGCACGCGCAAACTTTCCCGCACTGGTGGAACCATTGATGAGGTAGACGAAGCTGCCCATGAATGCGGAGTTCTGGGTGGCGATGTCTGACGACTGTTGCAGAGCATCACCTTGCGTGGAAGCCGACGAATCCTCTTCCATCCACTTCATGCGGGAGCCGTCCACGATATAGAAAACGAAATTTCTGCCGTTCATGCTGAGCGTGCCCCGGCCAAAGCTGGCGCCATTGCCGTTGGCGGGATCGAGTTGATAAGCACCGCCTGGGGCAATGCTGATGGCGCCCGACGGGCCCGGCGCGTTGCCGTCATTCACATCCATTACGCCACTCGCGGCCATTCCGTTTCCATCGGTTTGGATCTCTCCCATCATGGAGATCGCTGCCACGTTGGTGGCTGAAAAAGAGACCCCGGAAACATCGAAGACGTACTTGCCGTTGATGGCTGTTTGGCTGAAGGCCGCGGGCGATTGCAGGCTGAAGTTTCCTTGCGAAGCGGCAAGCAAATCCGTCTCGACCAGGAAACCCTGACTCGCAGAATTCAGGACGATGCTCAATTGAAGCACGCCGGTATTGCTCGTCAACGACAGGGTTCCCTGCCCACTGGGCAGGATCGAGTAGGTTCCCGCCGAATAAGAGACGGTCAGATAGGGAGGCGTCAGTCCGTGGTCGGCGAGATCGGCTAGCGCGCCAGTGATATTGCCATTGCCATCGGCGAAAAAGCTGCCGACACGAGAGAAGTACGCGCCATTGAGATCAAGACCATGCATCGAGAAGGCGTAGTGGCCATTGAGACTGGCATTGGAAAAGTTGCCCAGCGGAGGAGGCGGCGGAATAACGGGGCTGCTGCTGCCGCAAGAGACGGCGTAGAAACTCGCGAAAAGGATCATGGCTACGCAGAGGCCGCGCAGTGTCGTCCGCGTCCCAAGATGCTTTCGCGTGAACACTTCTAAATACTACTAGAGAGCGGGAGAAAAGAAACCGCCCGGCAAAACTCGGCCGGGCGGCACGCTTCAGAATGGCCGCTGAATCATTTTGATTGAGCGGAATAGACGCCGGAGACGACGCGGTTCGAATCGCTTCCGAGGACATAGAGAGTCTGCGGATTGGCGATGAAAACGACGTAGTTGATCTTGTTGGTAGCCGGCGGCTGGAGGTTAAAGACTTGCGAGTTGGGCCCCGAGCCATTTCCGGTCAAGGCGATCGAGCCGTTTACGGGGATATCGAGGAAGATGAGGCCGGCCGCGAATTCATTGAAATCCACGGTGCCGGTGAAATTCAAATTGGACAGCGCGACCTGGCCGACAAAATCTTCCTCCGCGGTTTGAAATGTTTGCCCATTGCTGCTGATGCCGCTGATGCTGAACACAAACTTGGGAGCAAGATTAGTGGCCGTGAAGGGAGCGCCCGTTTGAGCGGACAAAGAACCATCCGCGACCAGTGGGGCGACATTTCCAATCGCACCAATCAAGGATTGATCCTGAAAAACGGCCTGGGTCTGCGAAATGAGGTAGAAAGCAAAGGTGTAGGTGCCGGTGCCGCTGATGGTGTCCTGAAACGTGAGGGTTCCACGCCCGGAATTATCACTATCGATCGTATAGGTTCCCGTTAGGCCGGAGATAGCGCCCGAAGGAGGAACGGCAATAAGTGTGCCGGAGTTATTATTGTCCAGAAAAATTGCGGAGAGGGCGCCGTTGCCATTTGCCGTGAAGCGGCCCGCGCGAGCAAAAGTTCCATTCACACTGGCGCCACCCACGATGAATACAAAGTCTCCGTTGATCGCGGAAACATTCGCGGGGATCGCTGGCTGCTGAGAAACGGCGTCACCCAGAAGCTCGCCAAGGACATCGGCGCCCATAAACTTGATCTGGTTTCTGTTCACGATATAGAAAACGTAATTGAAACCGCTGATTTTGACGGTGCCCCGGCCGGTGCTGGGGTTAGCGTTGTCGAAGATAAAGCTGGTGCCGGCAATTGCGGTTTTTCCAGCAAATACGGAGTTAAGCTCTACCGCGTCTTCTTGCCCTGAAGTGAGCTGGCCGGCTCCATTGGCGGCGAATTCCCCGATGATGGAGATAGGATTCCCTGAGCCGTCCGGACTAATCCCGGCAAAGTCAAAGGTATAACTACCGCTGATGTTAGGAAGTGAGAACGCGCCAGCGTCCTGCTTCACGAAATTGCCGCTGCCGGTTTCAGCATTGGAAGTGGAGACGTCCACCATGTACCCGTTCGAAGGCGAAACCATGGTGATACTGAAATTGAGCTGGTTAGCACCCACGAAGATGGTCATTTTGCCGCGTCCATCGCCATTGATGGTGTAGGTTCCGCCGGTAAAGGGAATCTGCGTATTGACCACACCGGGGAAATTGGCATCTTCCAAGCCCCCGGTGATGCCGCCCTGGCCGTCCGCGGTGAAGGTTCCTACGCGCGCAAAGTTTCCCGCGAGGGTGCTGCCACTCATGGAGAACGCATACTGGCCGTTCAGGTCAGCCTTGGAAAATGGACCTACGGGCGGAGGAGGCGGTGGAATTGAACTGCCGGTACTGCAGGCCGCGGCCCAGAGTGCGGTACAGGCGGCCATTGCCAGGAACAAGCGCTTCATCGCGTACCTCCGTTGGACTGCGCGCGGCTTTCCTTACTTAGATGAATCGAGAGAGCTATATGGTTTCCACAATTCACGACCATGTGCCTAGAAGCCACTTCATAAATGCCCCAGTCAAACTGTAAAACTTTCCTCAGGGGCTAAAGCCCAATGATCATGTGATCTTGATGTCGGAGCTAAAGTTCCGACCCCTGAAACCATTTATGAGAGAGCTCCTAGCTGAACCAGTCCGTTTATAAGAACCCGAACGGCGGCAAAAGGTTTCGGCTGGCCAAGGAGAAATTTTCCGGTTTGCACGAGCCAAGAGTAGGAATTGACAGTTTTGCGAGTTCCGCTCATAATTGCATGTACGTCACTCCTGTGGAGGGCTGACAAGCTCAACGAGCTGGAGAGAATCCAGACGCGGGGCTACATGGATGGCGCCAAAATATATCTTTGTTACCGGCGGTGTTGTTTCCTCACTGGGAAAAGGCGTAGCTGCCTCCTCAATCGGATGTCTTCTCGAAAGTCGCGGTTTTAAAATCACCATACAAAAGTGCGATCCGTACCTGAATGTGGATCCAGGCACGATGAGCCCGTTTCAGCACGGCGAAGTTTTCGTCACCGAAGACGGGGCGGAAACCGACCTGGACCTGGGGCACTACGAACGATTCACGCACGCCAAGCTCACCCGCGACAATAACTGGACCACCGGGCGCATCTACGAAACCATCCTGACCAAGGAACGCCGCGGCGATTATCTGGGCAAGACGGTGCAGGTGATCCCCCACGTCACCGACGAGATCAAAGCCATCATTAAGAAAGTTTCTGAAGGCGTGGATGTGGTCATCGTAGAGATTGGCGGGACGGTGGGCGACATTGAGTCGCTTCCCTTCCTGGAAGCGATCCGCCAGATGCGTTTGGAGTTGGGAGCGGAGAATACGCTCTTCGTGCATGTCACGCTGGTACCCTATATAGCGGCCGCGGGTGAATTGAAAACCAAGCCGACGCAGCACAGCGTGAAAGAGATGCTGGGGATTGGAATCCAGCCGGACATACTGCTTTGCAGAAGCGATCGCCACATCCCAATTGACTTGAAGAAAAAGATTGCGCTGTTCTGCAACGTGGCGGATTCCTGCGTGATCTCGATGGAAGACGTGGACACGATTTACGCGGTGCCCGCGGAGCTGAGCAAGGAAGGACTGGACGGGCAGATCTTGCGGCTGCTGAAGCTGGAAGAGCGGCCGTCGAACATGAAGCCGTGGGTGGACCTGGTCCACCGGATGCACCATCCGGCGGGAGAAGTGTGCATCGGGGTGGTGGGCAAGTACGTGCAGCTGGAAGATGCGTACAAGAGTTTGCGCGAAGCCTTGCAGCACGGCGGGCTGGCGCATGGCTACAAAACAGTTTTGGAGTGGATAGAAGCCGAAGAGATTGATTCACCGGAAACCGCGGCGGAGCGGCTGCGCGGGGTTGACGGGATCCTGGTGCCGGGCGGGTTTGGGAAGCGCGGCATTCAGGGAATGATTTACACCATTCAATACGCGCGCGATCACAAGGTGCCGTTCTTCGGCATTTGCCTGGGCATGCAATGCGCGACGATCGAATACGCGCGCGATGCGGCGGGCCTGAAGCAAGCGGACAGCACGGAATTCGACCCGCAAACACCGCACAGGGTCATTTACAAGCTGCGCGAATTGCTGGGCGTGGATGAAATGGGCGGCACGATGCGGCTGGGGGCTTGGCCCTGCCTGCTGGAGCCCGGCTCGTTTGCCCACAAAGCGTACGGGAAGACGGAGATCAGCGAACGCCACCGGCATCGCTACGAATTCAATCGCGAATACGAAAAAATACTGACGGGCGCGGGGCTGCGCATTACCGGACGCACACCGGATGAGAATTACGTGGAGATCGTGGAGTTGCCGAATCACCCGTGGTTCCTGGGCTGCCAGTTCCATCCGGAATTCAAATCCAAGCCGCTGGAGCCGCACCCGCTGTTTGCGGCGTTTGTGGGCGCAGCGCTGGAACACAAGAAACAGAAGCCGCGCACCATTGCCGAGCCACAACGCCCGCAGGCCATTGGCACGGCGCCCCGCGTTACGGCGTAAAGCATTGCAAACTCGACGCTGTCTGCGTAGCCTTAGCAAGTTGCCGAAATCTGATACAAAGAAGCTCCTCAGGGGCTGGAGCCCATTGAAATCATATACAGGGGATGCGCTCATGAAATGGACCATTACCTTGTGCGCAGTGCCGCTGCTGGCGGGCTTTACCCTCGCGGCTCAAACCCCTTCACCGCCCGCTCCACCTGGACGAATTGTGGACATCGGTGGCCGTCGGTTGCACCTTAACTGTGCCGGACACGGTAGCCCAACAGTTGTGCTAGATGCAGGGCTGGGCGACTCCTCATTGGCGTGGTCGCTGGTACAACCGAAACTCGCGACCACCGCACGAGTTTGCAGCTACGACCGCGCCGGCACGGCGTGGAGTCATGACGCGGGCCCTCAGCACGGGCTTTCCAATGCGGCCGAAGATTTCGATCGCCTGCTGAAGGCTTCGGGCGAGCGTGCTCCCTACGTTCTGGTCGGTCACTCATGGGGCGGCTGGCTGGTGGCTGTGTACGCTCGCAGACACCCCGAAAATGTAGCCGGGATCGTGCTTGTGGACAGCTCGGTAGGGTTCGATCCTCCAGTGATTGAAAAGATGCCAGAATCTATTTCTGGAGGACCGCCCTCGGGCCCAATGACTATCAGGAAGAGCTCGGAGGCCGATGACCCGTTCAAGAGATTACCGCCCGACATATACAAGGCTTATCAGTGGACGCAGTCAATGCCGCGCCTTCCCGATGTTGATGATCCAGACGAACCATTAGCTACCGTGCAATCCGCGACCCGCGGCGATTTCCCGCTGGACAGCAAGCCGCTGGTAATCATCGCCGCAAAGCGCGAAGGGGCTCTAGGTGAGGACACTCAGAAAGGGGAAACCGTGCGGTCCAAGACCCTCGGGCTGTCGCACAACTCAAAGCTGGTATATGCAGAAAGCGGCCATTATGTGCACTTGGAAGAACCGGACGTAGTTATAGATGCGGTACGAGAAGTTATGGAGAGGGCACGCCGACCCTAAGGAAAGGACCTTCTTCAGCAACCTGTTATAAACTTGTAGCACGCACGACATCCCCTATGACCGCAACTCGCGAAATTGCGCTTGGCTCGCTGCGCCTCGGCGGCGGGAATCCCCTGTTCTTGATTGCGGGACCGTGTGTGATCGAGAGTGAAGCTCACGCGCGAGGAATGGCGGAGCGTGTTTCTAAAATTGCCGCCGACGCTGGCGTGCCCTACATTTTCAAGGCTTCCTTTGACAAGGCCAATCGTTCCTCTGGGAAGGCATATCGCGGGCCGGGCCTGCAGGAAGGCTTGCGTATTCTCGGAAAGATCAAAGCGGATTTGAACTTGCCTATCCTCACGGACATTCATGACATTTCGCAAGCGGGGTCGGCCGCAGAAGTCTGCGACATTTTGCAGATTCCCGCGTTTTTGTCGCGGCAGACGGATTTGCTGATCGCCGCGGGCAAGACCGGCCGCATCATCAATGTGAAGAAAGGGCAATTTTTGTCGCCGTGGGACATGGGCAATGTCGCGGAGAAGGTCGCCAGCACCGGCAACACCAAAATCATTCTGACGGAACGCGGCGCTTCGTTCGGCTACCAGAATCTGGTAGTGGATATGCGCTCGTTTCCGGTCATGCAAAAATTGGGCTATCCGGTGGTGTATGACGTGACGCATTCCGTGCAACTTCCCGGCGGCCAGGGGCACGCGAGCGGCGGGCAGCCGGAGTTCATCGAGCCGCTGGCGCGCGCAGGCGTGGCGGCTGGTGTGGATGGAATTTTTCTGGAGACGCACGACAATCCCGCCGCAGCGCTCTCTGATGGAGCGAACGCCCTGCCGCTGGCGCAACTCCCGGGCCTGCTGGCGAAATTGAAAGAGCTTTCATCGGTTGTACGCAAATGGGGAAGCGCATGAGCCTTACGCAACTCAACGAGATTGCAGCGACTATAAGGGCACGAAATATCGTGCCCCTACTATTCCTTTCGCGCGATGCGTTGAGCCTGTGGAGCGTGGAATGAGTCTGGATACCGCGCGGCGGGTGCTGAAGATCGAAGCGCAGGCGATCCAGGATGTTCTTGCGCGGCTGGATGCGAGCTTCGAAAAAGCTGTTGATGTGCTCTTCGCCTGTAAAGGACGTGTGGTGGTCAGCGGCATGGGCAAATCCGGCTTGATTGGCCGCAAGATTTCCGCAACGTTTTCCAGCACCGGCACACCGTCGTTTTTCTTGCACCCAGCCGAAGCGCTGCACGGGGACCTGGGGATGCTGGCGAAGGGCGACGCGCTGCTGGCGGTTTCTTACGGCGGCGAAACGGAAGAAATCATTCGATTGCTGGAAGCGTTGAAGCGGCTGGAAATGCGGATCGTCACGCTGACCGGCAAGACGCATTCCACACTCGCGGAAGCGAGCGATGTCACGCTGGACGTCAGCGTGCGCGAGGAGGCTTGCTCGCTGAACCTCGCTCCCACGGCGAGCACCACGGTGGCGATGGCCGTGGGCGATGCGCTGGCGGTGTCGTTGCTGGAACGGCGCGGCTTTAAACCGGACGATTTTGCGGCACTGCATCCGGCGGGGAGACTCGGTCAAAAACTCCTGCGAGTGGAGCACCTCATGCATGCCGGAGATGCTCTGCCCCGAGTTGCGCCGGAAACACCGATGCAGGATGTATTTCACGAGATGAGCAAGAAGGGTCTGGGCATGACCACCGTCGTCGAGGTGGACGGACGACTGGCTGGGATTTTGACGGATGGCGATTTGCGGCGCTTGATGGAAAAGCACCGCGGTGCAGCGCTGGAGATGACAGCGGGCGCGTGCATGATGCGCGCTCCGCAGACCATCGGGCCGCGCGTGCTAGCCAGCGAAGCGCTGAACTTGATGGAGAAATGCAAGATCACTTCGATTGTGGTGGTGGATGAGGCGCAGCGCGTGATTGGGGTGGTGCACCTGCACGATCTGTGGACGCTGGAGCTGATGTAGTGATTTGAAGAAGAAGTGGTTTGAAGAAGAAAAAGAAGAAAAAGGAATTCAACACCCCGACCGGGTCGGGGCAGGCGCCGATCACGGAGTTCGCAGAGAAGAAAAGAGGAGAAGGAATTGGCCAAAGGCGGGAGAAAAGTTTCAGCGAGTGTGGCGAAGCGCGCGAGACAAATACAAGTTTTGCTGATGGATGTGGATGGCACGATTACCACGGGGGCCGTGGTGCTGGTATCGCAGCCGGACGGCACAGCGCTGGAGATTAAGATTTTTGACGCGCACGACGGCCAGGGATTATCGCTGGCGCGCACGGCAGGGATTCGCACCGGCGTCATTACGGGGCGCGGAAGCGCCGCGCTGCGGCGCCGCGCGCGCGAGCTGGATATCGAATTTGTCTACGAGAAACAGCCGCACAAAATTGCCGCGTATGAGGAGATTTTGAAGAAAACCGGCGTGCCCGAATCAGTGGTAGCCTTTATCGGTGACGACTTGCCGGACCTGACCGTGATGCGGCGCGTGGGATTTTCCGTAGCCGTGGCAAACTCCGCGCCGGAAGTGATCGCAGCCGCACATTACGTCACCAAAGCGAAGGGCGGCGAGGGCGCGGCACGCGAGGTCGTCGAGCTGATCCTGAAGAGCAAGGGCGTCTGGAAAGAGATGATCGAAAAAGCACGGGCTTGATCTTTCAAGCGAGCGCCCGCGCGTTACCAGAAAGAGCGGATGCAGCTCGTGGCGAAGGACAGACCGTGAGAGTCAACGAAGAGGAAGCAATGAAATGGAAGCGAATCTGGAAATGGCTGGCGGTGGGAGTTGCGGCGCTGCTGCTTGCGACGTTCGCCGGCCTGTGTGTGATGGCGGGGAGTCCGCGCGACGTGTACGGCATGGTGCGCTATGCCTTCCCGCACATGCATCGCGGGACACTGCACGCCGGGGATGACGCGCCCGATGTGCGGCTGCTCGCGCTGGACGGTGTAAGCCATTTTCATATTCGTGAGCGCACCAGCGGGAAGCCGCTGGTCCTTATATTCGGCAGCTACACTTGACCGCCCTTTCGCCGCCAGTTAGGCGACGTCATACAGATCTACAACGATTACAAAGAGCACGCGGACTTTCTGACCATTTACGTGCGCGAAGCGCATCCCACCGACGAGTGGCAGATGAAGTCCAACGTGAAAGAAGATGTCTGCTACGCACAGCCAAAAACGCTGGAGCAGCGTGTGGCTATCGCCAACGATTTCATCGGGCGATTTCACTACCCGGTGCCGTTCGGCATCGATGACATGAGCAACGCAGCGGACAATGCGTATTCCGCGTGGCCCGAGCGCATTTACATCGTTGACGAAAGCGGGCATATCGCGTATCGCGGGGGCATGGGGCCGTTCAATTACAATCCAGCCGAAGCCCGCGCTTGGCTGGCACAGCGTTATGGCGCCGTGACGCATCCGGATGCAACGCCGAAAACAAAATAAGCACGTCGGATTGGCGCGCGCGCTGTCGAAACTCGGATATTGCTCGCGCACAAAGGCGTTTGCATTGATTCGCGCGGGCAGAGTCCGGCTGAATGGCGCGACGCCGCGCAATCCGGAAACTCCGGTGCGACTCGAAAAAGACCGGATCGAAGTGAATGGCCGAGCGATCACTGCTTCGGAGAAAATCTATTTGATGGTGAATAAGCCGCGCGGCGTCATCACCACCGCTTCGGACGAGAAGGAACGCACAACCGTCTATTCCCTGCTGCCGGATGATTTGCCCTGGCTGGCGCCCGTGGGGCGGCTGGATAAGGCCAGCGAGGGGTTACTGCTCTTCACCAACGATTCGGAATGGGCCGCGCGCGTTACCGCTCCGGAAACGCATTTGGATAAAACCTACCATGTGCAGATCGGCGGGATCCTGGACCCAGCACTGCTGAAAAAACTAGAAAGCGGAGTTTTGACTGACGAGGGGGAAAGGCTTCGCGCGAAGAGCGCGCGCATGATTCGCCGCGGCGAGCGCAATTCCTGGCTGGAAATTATCTTGGATGAAGGAAAAAATCGCCAGATTCGGCGCATGCTGGAACCCAGCGGCTTGGAAGTTCTGAACCTGGTGCGTGTAGCGATCGGGCCGCTGGCCCTCGGTGAGCTGGCGAAGGGCAGCTATCGTCCTTTAACGGCTGCGGAGAAAGCGGCCATCGATTGCGCCTGCGCGGGATAGCGAACTTAGGCTTTCTCCAGAACTTTCTTGAAGCGTTCGAACGCCCAGTCCACTTCTTCGCGCGTGATCACCAGCGGCGGTGCGATGCGGATGATGGTGTCGTGCGTCTCCTTGCAGAGGACGCCCTCTTTCTTGAGCGCCTCGCAGTAGGGGCGCGCTTCGCGGTTGAGTTCGATAGCCAGCCATAGACCTCTGCCACGGACGGCTTGCAGGATGGGACTCTTCAGGGTGCGAAGTTTGTCGAGGAAATAAGCGCCGAGTTCCGCCGAGCGCTCGATCATTTTTTCATCCACGAGGACACGAAGCGCAGTGCGGGCGACGGCGCAGGCCAATGGGTTTCCGCCGAAAGTGCTGCCATGGTCACCAGGCTGAAAAATACCGAGAATTTCCCTGGAAGCGAGAACCGCCGAGACTGGATAAAATCCGCCGGAGAGAGCTTTGCCGATGATGATGGCATCGGGCTGAATAGCGTCGTGCATGTAGGCGAAGAGCTTTCCGGTGCGGCCGAGGCCTGACTGAATTTCATCCAGGATCAAGAGAACGCGGTTCTCTTTGCAAACCTCGGCTGCTTCTCGGAGAAATCCATCCGGCGGAATGATAATCCCAGCCTCGCCTTGTATGGGTTCCAAAAGGAAGGCGCAGGTGTTGGGGGTAATCGCGGCACGCAGAGCGGCGGCATCTCCAAATGGAATGAGCTTGAAGCCCGGCGTGAATGGGCCGAAGCCGTCGCGATATTGCTCGTCGGTGGAAAAACTGACGATGGAAATTGTCCGGCCATGAAAATTGTTGGCGCAGACGATGATTTCGGCTTGGCCGGCGGGGATGCCCTTCACTTCATAGCCCCACTTGCGGGCGGCTTTGATGGCGGTCTCCACGGCCTCCGCGCCGGAATTCATGGGCAGGGCCATCTCCATGCCCGAGATGTCGTGGAGTTCCTTGTAAAAGAGAGGCAGCTGGTCGTTTCGGAACGCGCGTGAAGTCAGGGTAATCTTACGAGCTTGGGCAATAAAGGTCTTCAAAATTTCCGGATGGCAGTGGCCCTGATTGACAGCGGAATATGCGGCCAGGCAATCGAGATAGCGGTTGCCCTCCACGTCATAGACCCAGACGCCTTCGCCGCGCTCGATGATCACATCGAGCGGAAGGTAGTTGTTGGCGCCGTACTTATTTTCGAGCTCGATGTATTCTTGCGTAAGCCTGCGTTCCACGGTTACGGACATTTGCTCTTTGTCACCCCTCATTGCATGGCACTGCCGGTGCGAACTTCCACTATTGAGTTTACCCTGCACTCGCTGGCGTGGCTATCCAGGATGCGGCACGCGGATGGAGGCGACAGGGTTAGTGCTACGGTCCAAGGCTGAGTGCGGACTATCGCGTGGAGTTCCCGTGCTATTTTGGAGCGGACGGTGGGAATTGAACCCACGTCCGAAGCTTGGGAAGCTAGAAACAAAAATCTGAAAACGCTTGAATTGACGACACTTAACAGATCTGAAGGTGACCTGCTCCCCTCAATCCGCAGGGAAGTGTATATGATTCTGCGGAACGAGGAGGACTGTCCAGGTCGCCGGCTTTTATCGTAAGGACCGACTACTAGACTTCTCTTGCGGGAAGGGCCGTATCCACATGAAGTTGCATGTGCCTCTCCTCAAGTACCTTCGATAACGGTCGAGATACTACACTCGGGTCTAGAATAATCAAGGCTCAACTTGGCGTCAGCTTTTACGCCAAACTTGCGGTTCCTTCTTGCGGTCGTCAATTTCGAGAGGAGGCGGCACCGGACAGGGCTTGTAATTACAGACAGGCGGCTCGACCTGCGGTGGACAGCAAAGCTCGAGGGCTTCGCGCTCAGCCTCGCGTCGCGCGAGATCCAGCGCGGCGCTAGGATTGACGGACTTGGCGATATCGAGTAGCGCCTCATCAGAATCCGCGATGACAGCTTGTAGTTTAGTCTGCCGATGCGTCTCGTTATGGATCGCGCAGGTGTTGCGCGCAATTGCTTCGACAGCGCAGATCAGCGTGTCCGCCTGACGCGAAAGATGCAACAGGATTGTGTTGGTCACTCGCTGGCCCTGGGCAATCGATTCGAGCACAAGGGTCCCAGCGTCGACTGCAGCCTTAACGGCTTGTGTCGCCACGGTGCCGGCGTCGACCGCGGCCTTTATGGCGGTCTGTTCCGCTAGAAGTTGCCCGTTGTCGGCATGCAGGACCTGCAGATTGGCATTGATCGCTTGAAGTTCATTAAATGCATCATTGAGTGTAGGCATGGGTCACCTTTTCTTTGACTTGTTGGATGAATTCTTGGACGGCTCGGCATCAGGCATCTCATCCGGCAGAGCATCACGGGTGTCCGGCTTTACCGCGGTGTCGGTGGTCACAATCTTTCCCCACGACGCTAGGCGAGTACGCAATGCATGAGGTTTCTCCACAGGACGGAACTCGATGGGGTGAGCGCTAGCAGCGATCTCGCTTCGGATGGTTTCCATCCCACGCAGGTCGGTCTTTTCCATGACCAGGGAGAGATCTGGCCCCTGCCGAAGTGTCGTCAGAACGGCAGGGATCGCGACGACGATTGTTACCATCGCACCCGGCGCCACCGTGACCGTACGGGGTGTCGGCAGATGGAAAGTGGGCGCGTTCTTATCCACAGGTGTTGGAGCTGGCTCGCGTAACCGGAGGGTCAGTGTGCGCGTAGCGGCGTCATAGCTAAGCCCGCGCAATTCGTCGATGACGTGAAGTGGAATGTCGCCGAGGTTCTTGACCACAAGACT
>JBGOTL010000026.1:0-36237 GCA_041476465.1 Candidatus Acidiferrum sp. | reverse complement strand
GCGGCGCGGATGGTGGCAGTTCTTCGTGGCCTCGGTTATGCCGGAGCTTATCTGGGTGGCGACCATCAGGCGGATCATGTGAGTTGGATCATCCGCCGCTCGGAAGCGCTGAATTCGCGCTGGCAAGAGTTTGCGGAAGAGATGGCTTACGCTCCGAAGAATGGTTTCTATTTTTTCGATGCACCGCGAGCGCGAAAGAGACGTGAAGCCATCCCACATTCGCGCTGGCAAGAGTTTGCGGAAGAGATGGCTTACGCTCCGAAGAATGGTTTCTATTTTGTCGATGCACCGCGAGCGCGAAAGAGACGTGAAGCCATCCCACGTCTCCTGGAATTCATGGGGAAAATCTTCCCCGTGAACCAGGGCGGCGCATTGAGAAACTTCCTCGTGAGCCTATCCCGCCGGGTTGACGGACGACCCGCTTTGGCGAAAGCTGTGGAGCGGATTGAATTTGCGATCAAGGCTCCGGTTTTCGGATGCCAGGCCTGCGGGAATTGTGTTTTGGGCCACATGGAATATGTGTGTCCACAGACATGTCCGAAGAATCTGCGAAACGGGCCCTGCGGAGGAACAAAGAATGGCCAATGTGAAGTTGTGGAGAAGCCTTGCATCTGGGTCGCGGTCTACGAACGCGCAAGAGCGGCGAGCCGTCTGGAAGACCTCAAAGTATATATCCCCCCGCCGAATCGCGCCCTGAAGGGGACAAGCTCCTGGATCAATTTTTTTCTTGGCCGCGACAGCCGCCCGGAAAGTTTCTCTACCGGGCTGATTCCGGTTGATGTATTGACGCCCTACCCGAGCTCCGGAAAAGGAGAATGGGGTGCGGCTGCTGAGAGATCACCAGCACAAGATTCCGAGGTGCCCATTGGCAAAACTGACGCCAATCTTCGATAGGAGTATAGGGCGAAAAGGGAGCGCGTTTTGCGCTGAGAGGAACAGTCTTCTGTTGCCTGGATTGAGGGGAAAAAGAGTCCTTGGGTTCGAGCAGCAGAGGGGTGCGGAGAAATGTTTTGAGCGATAGTCGCACAAATGCTCGATTAAAGGCTTGACAAGCAGGCGGCGCAAGCGCTAAACCTGCACGCGAGCCGGGGTGTATTTAGAATCAGAGTTAGGAAAACCGCAAGTTCGAATCGATTGTACAAGGGGTGAATTATGAGGCGACATCTTGGTCTGCTGTTCGTGCTTGGAGTGGTCTTCTTAGGAAGCTGGGCGAAACCGTCTTTCTCACAAGGCGGCGCCAGCAACGCCCAATTGAACGGGTCGGTCCGCGACGAGAGTGGAGGTTCGGTCGCGAAGGCTGCCATCACCGCGCGGGATACGGAAACCAATCGCACTTATTCCGCTGTCACCAACGATAACGGTTTATATATTCTTCCCAATTTGCCCCCAGGGCGCTATGAATTGACGACGGAAGCCACCGGCTTTGCGAGGTCGAGGCAGATAGGCATTGTCTTGACGGTGGGCCAAGTGGCTACAATCGACGTCACGGTAAAAGTGGCAGCCAGCTCGGAAAAAGTGGAAGTCACGACGGAGACCCCGCCCGTCGAGCCTACAAGGACCGAGGTCAGCGCGGTGATCAGCACCAGCCAGATTCAGTCCTTGCCGATCAGCGGCCGTCTGTTCACCGATTTCGTTCTGCTGACCCCCGGCGTCACCACCGGCCGCACCAGTCTCCAGTCCACCTTTACTGAATCAGAAGTTACGCGCATCTCCTTCGGGGGCATGCGCGACTTCAGCAACCTGGTCACCGTGGACGGCGCGGACACTATCAACAGCGCGACCGGCTCCCAGCGCGCCACTCCTTCCCAGGAAGCGGTCAGCGAATTTCGCGTGGTCAACAACGGCTTCGGGGCCGAGCAGGGCCGCGCCTTGGGCGGCATCGTCAACATCATCACCAAATCCGGCACCAACGACCTGCACGGTTCGCTTTACGATTACATAGAGAACAGCGCTCTAAACGCGCATAACCTCCTGCAACAGGGGATCTTGCCCTCTGGAACGCCGACGCCGAATACTCTGCGGCAAAACCAGTTCGGCGGCACGCTTGGCGGACCCATCAAAAAGGACAAGACGTTCTTCTTCATGAACTATGAAGGTCAGCGCCGCGGAGAAGCGGCCATTCAATCCCCGACCTTGATGGCAAATTTTAGCTTGATCAACCAGGCGAAAGCGCTGCTGGGAATTTCTCCCGAGCAAGAAAGCACCCTGAAAACACAGGATTCCGACAAGGGTTTCTTCAAACTCGACCACCAGCTCAACAAAGACAATCGCATTTCGCTGCGCTACAGCATCGAGGATGCGCGCAACCTTAATGTGCTGGTCGGCGACACCCTGGATGGTGGCGGCCTGGCGGCTTCCTCGAGCGGCCATAACAACTTCCTGCGCGACCAGTCTCTGGTGGGGACCGTCTCATCGCAATTGAAGCCCAGCCTGGTGAACACCGTGCTTGCGCAGTATGCACGGCGGCACGCGAACTTCCCTGGCGTCACCGGACAGCCGAACCTGGACCTGGTGAACGAGGTCATGATGGGCCATAACTTCGGGGTCTTCGATGCCACTTATGAGAGCCGCGGCCAGTTTGCCGATTCGGTCTACTGGGTCAAGGGGGCGCATCTGGCCAAGTTCGGCGTGGATTATAACCGCGTCAACAATCACATCATCTGGCCGGGTTTCTCTCCCATGCGCATCGTCTTGCCTGGTGTGAATTGCCTGGTGGATTTTGCCAATTATGTGCAACACGTTAAGAATCCGGCGCTTCTCCCCGGGGACTCCAGTTACGTGGCTTCGAATCCTGCCGAGGGGCCGTGTCCCCTGGCCCTGGGGCCGCCGACGGGCGATGATAGTCTCGATCCCCCCGGGCCACCTCCCGGTTTGCCTGCCCTTCCTGGTCCCAATCCTGCGGACTTCGCGAACGGCGTACCGGTCGCGTTTTGGCCATCTCCGCTTGGATCGGCCAACAACTCCGTCGTGGACGGCACGATTCCGCCAGGATTTACGATTCCGAACTCTTGGCAGAACGCCTATCTCCCGGCTCAGACGCCCAACTACTTCTCGGATAGGAATCACGGCTATGTCGGACTTTTCGCGCAAGACCAGTGGCGCGTCACTTCCAAATTCACCCTGAACTATGGAGTGCGCTGGGATTATGAGACAGGGATCGGCGATACCGTTAAGAACTACTACAAGGCCTTCCAGCCTAGAGTCGGCTTGGCGTATTCTCCGGACAAGCACACGGTCATTCGCGCCGGCTTCGGCCTCTTCTACGACCGCTACAACATTGGGTTCTTCTTCGTCACCCACCCGCAGCGCCCGACAACCTTCGTTTGCCTGGTGACCACTCCGAACTGCCCTGGGACAGGCAACTTCCCCTTGCCCGGTATTCGCGACGGTGCGTACAACGCTACTTATGCCCTGAACCAGTTGCCCTTTATTCCGAACCCCAATCCCTTTGGTTCCCAACCGGCAGATGCGGCTGCGAATTTACTCCTCAACGGCACTTATCAGCCGATCGCGATGATTACCAATCCTATTCCTTCTGCGGCATTCCCGAACGGTGAGTTTTCCACCGTGGGTGACGGCACGGTGGAACGGAACAGCAAGATGCCGTATGCCGAGCAGGGCAGTTTAGAGATTGACCGCGAGATCGGACATGGTTTGGTGGTCAACGTTGGCTATCTATTCGTCTCCGCGCACCATCAGGTTCGCGCGGAAAACCTGAATGTCTGTCCGCAGACGGATGGCACTGCCGCCGGGGCCATCCAAACAGGCTTTTACAAGTGTGGAGATCCGCTTCCTGGCCCACCACAAATTACCGGTGACTTTGGCAATTACACCGCGCCGCCCGCCGATTTCACCCCCGGCAAGAGCTTTTTCCAGGCCGTGCTCATCCCCGTAGGCCTAATTTACTACACCGATAACAGCGGGAACAGCGTTTATCATGGCGTGACGCTCTCGGCGACCGAGAAGGTGGGGCAGTATTTCCGGCTCAACGCCAACTACACGTTCTCAAAGACCCTGGATGATGGCACATTCACCACATTCGTGAGCACTCCGCAGGATCTCTACCACAGATCTTTGGAGCGCGGGAATTCCAACCAGGACGTTCGTCATCGCTTTATTGCCAACTTCACCGCCGCGAGCCCCAAATCCAAGGATACCAATATCGCCTTGAGGGATTGGGAGGTCAGTGGCATCCTTACGCTTCAGGGCGCCCGGCCCTTCACGATTTTCGTCGGACATGACGCTAATAACGATACCAACCCGGTGACCGACCGCGTCGGTCTCTCCGCCCGCAATACTTACTGGGGCGACAAGTTGAAGACCGCTGACCTTCGCTTCTCGCGGTCGTTCTCCTTCCGGGAGCGCCAGAAGGTGGAGATGGCAGCGGACGTCTTTAACATGATGAATCGCAATAATGTGGACGAGGTGGACTCGGTTTATACCTCGCCGGACTTCTGCGGTGCGGCGCCCCACAGTTACAACGATGCCGTTTCGAAGAAGATTCAGACCAACCCGTTCTCGTTTATCGGATCCTGCACCGGTAACGTTCCGTTTCCAAATACGGACTTCGGCAAGCCGAGAAAAATGTTTAACGCGCGGCAGTTCCAACTGTCGCTGAAGTATTCATTCTAAGTTCGCAGGGCAGGGCGGCGGGCAAATCTGATTTGCCCGCCGCTTTTGTCTTTCAGCCTATTCTGTCAGGGCTCAAGTCCTAACCGACAACCCAGATTTGCGCCTTATTTCCGGAACGACACGCCAGTTCTTTTTCTGTGAAGATAAGAATGAAATGATGAAGTTGGATGCGAAGCCGGAGCCGATCGAGGTTGACCTAAGGAAGGCTGCTGTCGTTGTTGTGGACATGCAGAATGCGTTTGCCTCGAAGGGCGGAACGCTGGACATCGCTGGAGCGGACATTTCCGATGCCCCGCGAGTTGTCCGGTCCGTGAAAACCATACTGGATGCGGCGCGGCAGGCAAGCGTCCCGGTTGTCTATCTTCAGATGGGATACAAACCGGACTTGAGCAACAGCGGCGGGCCGAATTCTCCCAATTGGCATAAAGAACTGGCGATGAGCTTGATGAATTCACGGTCGGAATTGAAAGGGAAGCTCCTGACGGAAGGTACATGGGATTTTGCGATCGTAGAGGAGCTGAAACCGGAATCCGGGGATTTGGTGGTGATAAAAACGAGGTACAGCGGCTTCGCGGGGACGACGCTTGATTCTCAACTGCGTACGCGGGGCATCCGGTATCTTTTTTTTGTGGGCATTGCTACAAATGTTTGCGTGGAGTCCACTTTGCGGGACGCGTATTTCCAGGACTACTGGCCGATTTTGATCGCGGATGGAGCCATGCCCGCGGGTCCGGCGTCGCTGCATGAAGCGACTCTGTTTAACGTCGAGAATTTCTTCGGATGGACGGTTCGCGCGGAAGAATTTCTCAGGGTAGTCAAATCAGCGAAGCCATGAGGCCATCGTGCTGACTGCGGATATCGACGTCGGGGGGACGCTGACGGATGGCATTTTCATCGATGACAAAAAGCTCGTTTGCGTGAAGGTTGACACAACTCCGCATGATTTGACGGTCTGCCTTTTTGAGTGCCTCACCCAGGGCGCCACCCAGCTGGGCTACTCCGATGTGGATGCATTCCTGGAAAATCTTGAACTTATCCGTTGGTCCACCACAATTACTTCCAACGTACTTGCCGAATTTAGCGGGCCAAGGATTGGCTTGTTGATTTCGCGTGGCCACGAACGAGCTTTGTACGGGAACCAGCCGCGCAGCATCGTGCTGGACAGAATCCTTTCCGAACGCGACGTGATTGGCGTCGACGAAGCCACCAGCGAAACCGAAATCATGAATAGCGTGCGTTCACTCCTGGAGAGCGGAGTCCGGCGCATCTGCGTCAGCCTGAAGGCGGCCCACCGCAATCCAGGGCTCGAAATTCGAATTAAGCGCATCATCGACGAGCAGTACCCGGACCACTTCTTGGGGTCGGTGCCCGTGTTGGCCGGAAGCGACATGTCCAAGAGCGCCGATGACGCGACGCGAACCTACTGCGCAATCTTGAATGCATACACTCACGGCGCGCTGGCCGCCGCGCTCTTCAAAGCGGAGGATGACCTTCGCGAAGAGCACCATTTTCCGGGGGCGTTTCTGATCAGCCACATCAACGGGGGCGTTGCCGGCATAGCCAAGACGAAAGCAATGGACACCATTGAATCCGGCCCCATCCTTGGCATCCATGGTAGCGCCCATCTCGCAAAGGAGTATGGAGTAAGCGACGTGATCGCGCTGGACGTCGGCGGCACCACCGCGAAGGTGAGTGTCCTGCGAAACTCTGAGTTGGTCCAGAGGAAGCCATCGAATTTTTTTGGCATTTCCGTTCAGATCGCGCTTCCATACCTGCGGTCCATTGCTCTCGGCGGCGGCAGCGTTGTCGCAGCTCAGGCAATCGGCAAACCCAGAGAGATCACCCTTGGTCCAGAGAGCATGGGCTCTCTCCCCGGGCCCGCCTGCTATAACCTCGGTGGAGATAAGGCCACCCTCACGGACGCGTTCGTTGCCTCAGGACTGATCAATCCTGATTATTTTCTGGGAGGGACGAAGCCCATCCATTTGGAGACGGCACGCACTGTAATTCAAGAGTTGGTTGCGCAACCACTGAACCTCTCGGTTGAAGAGGCGTGCCGCGCAATCATCGGCTTGGCCTTCGAATCCGTCGCGAATCTGATCAGCCATGCCGGCGCGGATTTGGGACAGGAGTTCGCGGGACACACGCTCTTCGCATACGGAGGAAACGGCGGGCTCTTTGCTTGCGGTGTAGCCGAAAAGGCCGGCCTGAAAGATGTTTATTTCTTTTCGCTCGGTCCCGTCTTCAGCGCTTTCGGCTCCTCTGTTTCCGACATCTCTCACATCTATGAGCGCGCGCTGCAGATCACCTCGATTTCCGATCTTTCCGTCAGCGAGCTCAACCACGTCCTCCAGGATATTAAGGCGGAGAGCCTCAGGGATCTGCTCGGTGAAGGGATCAAGCCTGACCGCATCGCATACTCGATGGAATTGGAAATCACCTGCAGGGGCCAGTCAACGATTACGGTCGCCTGTCCGGAGGCCTCTTTTCTCAATGCCGAAAGCCTTCGCGCATTCTGCGAAGCGAAAGCCGGCGTTGGTGCGGAACCGCTTGCAATCGAACTTATCCGCGTGCAAATTCGCAAAGCGATGCCGAAGTCCGCTCTGATCGGCAAACCCTTGCAGGGGGCGGATTCGTCGCATGCGATCAAAGGAAAGAGAAAGGTCGCCTGGGGAAGTTCGAATGGCGAAGCGCGGCTTTATTGTTGGGAGTCGCTGCAGCCGGGCAATCGCGTAGAAGGCTGCGCGGTGCTCGAAGGCGCCAATAGCACCTATTTCGTTCCCGAAGGCTGGACGCTGGTTGTCGACCAATTTGGAAATGCGAAATTGAATCGGTCGTAGTAAGAGCCGGGGCCGACAACACGGCGAGAGTAAAACGAGAGGAACGCGATGTCACCCGAACAACAAGGCCGCATGCGGGTCACTGAATATCTTGATTTGGATATTGAACAAGAGCGGTGGTTTTGCAACCGCTGCGGTCATGAAATTGGTCCGGCGCGGGAGAATTATAAGAAAGGATGCCTGTTGTACGATCGCGATCCTCGGGAGATCCATCCTCCGCTGGTCTCGGGTGAATTCAATTTCTCACCCGACCCGCTCTGGGTGCGCATTGTGGAGATCTACTGCCCGGGTTGCGGCACACAAATCGAAACCGAATATCTCCCGCCGGGTCATCCCATCACCTGGGACATTGAGATCGATCTGGACAGTTTGAAAGAAAGGCTGCGAAAGGGTGAGTTCATTATTCGAGGACAGCGTCTCGAGGTTGCTGAATGAATTCGATCGATATCGATGTCGGCGGGACGTTTACCGATCTGGTCCTTAATTTCGATGGGAAAACTCTGATCAAGAAGGTTCCCACAACGCCTTACGACCTCTCTGTTTGCTTCTCGAAAGTGATCGAAGAAGGAGCCAGCGCTCTCGGCTTCAAGATGGAAGAGCTGCTCCCGGCTATCGACATGATTCGTTACTCGACCACGATCGCCATGAATCGCTTGATCGAGAGGAAAGGCCCGCGTCTCGGGCTGATCACCACGGAAGGCCACGAAGACGTGGTTTTAATCGGCCGCGGCGCGCAATGGATTGATGGAACCAGAGTCGCCGAAAGAAGAAATCTGGCCATTCAGAAAAAACCCGATCCACTCATTCCTCGCGAGATGATTGTGGGTGCGAAGGAGCGTATCGACTCTCGCGGGAATGTAATCCGCTTGCTCGGCGAAGACGACCTTCGCGCAAAAGTTCGCTATCTGGTCAACCGCGGCGCTCGAGGTTTCGTGGTCTCCCTCCTTTGGGGGTTTCTCAATCCGGTTCACGAGAAACGCGTGAAGGAGATCATCCGGGATGAATACAAGGAGTTCCACATCGGCTATTTGCCGGTGGTCCTTGCGGGGCAGGTGGTGGGCAAATTAGGTGAGTACGAAAGAACGCTAGCCGCCATCCTCGATGCCTACTTGCAACGCTCGATGCAGATTGAGCTTTCTGCGATGTGGGACAAACTCCGCGAACGAGGCTATAAGAAGCCTTTGCTCATGATCCAGAGTTCCGGGGGCATCGCGGAAGTTTTCCGCACCACGGCCTGCCGCACCTTCAACAGCGGCCCGGTGTCCGGTCTGATGGGCGCGCATCACGTCGCAAAATCGCTCGGCCACCACAACGTCATCATGACGGATATGGGGGGCACGAGCTTCGACGTGGGTCTGGTCGTGAAGGACAGCGTACGAAGTTACGACTTTCGGCCGATCATCGATCGTTGGATGGTCGGCATTACGATGATTAAGACTCTGTCTATCGGTGCCGGCGGTGGCTCCATCGCCTGGCTCAACAAGCTCCTCCAGAATCAGTTGCAGGTGGGGCCAAAAAGTGCCGGCTCGATGCCCGGGCCTGCTTGTTTTAACCGCGGCGGAAAAGAACCGACCGTGACCGACGCGGATGTCGTGCTGGGTTACATCAACCCCGAATATTACTTTGGCGGCCGGATGCGCTTGAACAAGAACATAGCCATCCAGGCGATCCGCGAAAAAATTGCGAAGCCCCTGGGGATCGAAGTCGAACAGGCTGCCGCGGTTATCCGCAAGATTGTGAATGGCAACATGTCTTCTGCGATCATGAAAGAAGTTCATCTGCGCGGGTATAGTCCGGAAGACTTCATTCTGTTCGTTGGCGGAGGCGCAGGCGCGACGCACGTCGAGGGATACATGGCTGATGTAAAAAAAGCCGTGATCTTCAATTTTTCTCCGGTCTTTTGCGCCTTTGGCTCTTCCACCATGGACATCATGCACGTGTACGAAGCCTCAAGAAAAATCACGTTGCTGGAACCTGGCACCCAGACACCTTCGCAGGAGTACGCAACATTCAATCGAACCGTTGAAAGCTTGGTTGAACAGGCCAAGCGGGATCTCGTCGCCGACGGGCTCGATCCGCGCGACGCTACTTTTGTCCTAGAACTCGACATGCTCTATGGTGGCCAATTCCATGTAAAGCGCACCCTTTCTCCCTTGCTGGCACTCCAGAGCGTTGGGGATGTTCACGCGCTTTGCGATGCCTTCCAGAAGGAATTCAGCGAAGCCTTTAGCCCTTTTGTCGTGAATCCCGAGGGTGGAGTTTTCATCGAGAGCTTCATTCTCAAAGCCATCGTTCCGACAAAGAAAATCGAATTGCCCAAGATGAAACTTGAGGGAAGCGATCCCAGCGGAGCACGGAAGGGCGAACGCCCTGTGTTCTGGCCGGACGCAAAATCTTACAAGACGACGCCGATCTACGCTTACGAGTCCCTGCGGCCCGGCAACGTGATTGAAGGGCCAGCCGTGGTCGAAGGGGAATACACGACGCTGGTCGTCCCGTCCCCGATGACCTTCTCCGTAGACGAACGCGGTCTTGGAATTCTGGAAGGTTAGGTTGAAGGCAAGAAGCAAGGAGATCCATGCCCATACCCACGTTAGCTGAAAAGCTCGCATGGCTGAAGCCCGCGGAAACCACCGCGTACGAGGAAGAATGCGCCAAGACACTCCGGCAGGGCGACTATGAAATCGGGGTGCAAATTACCAACGACATTCTTGATGAAGCCATGGAAATTTTCATCCGGTCTTCCCGCAGTTATTTTGGCGTGTCGGGCGATTCCATGGTGGCCATTTTCACCGCCGGCGGCGATCTGATCAACGCGGCGTGCGGCACCTATCTCCATGCCATCATCCAGCCGATCGTCATCAAGTTCATTCTCAAGTATTACTCGCAAAACCCGGGGATTCACGAAGGCGACATCTGGTACACGAACGATGCTCTTTACGGCGGCATTCATAATCCGGACCAGGTAGCGCTTATGCCTGTCTTCCATAAGGGGAAACTTCTGGCATGGACGACCGCCGCTTTGCACACCACGGAAACCGGCGCCATCGAGCCTGGCGGCATGCCAGTGAGTGCCAAGTCGCGATTCGAAGAGGGGCTGAATATGCCTCCCATGAAAATCGGAGAGAACTTTCAGCTGCGAAATGACTTTTTGGAGTTCTATTCGGTCTACGGTCTTCGTGCGCCGGCTATGTTCATCTCCGACTTGCGCGCGAGATGCACGACGGCGGACAGAGTCCGCGTGCGCCTCTTGGAGCTTGTTGAGAAACGTGGCGAGGAGTATCTCGTCGGCTTGCTCCGCAAGATGCTGGCGACGGCCGAGTCCGGCGCCCGGCAGAAAATCAAGTCGTTGCCGGAAGGAAAATTTCGCGCGGTCGTCTTCAACGATGCCATTGGCTGGACGCCGGCTCTTGTGCGAGCGTGCTACCTCACGCTCACCAAAAAAGGCGAGAAGCTCATTTTCGATTTTGAAGGGACTTCCCCTGAAAATCCGTCCTCTTACAATGTTCATTCGCAGGCCGTCGTTGGGCACATCGCGAATTTCATGTATGAGTACGTCTTCCACGACCTCCCCATCTGCAGTTCCACGTTTGCCCCCATCGATTTTATTTTTCCGCCGAATATCATCCTCAATCCGGATAAAGCCGCCGCGACCAGCTGTTGCGTTTATATCGGAATGCAGTGTCGCAACGCCACGCACAACAGCTTTGCCAAGATGGCCTTCTCCTGCGCGGGACTTTGGCAGCAGGTGACGGCCGCACCAGGCAGTCAGCATACTGCGCAGATTTGCGCCGGCCTCTCGCAATGGAAGCTGGCGGTTTCGGATGTCCTCTCCTTTTCGTTGAATACGCAGGGGCAAGGTGGGCGCGCTGCCACAGATGGCATGGACTCGTATGGATTCGCCTGGTGCGCGTTTGGTCGCGCTCCGGATTCGGAGCAGGTCGAAAGTGAATTGCCTCTGACCGTGCTGCTCTCCCAGCATTGGAGAGACTCTTGTGGCCACGGGCACCATCGAGGTGGATCTGGAGCCGTTCAGCAGTGGATGATCCACAAAGTCAGCGATATGGTCTCCTTGTGCATGGGCAATGGGAGCAAAGTACCGCTGGGCCAGCCGCTTTTCGGGGGATATGCCTCATCCCCGATTCCAGGAATCAGCGTGCGCAAGCCGGCATTGCTGGAAGACATGAAAAAAGCGGATTCGCCTCTGACTATGGATCTGCAAGACATGCTTCAGAAAAATACCATCCACGGCGATTGGAAATACGAGCTGATCGCTCGCACCCCCAGAGTCTATCAGGAAGGCGACTTGCTCTTCGGCTTTAGCGGTGGCGGGCCCGGCTACGGTGATCCGTTGGAAAGGGATCCCCAATCCGTTATGGACGATCTGAAAAAAAACATCATTTCCGACTGGACGGCGCAGCACATCTACAAGATTGCTTATGAGCCCGAGCGCCGAAAGATTGATGTGGGGAAGACAAAGCTACTGCGCCTGGAAGAGAAAAAAGCTCGTCTCGCCCGGGGTGTATCCTTTGATCGATTCCAGCAAGAATGGAGCAAGAAGAGTCCGCCGAAAGAAGCTCTTCAATTTTACGGGAGCTGGCCGGACGCCAAGTCCACGGGACCCGTCTTCAGGCCTTGACGGATGGAAGTGAACCCCACTCCGCGGCAGATGGCGAATGGGCTGCTGAACGGGATTGTGCCGCCTCGGCCGCTGTTCTTGCCGATCGTGTTCTCTCTGGGCGCCAAGGTGGAAAACGTACCGCTCGGAGCGTTTCTTAGCAACCCAACAAAGATTTCAAGTTCCCTGCGGCAATTGCGCAGTCACTTGCGTTGCGACGGCGTTGCCTGCTACTTCGATCCTTGCCTCGAGCAGGAAGCCTTGGGCGCAACCCTGGAGCGGGTCAGCGATGATCAGCCACCGATAATTCATTGGTGGCCCCTGCCTGCAAAGAAGGGCGAATTGCCGCAGGGCCTGTGCTCGCCTGAAGAAGCGGCGAAGAGCGGCCGGGTTCCGGTCGGCGTTGAAGTCATCCGCAGGATGAACTCATTGCCGCAACGCGATTTCCTGCTTATGGCTGGGGTCACGGGTCCATTGACTCTCGCGGCCCGCATCCTGCAGCTGGCGCACAAGGAAAAGTTGCGAAGCGAGGACTTATCTGATGCCGCCCAAGAACTTGCGGCCGCTGTCCTGACGCAGATGGTGTCGACATTTTTGGAGGCCGGGGCGGACGTGATCATTATGCAGGAAGAGATAGTTCCAACCCTCTCGGCGGAGCGCTGCGACGTATGGGCGAATCTGATTGCGCCGGCGATCAATGTCGTCCGCTTCTATGAAGCGCTTCCCGTGCTCCAGCTCACAGCTGCCAGTTCGGTTCTCGAAAACTGGGACGTGATTTTTCAGCGGCAGTGGGATTGCGTCGTGTGCTTGCCCGTTGAGGCCATGGCGTCGCAACGGCGAACTGGAACCCTGAGAAAAACTGGCGTAACGCTCGGGATCTCGCTGCCTCTTGAAGTATTTCGACCAGAGGGAGTAGGCGGTGAAGAGCTCCGCCAAGACCTTCAGTCGATGATTTCAGAGCTGCGGCCTGCGATCATCACGACCGCAGGTGATCTCCCGGCCGCGACCGATATGAAACGCTTGATCATGGTTCTCGGAGAGGTCCCTCGTGCCTTCTAGCTAGGCTGTGTAAACTGGACGAGCAAATGGAAAGGGAAGTGAGCAATGGGTAAAGAAACGGGCGGGCTCTTTATTGCTTACGACGATATCTGGCTCTTGGACGGGATCAGAACGCCATTTGTAGACTTCAACGGGGCGCTGGGACTCGTTTCGCCGATCGACCTCGGTATCAAAGTGGCACGCGCGGTATTTGACCGCTCGAAAATTTCCCCTTCGGCCGTGGGCGCCGTCATCGCCGGCAGCGTGGCGCAAACGAGCTTTGACGCTTACGTCCTGCCGCGCCACATCGGGCTCTACGCCGGTGTTCCCCTTGACCGCCCGGCACTACTTGTACAGCGCGTCTGCGGCACGGGCATCGAGGTGCTTGGCCAGGCTGCCGATGCTATCGCTCTGAAAAAGATCGAACTCGGTCTTTGCGTTGGCGCGGAATCCATGAGCCGCAACCCCATTGCTGCCTACACGCACCGCGGTGGCTTTCGAATGGGCCAGGTGGAGTTCAAAGATTTCCTGTGGGAGGCGCTCCTGGACACCGCCCCGGGCGTCACCATGGGAGATACCGCGGAAGCAGTCGCCCGCACGTATAAGATCACACGCGAAGACGTGGACCGCTTTGCCGAATTGAGTTTTTCCCGCGCGGTCGCAGCGCAAAAAAGTTGCTTCCTGTCAGGTGAAATCGTTTCTGTTGTCAGCGAAGACTTCGCGTTGAACGGCTACAAGCCTCGAGGCATTCAACTCCCCAAAGGAGTAGAAAGCCTTTCTGCAGATACACACATTCGCCCCTCTTCCTATGAGGCGCTTTCGAAAATCCGGCCGGCTTTTGGCGGTGTTCAAACCGGAGGAAATAGCTCCGCCATCGTGGATGGCGCCGCGGCCGCATTAGTCAGCTCTGGTTCGTATGCGAAATCGAACGGTATTGAACCGCTTGCGCGTATCGCCGCTGTTGCCACTGTCGGCGTGCCCCCCGAAATTATGAGCATGGGCCCCGCTCCGGCGATCCGGAAACTCCTCGAAGGCACGGGCCTCACGCTGGATCAAATCGACCGCTTGGAAATTAACGAAGCATTTGCCGCACAACTCATCGCCGTCGAGCGCGAGCTGCAGATCGACCGCAACAGGCTTAATGTGAACGGCGGCGCGATTGCCATCGGCCATCCCCTCGCAGCAACCGGCATCCGGCTCGCCCTGACGCTTTCGCGCGAACTCCGCCGCTCGAACTTGCGTTACGGCATTGCATCGGCGTGCATTGGCGGCGGCCAGGGCATTGCATTGCTGCTTCAGAACTCTAATTGAGAGGCAATTTTATTGGGAACGGAAAAAACTGTCGATTACTGAAGCCCCTGGCCGAGTCTCAGCCATAGTTCGGCGGATGGACAGTCTGATCCATCCCCATGCAAGTTTGCCCGCCTTTCGCTACATTGACGCTGATCAGCCGAGGCCCTTGCGATGCGAACGCCTGCCTCAGGATGGGCTCGAGATCTTCGGGGCGGTCCACCTCCTGCGCTGCCATGCCATATCCCTGCGCGATTTTCACCATGTCGATTCCAGGCACATCCAAACCGGGAACATTCCGGCCAACTTGCGTGAAATCGCAAAAAGATTTCAACGCGGAATAGTCGCCGTTGCGCAAAACCACAAAGATAACCGCCGCTTTGTATTGAACGGCGCTCCATAGCGCCTGTATCGAATATTGGATGGAACCGTCACCGACGGGGCAGACGACTCTCCGTTCAGGATTCGCGAGTTGCAGACCGACGGCGGCGGGCAGTCCAAATCCCAAGATGCCATTTGGCACGGAGTAGAACGAGCCTGGTTCATCCAACATAAGATACCGATCGAGGTCTCCTTTCGAAGAGGGACATTCTTCGGAGATTACTGCATTTCGCGGCATCACCCGGTTTAGAACGCTGAACAAATAAGCTGGTGTGATGGGATATTCGGGTTTCGGCTGTGCTGGTTCCTTTTTTGGGGATGCAACCCTGCGCTTTCTGGCCTGCGCATGGGCGCGAAGGTATCGGGCGGCGGCGGCAAGGTTGCCTACCATGCTGGTCCCAGCCAATGCGGCAGCCGCATGGTGCGGGGAATTCGTGATTTGGAAAAGCTTGGTTCCCGGCTTGATGGCATGGCCGGGGACATAGGCATAGTACAAAAAAACTGGGGCGCCCAAAACCACTACTGGGTCGTAGCCCACGAGTTGATCGGCAAGCGGCTGCTGTGCGGGCAGCAAACCACCACGGAATAGCGGATGCGTTCGCGGGAAGGTCCAGCGCGGAGCGATCGGTTGCTGATAGACGTCTGCATCCAGGTGCTCCGCAAGCGCGATGACTTCGTGCCATCCCCGGTCTTCTTCAATCTGAGAACCTGTGATGATGGCCGGGTTGCCACTCGCATTGAGTGCGCGGACCACCTCATCGAGGGCAGCCGGATCCGGCGATACACTTTGGCTTACTTCGCGAACACCCAATGGAGGGCATTCGTGAGCCCAGTCGTCCATGGGAATGGAAATGAATACCGGTCCCATGGGTGGCTGCATTGCAAGGTAGTATCCCCGAGCAATGGCCGCCGGAACGTCTTCCGCCCGGAGCGGCTCGTAGGCCCATTTTACGTACGGCTTGACCGTCTCCACCGCCTTGCTCGCCAGAAAAGGTTCCGCCATGATTTGGCGGCGATCCTGTTGCCCTGTGGTGACTACCAATGGGACGTGGCCGTACCAGGCATCGACCAATGCGGAAAGTCCATTGCCCGCGCTGGCAATGGAATGCACGTTCACGAACGCGGCTTTTCCTCTGGCCATGGCGTATCCAACCCCCATGCCCACGGCCGTGCGCTCGTGCAACCCGAGGACATAGCGGAAATCGACAGGCATGTCGCGCAGAAACGGCAATTCCGTGGAACCAGGATTGCCGAAGATTACGGTCATTCCCAGGTCACGCAAAAGCTGGTAGGTCACTTCTCGTACTGTGCTCAAAGCTACGCTCCCCGGTTAAATGAATCTCCTGTTGTGGGGTCCGGCAGTTATACCATTTTGCGTGGGGGACATGTGTTTGAATTCGCGTTCGCTGCTGTGCTAGCTTTGCGATTCCCGCTAGAGAACAAAGCCTGCAGGATCGCGGAGCCAGCAGAAAGGATTGGAGTGCCAGTGTGGAGGGAGAAAAAATAGTGCAGAAGACCAAGCGATACGAAATCACTTTGGTTGTTCTCTTTTTCTTTACCTGGGGCACGGTCTTTCTGCAGCGTATGAGCGTTGTCTACCTTGCACCCTTCATTGCCCCAGACCTGCATTTGCGGCACTCCCAGGTCGGCTTGCTGGCCTCGGCCCTGGCGCTTGCATGGGCCGCCTCGGGTCTCATCTTCGGAGCCATCTCTGATCGCGTCGGTCGCCGTCCGGTTCTGGTCCCCGCCGTCATTCTGTTTTCTGTTTTTTCATGGTTATCCGGTCTCGTGCAGTCCTTTAGCCAGCTCTTTCTGGTGCGCACGGTGATGGGATTTGCGGGTGGCCCGACCTGGTCGACGATGACGGCAACGATCGAAGAATCCTCAGAACCGAAACGCCGGGGACGTGACATTGGAATCGTTGTCAGCGCGGCGGCGTTTGTGGGCTTAGCTCTGGCGCCCGTATTGACAACACAAATTGCTTCCCGATTCGGATGGCGTGCCGCTTTCTTCGTTGCGGGAATACCAGGAATTCTTCTGGGCCTTGCCATCTGGAAAGTTATGGTAGACCCCGGGGGAGCAGGGTCCGGTGCGCAACACCACGCTAAACCATCACTGAAAGACTACTTTTCACTTCTCAACCACCGCAATATGTGGCTCTGCTGTCTAGGCGCGGCCGGCTTCATGACCTGGCTCTTCGTCATGAACGTATTCGCCCCGTTGTACATCACGGAGGTCTCCGGGCGGTCTGCAACTTTGGCGGGCCTTGTCGTCGGCGCCGGGGGTTTGGGGGCCTTCATGTGGGGATGGATATTTCCCTGGGTCTCCGACCGCGCGGGTCGCAAACCTACGCTGCTCTTCGCCGCATTACTTTCCGCTCTTGCGCCGCTGACTTATCAGGTGCCCTTCCTTGCCGCACATCCGTGGCTTCTGGGGGCGGCAGGGTTTCTGACCAACGGCGGGCAAGGAATAGGGGCTTTGGTTTTGGTCCTGGTGCCCACGGAGAGTGTTCCTGCGAAGTTAGCTGGCACGGCGATCGGCTTGGCGACACTTGTGGGAGAACTATTTGGCGGCGCGCTCGCTCCAGCGCTGGCGGGCACCGTGGCAGACAAGTACGGGCTCGCTGCGCCGCTCTGGATTGCCGCTGCCGGCGCAATTGTGGTTTTTCTGGTGTCTCTATTCATGCACGAAACCGCGCCAGCAAGAGTTGGCTAGGCAAATGTCCCATGAACTAACGCTTAGAGCTGGGAAGTTCACCCTTTGCAGCGACTCTGGAACTGTCGCCCGCATAACTGAAGCAGGCCGTGATGAGCCAGCGATTGGATGCACTGGCTGGAGCCGTTGGGCGGACGAAGTCTGTAGTCGAACACTTCCAAATTGGCGGAGACGATGACAAAGCAGACCGGTTTGACCTGGGCCCTATCGAGAGACTGGTGCTATCAGATGTCCATTAGATTCGCGTGGGCGTGGAAGCTCGCCGGACTTGGCAAACCCGTCATTCTGATTTACCTCGGCTTCCTGGCTTATGACGAGATGTATGAGGATTGAGAAAGTTCGCGCCTTCTGCGCCAGAAATAGATGGCAAAGGCGATGGTCACGAGCGGGAGAATGGCGCCAAATTCGTCGATGAACCAAGCGGTTTTTCCAGTGTTGCGCGTCAAAGGAGTGAAAACGCCTTGGATGTAGAGATTGTGACTGGCATGCAGGAGAGCGCCGGTCCACAGGCTGCCGGATTTCAGCCTCATCCACGCGAATACAAACGAGATGGACAAAACGAGAGCGGTGAAACAGGTCAAGCCGTACCACGTGGGCGTTCCGTTGTTGTAATCCCCCCAGATTAAGAGAGGATAGTGCCAACACGACCAGACCACGCCGCTGATGAGAGCGGTGCCGGTGAATCCAACATTCTTAAAGAGTTCTGGAACGAAAAAGCCGCGCCAGCCGATTTCCTCGCCGAGAGCGCTGGAAAGACCTCTGGCTAAACCGAAACTCCCACCCAGCAGTACATAGAGGACCGTGGCGACCACGGGCGAGACACCCAAGCCCATGCGTTTAACAAGCTGCTCCATGAATTCGTGATTGGGGAAGCCACCGAGCCCTGTAGACCACACAACGAGGTAGGTGATGGCTGCGTAGAGGAGCGGAATAAACCAGCTTTGAAAGGCGTAGCCATTTGCTGGCCACTTCCAGCCGAGTTCTCTGAGTTTGCGGCCGTTGAGTTTAAGCGTAGCCATGCCCGCGAGCGCTGGACACCACATGATTCCCAAGACGTAAAGTCCGCCGCCTGAGCCGAGAGAGTGGGTCTTCAGCGTAAGAAAGTAAAAAACCGAGCTGAAGGCAAAAACGAGCAAGAGATAAGTGATGATCTGCCGCCGCGACTTCTCCCGTTCCGGCGCCTGTGCCTCCCGGCTAGTCAAACTGTTTGCAACCTCACTGGAGCTAGTCATAAGTGTGGTCCGTCCTTTCAGAATTAGCGTGCGATCAGATTCACGGCATCACCGGAAGAACCAAGTGGGACGGAAGACCCGTGCTCGAATAAATGCGTTGTGTAGCGGGGCTGAAGTCCCTCGCTTCCGCCTTATAGATGCTGGGAACAAACTTTTGTGGATTGCGGTCGATCACCGGGAACCAGGTGGACTGCACTTGAACCATGAGGCGATGACCCTTAAGGAAAACGTAATCGTGATCGCGTAGCGGCACATCCCATTCCGTCGGCTGGTTGGGCACGAGTGCGTGAGGCTGTTCAAAGCCCTGGAGATAGCGCCCGCGTCGAACCTCCATGGCCACGGGCAGCTCGTATCCGTTCAGAGATTGCGCGTACTGACCCGGCTTGGGGCCCTCGTCGGGATTCCAATCCGGCTTTTGGGCGTCCTGGGGGTACACGTCGATGAGCTTGACGACGAAGTCAGAATCGGTGCCGGAGGTCGAGGCAAATAGTTTTGCCGAGAGCGGCCCGGTAACCACCAAGTCGTGATCGAGAGGCGCGCTCTGGTATGTCAAAACGTCGGGACGCTTTTCGACAAAGCGCTGATCGGCAACTTCCCAGGTGCGCCAGTCGCCAGCGGGATAGGTAGGCGAGATCGGGCGGAAACGATAAGGGACAGGATTGGCCGGATCGGAAACGTATTCGCGGTAGGGTTTGCTGGCCTTTGCATCTGTTGGCGCCTCGAAAGACAGTGTGCCGTCCGCATGAAAGTAGACATTTGTGGACTTCGCCTCCTTTGGAGGCCATGCCGCGTAGCTGTGCCAAGCGTTCGATCCAGCTTGAAAAGTGGTGACCTGCCAGTTTGGTTTTTCACCTGCGCCATGCAGATAATAGCGGAAAAATGCAGCTTCGATGTTCTCGCGAAACTCGCGTGCCGTCTCGTGCCCACCAAAGGGAACGATACCGATGGAGTCGCCTTTGGGAGTTTGCCATTGGCCATGGAACCACGGGCCCGCGACCATGAAGTTGGTGTGGTCGGAATCATGCTCTTCCGCGTGGCGGAAAATCTGCCAGGGTCCCCAGGGATCTTCCTGGTCCCAAAAGCCGGCCACGTTCAGGTTTGGGACTGTGGAAGCGTGTAGCTGACGAACCCACGCTTCTTTCTTCCAATACTCGTCGTAATCGGGGTGCTCGGCGACTTCGTTCCACGCCGGAATTTTGCCGTGAAGGAATTTCTCGTTGATGTTCGCGAGGGGACCGAGCGTGAGATACCAGTCGAACGTATCGTAGGTATTGAATTCAAAATAAGTATTCTTGTTTTTATCGGCCTGCTCCATAACGGCGTATTCGAAACAGTAGCTTTCGCGCAGCGCGCCGTAGCGATGGAAATCGTCGTTCATCCACTGATCCACGGGCGAGGCCTGTTCGCTGATGGCCTTCAGCGCGGGGTTCGGATGCAGAAGAGTGAGCGCGGTGGTGAGACCGTCGTAAGAGACGCCATACATTCCAACCTTGCCGTTGTTATTCGGGACATTCTTGACGAGCCAATCGATGGAATCGTACGCATCCGTGGTCTCGCTGGTGGCCTTGGGATCACTCAAATCAACTTCGGAGGAAAGCTTAAAGTAGCCCTCGGACTTGAACCGCCCGCGAAGATTCTGAATGACAAGGATGTATCCGTCTTGCATGAGTTCCTTGAGAGATGGGGATATCTGCTCTGGGGCTTTTTCTGGAACGCCGTAGGGAGTGCGGCGAAACAAGATCGGCAGCGGTTTCGAGATGTTGGTGGGAGTCAGAATTACGGTTTGCAGGTGCACGCCGTCGCGGACCGGCACCATAACTTCCTGAAACTGAAACGGAGACTGCGCGGCGGGTTGCGTCTGCTGGCCCGCGGCGAATAGAGCTGGGGCCAGCAAAACAAGAACAACAGGTGCGGTGATGCGCATGCGAATACTCCTCTTGAGGAAAGGACGCGAAGAAATCATATCAATCAGAAAGCCGGCGTGCCCCCCTGAAGCGGTGACCGGAGGGAATATAGTGCCATGTGAGTGCTCGAATTGCGTGATGCAATCACCGCCCCGAATAACCACGATTACGAAAATCATTTCTGATGAACAGGTGCCTAATAGTTCAAGCTGAAATTCAGAAGGTGCCAATGGTAAATGAACCAGAAAAAGCTGACGCAGGCGACAGCCAGCAAAGAGTTCCAGATCTTGTACCAAATCCATTGCTGCGTGTCGCTCCAGGATTTTGCGGCGTTGTAGATGACAATTAGCGCTCCAAGGCCGGTTAGCAGGCCCAAGATCTGGAGCAGATGAATCTTGAAATCACCCGCGTCACCCAAGCCTCCCGGTTTTTCCAAGGTGTTGAGCAATACCGCTAAGCCGATCACGAAGCCAATTACCACGAAGCAAACCACATGCGCGAGCCTGCGCAAGCGCCGGGCTCCATCGCTCAGCGTGAGAGGCTTTGCGTAGTGCTTTCGCAGAATTGCCGCTACGGGCCAAAACAGCAAAGTGAGCGCGATAACGCCAAGGCTGAAACCAGTTACGACATAGTTGAAGATCTTGAGGTTATGAACGCCGTCTACTTCCTGAAAGATCATGAACGGATAATCGATGTGTAGGAGCCACCTGCCGTCCTTGTCTTTCTCAAAGGCCAATTTCTCTTTCCCATTCACTGCGCGGAATAACATAGGTGCGACTTCCCGGAAATGTTTGGGCTGCCCGTTGAGGTCCTTGAAGAACTCGTCGATGTAGATGGTATTGTCCTTGGGATCAGCGGCGACCTTGGCTTCGCCGAGTACTGTCGTCACCGCCAGGATGTTCGTCTCAAAGCGCCGGCTGATCTTGTACATACCTGCAACGTTGCGTGCGTCTTGCGCCGCAGTGGACAGCGCCGGTTCATTTGCCGGAGGAACCGGAAAATAGCGCTCCATGAATTTGTCGAACAACACACCGCGCGGACTTACTTCATCCTTTCCTGCGCTGTTGTAGGACACGAAAAAACCTACGTTGGCATTCAGCAGCAAGTGCAAGTCGCTGTGGAACCATTGCGTGTCGCCGCCGTGACCGATAATGCGCTGGCCGTTGCGCGACTCTTCGTAGAATCCCAGCGCCATGGCATCCATGGAGGCCGGCCATCCCTGTTGCCGCTGATGCATTTGCACCGCTGTTTCCGGCATGAGGATTTGCACGCTGCCGTAACGCCCATTTTGCAGGTGCGCAATCATGAAATGAGTCATCGATTCCGCCGAAGCGGAGAGCGAGCCGGCCGGCGCAACCTGCACAAACTCAAAAGTCTTTGCGCCCTCCGAACCGAGATGATATCCATTGGACATCAACGGCTTCAACGCTTCGGGAAGGGGCTGCCGGAACGTCGCGTTAACCATTCCCAAAGGCTTGAGCACGTGGGCCTCGACGTAATCGTCAAATTGCTCGCCCGAAACGCGCTGCACTACATAGGCGGCGAGAGTCGTGGCGTAGTTCGAATATGCCGGTATGGTTCCCGGCGCATAAATCTGCTTGGGCAGATGTGTCGGCAGGTACTGCGCGAGAGGGCGCATGTCTTTCTCCGCGCCGACAAATAGGTCCTTGATGGTCTCTTCCAATCCGGGACGGTGAGTCATGATGTCGCGGAGGGTGGTGGGCTTGCCGAATGTGGCTGGGACTTTGAAGTCGATGTAGCTGTTGACGTCGCGATCGAGATCCAGTTTTCCCTGCTCCACGAGTTGCATCACACTCGTCCAGGTAAAGAGCTTGGAAATGGAGCCCGGGCGAAACAGCGTGTTTTCGGGCGAGACGGGAACTTTCTTTTCGTAATCCGAATAGCCGTAGCCCTTGGAGAAAAGCAATTTGCCGTCCTTGACTACGGCGACGACCGCACCGGAGATGTCCGCGCGCCCCAGTTGCAGCGGCATCAAGCCGTCCAGAAAGGCTTCGAGATCTGCCGCGGTGAGTTCCGGCGCCTTGGCAGCAACCTTCGCTTCAGACGCCGGGGGCTCGGCCTTCGCCTTCATGTCCGGCACTTTCGAAACGGGACCCTGGCCGCGCGTGAGTGGGACGCATAGAGATGAAGCGAGCACGAACGCGATTGCCATACGATAGAGGCCTGATGAATTTTTCAATGTAAACAAGCGTGTTCTCCTATAGTGCTGAATTGGGTCCGCGATGCTCACTTCTCTGCGCTCGCCGTCCAAATGGCCGTCAGCGCGCGCTTAAAATTGCCGCCGAGAATCAGTTCGATATCGGAATCGCTGTACTTGCGGCGAATCAAACCCTCCGCAAGGTCAAACATGCGCTCCGGATGGTTCAGGCCTTCGATGTCGATTTTTTCGCGGAAAGCATAACTGCCCTTGTAGCCGGCGCGCAATTGCTCGTTTTCTTTGGGCGGCATCTTATCGTAGCCCTGCAGGTCGGAGTCGCTACCCACGCCTACGTGTTCCACGCCGGCCAGTTTTGCGACGTGGTCGAAATGATTGAGCGCGTCTTCGATTGTGGTGGGTTCATCGGCCTTGACGAACATGCGCACGCCGGTGATGCCCATGACGCCGCCCGTTGCCGCCATTCCCTTGATGGCTTCATCAGTCTTGCAGCGCGGGTGAGGAACGAGGGCTCGGCAATTGGCGTGCGTGATCAGCACGGGCTTCTTGGAAATCTCGAAGGAGTCCAGCGTGGTGCGGTCACCGCAGTGCGAAACATCGACGGCCATGCCCAGCTTGTTCATCCGTCCGACGATGGCGACTCCAAAATCGCTGATGCCGTCGTCGCGGCGCTCGGTGGAACCGTTGCCAATCAGGTTGCGCGCATTGTAAGTGAGCTGCGAAACGCGCTGTCCCAGACTGAAGAACAAATCGACGTCGTCCGGACCACGAAAGTGTTCGGAATTCTGCAGGCCCAAGAGCACGCCAATCTTCTCGGATTTCTTCAAGTCATCGAAAGAGGCAGGGCCATCGATGCGCATGAGGCTTTGCCCGTGATGGGCAATGAATCCGTTCCAGAGCCCGAAGAACTGCAGGCTTTCGGTGTAGGCGTCGGGGCCGCCGTTGCCGATGGCGATGTGAAAGATGCGGATGCCGGAGCTGCGGAATTGCTGGATGTCGGAGGGCGTAAAGGTCTCCGGGTGCGCAAACATTTGCACATGGCGCGAAGGGCTGATCGCAAACGGGCTGAGCATGTCAATAACCGTCGTCCGGCCAACCAGTTCGACCGCGCGCGATGAATACTCCGCGTTTGAGCCCGCAAACAGAAGGTACCGCCCTCTGCTTAGGAAAGGAGCGGCAATGGCTCCGACCGAGGCCGCCGCACTGGACTTGATCGCTTCGCGCCGCGTAATCCCACGCGCAATAGGATTGCCTTCGCCCATCCTAAGCCGCTCCTTCCACGGAAACTTCTGAATTCTTGGCGTGGAAAACCTGCTGGCGCACGGTTAACTGCTCGATGCGCTTCCGGCGCACGGAATACCCGAGGCCCGGAATGCTGGGCACCACAATTGTTCCTTCCGGAGTGACCTCCACCTCCGGCTCGATGATGTCTTCATCCCAGTACCGCTGGCTGGCGGAAACGTCGCCGGGAAGTGTGAAGCCCGGCAGGGAAGACATGGCGATGTTGTGGGCGCGCCCGATCCCGGTTTCCAGCATTCCGCCGGACCATACCGGTATGGAACGCTGCCGGCATATTTCCTGGACGCGGCGCGCTTCGCTGTGGCCGCCGACGCGGCCGAGCTTGATGTTGATGATACGGCAGGCGCCTAACTCAATCGCAGCACGAGCATGGCTGGCGTTGTGAATAGACTCGTCGAGGCAAATGGGGGTGCGCAGCAGGGATTGCAATTTGGCATGATCGAAAATGTCGTCCCAAGCGAGCGGCTGCTCAATCATCATGAGGCCGTAAGCGTCGAATTCCCTCAAGTGAGCGGCCTGCTCCAGATGGTACGCGGAATTCGCATCAACCATGAGCTTCACGCCAGGAAAGCGCTTGCGAGCCGCCGCGATAAATTCCAGATCCTTGCCCGGCTTGATTTTGATTTTGATGCGCTGATAACCTGCAGCCAATTCCTTTTCAATAATGGAAAGCAAGGCTTCCGGATTGCTTTGTATACCCAGCGAGACGCCGCAGGCGATCTCTCGCGCTGTACCGCCAAGCAACGAGGCCAGAGGTGTTCCGCGGCGCTGCGACTCGATGTCCCACAAAGCGTTTTCGAGCGCAGCTTTGGTCATCTCGTGGCCGCGAATTGCCGCCAACAAGCCGGGCACGTCGCCTGGCCCCTCGATATTCTTCCCGATAGCCAGCGGCGCCACGAAGCCACAGAAAATGGACCACGAAGTATCGGTAGTTTCTGGATTGTAGAATGGGCCTTCGCCCGCGGTGACTTCGCCCCACCCGGAAAGGCCATCGCTGCAGGCTTCCACCAGCAAAATACGGCGCTCCCAGATCTTGCCGAAGCTGGTCTCAAACGAAGACTTCAGACGGACATGAATCTCGCGAAGGGTAAGTGCGTCTATTTTCAAGAGTTGCCACCAATCGCTTGCCCTTGCATGCACCCGGCCCGCACCTAGCTCGCACTGGCGGTCATGCCAAGGAGCAAGGAACATAAGGATACGGGTGTGAGGCTCCGCATGGAGCCTCTTCCGGGTCGTCTTGCCATCAGAATTCGATCTTGAGACCGACTTGTCCTTCGCGCCCCGGCAATCTTTGGGAAATGGTTCCCAAGGTCGTGGCCTGGTTCTCATCGTTTTGGATGGCCGCCGGGTTGCCGTTGTTAAAGAGGTCGAAGAATTCGAACAAGCCTTGCACCTTGTATTTTTCGTGAATCACCCAGGTCTTGGCGATGCGCAGATCCATGTTCACGAAAGGCGGAGCGGTGAAGGCGTTGCGGCCGGTTGTCAAGTCGCGAATGCCAAAGTTCCCATTGCCGTCTTGATCGAGGAGCGCCCGGCCCGAGTGTGTATAGCGGAAGCCGCTCTGCGCGCGAAACAAGCTGCTAAACTGAATTTTCCACGGCAACTGCACCAGACCGTGGAGCTCGAAGGTGTGGCGGAGCGCGAAATCCGACGGCCCGCTGTCAAGTTTGGCGCCATCGTAGAAAACGCCGGCTTTCGGTACGAAGTTGCCATTGCAGGCAGTAAATGCTGCGTTGGCATTGGTGGTGCCGCCAGCGCAGGTGCCACCCTGAGCGATGTTCCCTGGATCGGTGACCACACCCGGCACTCCACGGAAACTGTCCGTAGGAAAGCCGTTGCCACCCACAACCGCGCCGGTACCGAGATTGGAATTGAGTGCGTCGTCATTTTCGGAGACGTAAGCGTAGCTGCCGCCCAACGTAAAGCGATGGCTCAAGCGCTTTTCGAAGGAAAAGATGCCGGCATCGTACCTGCCGGAATACCAGGGACCGAAGCCCTGCTCTTGTGGGGCCCCGCCGCCGGCGCTATTATCGATGCGCCAGTCAAAGAGGAGATTTGTTTCTCGAACGCCGAGGATGTTCTTAATGTCTTTGTGGTAGTAGTCCCCAGACACAACCCAATCGTTACTGAGTTGCCGCTGAACGCCGAGAGTGTAGCTGCGGGTGTAGGGCGTGGCAAAGCTTGGATCGATCGTTACCGGGAAGCCGCTGGGCGGGATAACGTTGAACGAGAGCGCGCCGAAAGGACCCCAGAACCAGTAACCGTTGGGCCTGGCGATGGCGGCGTCAGCGGCAGTGAGAAATGCGTCCGGAGTGAGGCCGGAAAGCTGTTGGACATTGCTGATGTTGACCGCCGCGTTTGCGGGAATGGGCGTCGGCCCGATGTTGTTGAGATGGTCGATTCCATACAGTGCCGTGGTATTGCCGAAGCTGCCTGGAAACGGGCAAGCAGCGCCAGCGCCAGCCGCCGCAATCTGCGCATCTGTCAGCGTCGTGGACTGACACATCCCGAATAACGAAGGAGCAAGTGTAGGTACACCGAAGAGCAGACGTGGGAAAGAGAACGGCTGGCTGAAGCGGAGATCCGCGCCGCCGAAGCCAGAGATGTCACGAACGAGGCCCAAGCGGAAATGGTCGTAAAAGAGGCCGAAGCTGCCGCGGACTACGGTCTTGGGATCGACGGACCAGGCAAAGCCAATCCGCGGAGAGACGTTGTCAGTCTTCTTAAACGCGGAATCATAGTCCCAACGAAGTCCAGCGTTCACGGTGAGATTGTGCCGGATTTTCCAGTCGTCTTGAACCCACAGGCCATCGTAGTTGTTGCGGAGATGGATCTCGTTGG
The DNA here is from genome assembly GCA_041476465.1 of Candidatus Acidiferrum sp. Taxonomy (GTDB): domain Bacteria; phylum Acidobacteriota; class Terriglobia; order Acidiferrales; family UBA7541; genus Acidiferrum. The sequence goes on along the minus strand of JBGOTL010000026.1, from coordinate 9,271 downwards.
CCTGTGGAGTGAGGCCGCCAACGTTTGCGAGAACGAAGAAACCGGCGTTGATTGGTCCGAACTGCTCGAAATCCGCTTGCGTGGCGAACAACTGATCGTGCTGAAAGTTGGCTTCCGTGCCGTCCACGTGCGTGCGCTCGAAATCCCAGCCGAATTTCAAAGTGTGACGCCCGATAGTTTTCGCGAGGCTGGCTCCCAAGGTCGCATACTTTTGATCCAAGCGGGAAGGCGTGAGCGTCGCGCCGAAACTCGGTGAGCCAAGGTCTCCACCAAAGCCACCGGTGTTGAAGCCGCTGAAAATATTGAAGGTGGTATTCGGGCCGGCGTCGGGATGCGCCGCGCTGACCAAACTAGGCTCGCCGCGGTATTGTCCGCGAATATTCAAGATAAAAGGACTGGACGACCCAAAAGTGGCCGTGTCGCTGAATCCGAGAAGCAGATTGCGGTCTCCGAGGTTCGTGCGAGTGGACGGCAGGTCGGTTGAGGCGGAGAGCGGATTGGTGCTGTTGACGTGCAGGTTGGTGTAGTTCACCTGCTCAGTTAGGTGGTGATTACCAAGAGTCTGATCGAGCTTGGCGAAGAGCCGAGTCTCGCGATCCGTCGTGGGCTGGTTGAACTTAGCCGCTTCGTTGTCAATGATGAATTGCGGTGTCCCTGGAGGTGACACAAAGTTGAGCTGGCGATTTTCGTGTATACCTTCTGCGGAAGCGAACCAGAAGGCCTTATCCTTAACCATCGCGCCGCCGGCTGCGAGGTCATAGTCCCAGCGCAACAGATACGGCGCGCTTGTTCCCGAGATGTCGGAACTGTCGAGCACATTGTTCCGGTGGTAAGCCGAAGCCAGGCCGTGCGTGGCATTTCCCCCTGACTTGGTAATAACGTTGACCACGCCTCCGGAAGAGTGCCCGAATTCGGCTTTATAGCCGGTGGTGATGACCTGGAACTCCGCTATGGTGTCCTGATTGAATTGCGCCGCGGGACCTCCGGTCAGTTCGTTTTCGTTTGGGAGTCCATCGATCAGGAAGCCGGTGTTGTTGGCACGTTCCCCGAGGACCGGCTTAGCATTGTCACTGAGAGAGTCCGCTTGGCGGTTAATGGCCACGCCGGGCACGAGCTGCAGTAGGTCGAGGTAGTCCCGGCCATTGAGGGGCATGTCCACGATTTCCTGCGGGAGGATGGTCGCGCCTAGCGATGAAGAAGATGTCTCGAGGAGCGGCGGCACAGCGGATATCTCCACTTGCTGCTGCACCGTGCCGACCTCCAAGGTGACGTCAAATTTAAAAGTGCGGTTCAGCGCAATCTCTAGGCTCTTAAAAGCTTTTGTGGCAAACCCGGAGCGCGAGACTGTCAGCCTGTAGGTTCCCGCCGGAACAGCCGCTAACTGATAATTCCCGTTCCCGTCGCTCACCGTTGCCTTGTCAAAGCCAAGCGTGTCGCCGGCAAGACGCACTTCGGCTCCGGCGACCACCAAGCCTTGGCGGTCGGTGACGGTACCCTCAATCGTCGAAGTGGTTTGCGCACGCGCTGCGGGCGTGAACGCACCAAAGCCAAGCAACAGGCAAATCAAAGCGGAAAAGAGACACTTCCGCGGGCTTGCAGAAAACAAGGAACTCGCGACAAACCGCCAACCTGAACGCCGCATATACAACCTCCCAGTACGAAACTCTTCCGATCTTTCTCGACTACCTGCACCATGTGTTGCAAGCTATCATGCGTGGTAGCAAGCATGCGCAACAAGTGATGCGCAGTGACATACCCCAGAATTGGCAGCACTCTAAGGAATTTCGAGCACAGTGTCAAGTCAATTGTGGAGATACCACCATCTCTGGAAAATGGTGCAACAAGTGTTGCAATGCCGTAAAGATGAGCCAGTGACGAAAGCGCCTGCTGTTGTGATCGTTTGACACGCCAAGGGCAAATAGGATAAAAGTGCGGCCTCATGCCAAAAAAACGCAACTCGCTGGGCTCGCGGGCAAACCGGCCCGATCTCGCCAAGACCTTCGGCTTGCTCAGCCCCAAGCGCCAGGAATTGTTTAGGCCCGTCCTCGAAAATCCTCGCGACTATGTTCTTCTGAATGTCCGTGAGTTGGCGCACAAGCTGAAGGTCGATCCTGCCACGGCGCTGCGTGTGGCCATGAAAATGGGTTTCGGCAGCTACCGGGAGTTTCAGCATTACTTGCATGAACTTTCCGTTTCACAGGCCACCTCGCTCGACACCATGGGTACGAGCAAAACAAAGGGCTCGGATCTTTCGGCTCACGTTCGCGAGGCGGTGGACGTTGACGTTCGAAATCTGCAGAAGTTCCGCAATGCGCTGGACACGGGTCGAATCGCAGGGGTGGCAAGAAAGATCCATCGCGCGAGACGCATCATTATCCTGGGCGGCGATCTCGCCACGAATCTGGTCGGCTTCCTTCACTATCATTTAATTTTGCTGGGACTTCCGGCGGTGACCGCGACGTCGTCCGGTGAGGCGGCTCACCTGTGCAGTTCTTCGGGCAAAGGTGACTTGCTGATAGCGCTGAGTTTTCGCCGCGGCTTGCGCCAGACTGTGGAAGGTCTGCGTCAGGCACGTGTTAACGGCGCTTATTGCATCGGCATAGCAGACACCCTGGTTTCCCCGATCGCCCGCTTTGCCAACGAGTGCTTTATTGCCTCTGTGGAAACGCCATCGTTCGGCGCTTCCTACGCCGCGCCTATGTGTCTGCTGAATGGCATCCTGACCGCTGTTGGGCATTACGACCGGCGGCGCAGCATGGAACTCCTGAAAAAGGCTGCCGAGGAGCAGCGTGCAGGTTTCCGCTGGTTTCGAGAGTAACTCCTGGAGTAAATCTGATAAACGTCATCGTTCCTATTCACTCTTGGCTGCGCAGCTTTTCGAGAGCCACTTCAGATGCCGCGAGATCCTGCACGCCGATTCCCACGAACTTCGCTATCGTGATCTCCTGACTGGAGCGCCGCCCCGCCACTGTGCCCGTCAGCACTTCACCCAGTTCGCCATGTACATCCTCGATCGTTATTTTGCCTTCCTTTAGATAGCGATGAATCTCGCCGTGCTCCTTCGCGGACTCTCGGCTGTCTACAATCAGTCGATCGGCACGTTTCAGACATTGTGCGTCTAGTTCGCATTTTGTTCCGTCGTCTGCGCCGATGGCTGTGATGTGCTGCCCCGGGCGCAACCATTCGCCCTGGACGATCGGTTCACGGGCCGGCGTAGCGGTAATGAGTACCTCCGCGGACTCGACCATTTCCTTAACGTTCGGACAGAGCACAATCTCTATGTCTGGGAGTTTTGGCGTTAGTTGCTGTTTCAGAGTCTCGGCCCTTCTCTGATTGCGGCCCCAGATCAGAAGCCTCTCGAACTTGCGAACTGAGAACAGAGCTTGCGGTTGCCAATACGCCTGCACGCCTGTGCCGAGAATCCCCGCAACGCGCACAGAATCTGGGGCGAGGACTCGCGCCGCGAGCGCTCCAGCGGCTGCCGTGCGGATGTCAGAGAGATAGTGCTCATCGTTTAGAATCGCGGTCGTGTGACCAGTTTCTGAATCGAACACAGCAAGAAAGCCACCCTGCGGTTGTGCCAGATCCCGGTTCACCGCGAACCACGGGGACACTTTCACAAGGTAGTGAGAATGCCCCGTAATGCAACCAGTCTTGACGTACACGTCGCCCATGGTTGGCTCGGGGGCCGGAAACATGGTCACAATCGCGCATTGTGCCAGACCCGCGCTGTAGTCCTGGAAGGCTCGCGAAACGGGCTCGATCAAGTCTTCAAAGCCGACAAGAGCGCGAAGTTGCTCAGCGTCAACGATTTGCACACTCACACCGTGACCTCTGGCATCACATCCAGCATGCCGTGACCCACTAGGACCACATCTCCTCCAACCTGCACGCTCGTTATGTCGGCCGATCTACCCTCGCTTCGCACGTGAATTTCGCTCGGCCGGCCAAGGAATCGGCCCTGATGAAGAATGAACTCTTCACCTGCGGCGATCCGCCCACGCTTTACCAGGTAGGCGCCGACTGTCCCAGCGCCACTTCCAGTTGCGATATCCTCCAGCAAACCATCGTTGTTCCAATGCCTGCCTTCAAGCGCATGGATATCAAGAACGTATGCAAACTGAGCACCCACTGTTCGCAGCAAAGCTTCGAAGTCCGGTCTCACAATTCGGGCGCGCTCCAGGCCTTTCTGTATCGGGACTACCAAGTATCGAAGCCCCGTTGAGACCACTTCTAACGGGAGGCTGTCGCTGAGATCGTCTACTTCGAGGTTTAGCGCGGCAGCAAACTCTCCCCGCCGTGTCGAGGGAACTTCTCCCAAGAATTCCGGACGCCCCTGATCGAGGAGTGCGATGAAACCGCTTCGGCTTCTCTCGGTTGTCACGCTAGCGGTCTTTTTGTTGAGCCTGAATGTCCAAACTGCCCGTTCAGCCGTACTGTTAAGAGAGTGCAAAACGCAGGCGGCGCCAAGAAGGGGATGACCTGCAAAGTCGAGTTCTTCGTTGAGGTCAAACACGCGAGTCCGGTAGGTGTTCGGGTTTTCCGTCGCCGCGAGGAAGATGCTTTCGAAGTGGCGCATCTCGCGTGTGATCGTCAACATCTGCGCTGGGTGTACGGCACGGCTTTCCACGAACACCGTTAAACTATTTCCGGAATAGGGCTTCGGGCTAAAAACATCTACGTGATGGTATGCGATCTGGTCCATGTGATGTTGCGCTCCGGATCCGTGATTGGCGCTCGACTTTTTCACAATTGCAAGCCTATTTGCTTTTTGATCTGTCTAATTCTGCCGTCGCATCTCTTAAAGAAGGTCCAGCGCTTGATCCGCCGGGGGCGAATCAGGCCGGCATCGGTAAGAATCTTCAGATGCTGAGAGGCTGTGGAGGCGCTGACACCCAGCTTTTCGCGAATGAAATCAGCACAGACGCCATCTTCAATCAGATCACCATCGACTTGCGGTGGGAAATTGCGTTTCGGGTGCTTCAGGAGCTCAAGGATTGTCATCCGGGCGCCGCTGCCAAGTGCTTTGAACACGGGAATAAGTTCTATTGTCATTTCGCCATTTCGTTGATTAACGAACCATATTATGGCATATAAGCGGCGCTAGGGTCAACGAGGGTTTGCGAAACGATGAACAGTTTCGACGTGATTGCTGCGACCGTGCGGGGTTAGGGTTGGCCCTAAATGGGCTGAAGGGCTACACGGTTTCGGTGGGAGCAACCACCGCTGCAAACCATGTAAGCCCTTTGCCGTACTTCAATTAATTTGGTTGCGGGGGTCAGATTTGAACCGCGTGACGACCTTCGGCCCCAAGTCCCGGTGATTTTCCGGGACTTGCATGAAGAATGACAGCCCGACTCTGCGGGCTCCTAGTCTGCCCAAAACAAAGAGGCCGGACGCCTGTGTCCGGCCTGCAAATCTTCAATTGGTTGCGGGGGTCAGATTGGAACCGCGTGACGACCTTCGGCCCCAAGTCCCGGTGATTTTCCGGGACTTGCACAAAAAACGACAGCCCGGCTCTTCGGGCTCAAGGTCTACGCAAAGTAAAAAGGCCGGACGCCTGTGTCCGGCCTGCAAATCTTCAATTGGTTGCGGGGGTCAGATTTGAACTGACGACCTTCGGGTTATGAGCCCGACGAGCTACCAGGCTGCTCCACCCCGCACAATGACTATAGCGGACGGGACACCATCCGTCAAACCATGCGCGGGAGTTCAAAAACTTTTCAAAGAGTAAGCAGGAATTACCAGGTGTTGTAGGGCGTGCCGTCGCTGGAAGTCTGGTCGGAATTAGAGTGCACATCGTCTACGCCGGTGCTCGATTGATCCGGGCTGAGCACCGTGTCTCCGTAGTGGGGGACCCAATCCTGCGCGCGGGTGATGGGATCAAACGGGACTTCGCGGAGATAGTGGCCATCCACGAGCTCTTGGAGCGATTGGGGCGCGGATTGCTTGTCAAGCGTGTAATTGTCGATGGCCACGCGGATAACTTGCAAGTCCTGTTTGAGCGTGGCTTCGCGCGCGTGCTTCACGGAGACTTCGTAGCGGCCTGCCGCGATGCCAATCAGGATGAGGATAATCGAGATGACGATCATCAGCTCGATCAGCGTGAAGCCTGTTTCGGAATGACGCGAAACTCCATCCCGCCAAGGCTTGCAGCGCACGAGTTGTGAAAGCTTCTTCAAGATTAATCCTTATACCGGCTACCAGTCTGAATAGCGCGTGCCATCCGCGGCCGTGCCATCCGACTTCGAGTATACGTCGAAGACGTTTCTTCCGCCCCAGCTATGGGAGTCCGCATCATCCTGAACGGCGCGCAAGCCCCATTCAGGCCTCCCAGTCATGGGATCGGTGGGGATCTTCCGCAGAAAACGAATCTTGCGGTCATTGCCGGCGCCGAGCTTTATGCCTTTGACCAGAGTATCCAGATCCGGTGGATAGCCCTCGCTGCCGACTTCCACACGCACCAAATTTCGGTCCGCCAGGTCCTTGTATTTGTCTATGGCCGTGCGCATGTCGCGCAACGCGACTCGCAAATCTCTTTCTTTCTGCCGAATGATGGTATAGCGCGCGATGGGAATCGCCGCCGAAGAAAGAATCAGAAGAATGGCGGCAGCAATGATCAATTCGAGCAGCGTCATGCCTGTCTGAGGAGCGAGCCGCCGGAAATGGCGAGAGTTGACCGACATGGAAGTCTCAGGATTGGACTACGGCTGAACCTGCAGCGTAGCCTCGCTAGTGACCAGTGGAATCGGCTTCTGCTGCGAATCCTTTGCGTTGACCTGCACGATGGAAAGACTTGATGTGCCAGGCGCAAGCGCTTTGATGACGATGCCGAGCAAAGTGCCGGTGCCGTTCACTCCGGGTGTATTGGGCTGCCGCGTGGCGGAGATAATCGCCTGGCCATGTTCCTTGTCCACGCGCTGTACGATGGCGATTTCCTGTGTGCCGCCGGAGAGAAATCCGCCATGTTGCACCTCTTCCACGCTGATGACCGCGGGGTTGTACTGCAGCAGCATGGGAATCGAATAAAGGTCGGTGACATTATCCACGACGATACCCAGCGTGGCTGTCTGGCCCGCTTTCAGGCTCAGACCTTGCGGCTCAAAGTGCAACCGCGGGCCCTGCCCACTTTGCAGTGGATTCGCCGAAGAGTTAGGAGCGGGATTGGACGAAGCTTCCATCGGCGCTGCCGGCTTAGATGCCGGTGGAGTTGGAGGATTGGCCGAAGGCACGCGAATATCGCTCTCGCGTTTCACCTGGACATTCGTTTCGGAGCCGGAGTACAGAGACCTCAGATTGGCTTTCGTCCAATCCGGCATCCGCACGATGCGAGGTGTCAGCACGATCAAGACTTCGTTCTCCTGGTGCTCGACATTTTCGTCTGAGAACAAATAACGCAACAAAGGGATCTTAGACAGGCCGGGCCAGCCTTTCAGCGTTCTCGTTTCCGCCCTGTCGAACAGCCCGCCGAGGATGTTGACTTCGCCCTCCTTCAGGCGGATGTCGTGTTCGATCTTGCGCTGGCTGATGATGGGCTGCTCAATACCCCCGATCACAGACTTGCCGGTAACCGACGATACCTCGATGACTACCTTCATGCTGACTTCATGATTCGGGTGTATGCGTGGCGTGATGTCCACTTGCACGCCGGTGTCGATGTACTGGAATTGCGTGTTAACGAGCGGATTCACTCCGGCAGCACCGACGCCTACGCCAGCCTGGAAGCTGCCTGTCGCCACCGGAATTCGATCACCAATTTTCAGCTTGGCCGGCTGGCCATCGATGGCGCGAATTTCCGGGTTTTGAATGATTTTGGTATAGGTGTCGTTCATGACGGCATTGAGCGTTATGCTGGGCGCTGTGAAACTGTAATCTTTATTTGTCAGATGCCGGAGCGTGTCTAGAGTGATTCCACTGCTCGCGGCTGCTCCGCCAGCAGCTGCCGCGCCGGTAGCCGGGTTCACGCTAATGGACGCGGACTGCATCGGCAAAACGCCCAAGTCACGAAGACGATCGGTACGTGCCTGTAGAACTTCTACTTGAATGATGACTTCCGGCTTGGCCTTGTCAATATCACGGATGACTTTCTCGGCCAGCGCGAGTTTGTCGGGTGTATCGCGGATAATGATGGCGTTCTGAGAGTTGACCTGCTGAAGGCGCTTGAGATCCAGCAACTGGCGAAGGCCGGTCACGATTTCTGTAAGGTCCTGGGCCTGGACGGTATTGCTCAGGTAAAAGGTCCTAACCACCTGCTCCTCGTAGTCGCGGCGCTTCGCAGCCTGGTCCGGGATCACGAAAATTATGTTTTCCGTAACCGGCTTCCAGAAGGCCTTGCTCTCCAGCGAAACGATGTCCAGGGCCTGCTCTAGGGTGACGTTATTCAGTTCTGTTGTAATGCGCCGGGCAGGGAAGTCCGGGTCATAAATGACCGTGAGGCCCGCGAGCTTCGCGATCGTATCAAAGACCATTTTTGCGTCATTCGACATCTTCAAATTAATGGGGGCGCGCGAAAGGGGTTTGATTTCCGGAGGCATCGAGGCCAGCACCGGCTCATTGGCATCGGCTTGTGGTTCGCTGGCGGCGTCGGCCGCCCGATTTTTCTCCGCGATCATTTCCAATGTCTTGCGAAGTTCTTGCTCCGCGATGGGGCTGGAGGGATCAATCACCTGCGCTCGCTGTAATTCGGATACCGCGCCTTGCAGGTCGCCCTTTTCGCGCAACTTGAGTCCTTGTTTGACGTGATTCTGCGAGGCCTCGAAACGCGCTTGATTGAGCTTGATCTTGAAGTTCGCGTTGTAGGGGTCGGCCTTCAAGGCCTTCAGGTAGTATTCATAGGCCGCGTCGAAGTCCTGCAGGCTCTCTGCCTTTTTCGCCTCTTTGAATTCCGTTTGGCCCTTGGGACAGCCCGCGGCGAGCACCCCAAGGCCCACACACAAGAATAGACTTCCCAGACGGCGCATGAATTCTCCGAGGCCTCGACCAGCAAGTGGCGACCTAGCAATAGCTGAGGCAGTCTAGCATTTGGGTTAGAGGCCCGGCAAGCCTGGGAAGGTTGGCTGTCTTGCATCGAATAACCTTGGATGGTTAAGATTTAATGCCCAATTGGGTATGATTCGTGCCCGCGCAGGCTTTGACCTGCTCCCCTCATTCTGCGCAGAAGTGTATATGATTTCGGATTCGCGGAGAGGGGGAACTATGTCGAAGCGGAAGTATAGCGAAGTAGAGATGATTGGTGCATTGAGGCAGATCGAGGCGGGACGAACGGCAGCGG
>JBGOTL010000025.1:0-36384 GCA_041476465.1 Candidatus Acidiferrum sp. | reverse complement strand
CGGAATGCGCTGTGCTATGATTTTGCAATGACCGCACGCATCCTCGACGGCATCAAAATCCGTGACGAGATTTTTGCTGAGCTGAAAGAGGAAGTCCGCCGGTTGGCAGGCGAAGACTTTCGCCCGGGGCTCGCCGCCGTCCTGGTCGGTGAAAACCCCGCTTCGCAAATCTACGTGAAGAACAAAATCGCCGCCTGCGAACAGCTTGGCATCGCCAACTGGATGCATACTCCGCCCGCTACCATCTCCACCGGTGAATTGCTGCAACTCGTCGGCGATCTCAATCGCGACAACTATGTGGACGGCATCCTCATCCAGCTCCCCTTGCCGAAGCAGGTGGACACCAAGCGTGTCCTCGAAGCCGTGGATCCCGCCAAAGACGTCGACGGTTTCCATCCCGTCAGCCTGGGCCGGCTCGTGAGCGGCCGCCCCGGTCTGGTCGCTTGCACCCCCGCGGGCTGCATGGAAATTCTCCGCCGTAACAATATCCAGATCGAAGGCGCCAACGCCGTAGTCCTCGGCCGCAGCGACATCGTCGGCAAGCCCATGGCCCTCCTCCTCATGCACGCCAACGCCACGGTGACCATCTGCCACTCGAAAACGCGCGACCTTCCCGATACCCTTCGTCGTGCCGATATCATCGTCGCGGCCATGGGCAAGGCCGGCTTCGTCGAAGCCGGATGGATCAAGTCCGGCGCCGCCGTCATCGACGTGGGCACCAACCGCGTCACGGACGCAGCCGAAGCCGCGCGCCTGTTTAAGAATTTCCCCGAACGCCTTGAAAAATTCCGCGCGAAAGGTGCCGCCCTGGTCGGCGATGTCCACCCCGATGCCGTCAACACTGCCGGAGCGCTCACGCCCGTTCCCGGCGGTGTCGGCCCCATGACCATCACCATGCTCATGAGCAACACCGTCAAAGCCGCGCGCCTCCGTCGCGGGTCCGGCGCCGGTAAGGCGCCGCCGGATTTGTCCGGCAAGCCACCAGCGGCAGTGGCGAGGTAGCCGAACGCATGCTCCGCATTGGCTTGACCGGTGGAATCGGCAGCGGCAAAAGCGCCGTCGCCGCCATGCTGCGAGAAATGGGCTTTCCCGTGCTCGACGCCGATTCCATGGCCCACAAACTCATCGAACCCGGCCATCCGGCCCACGAGGAAGTCATCGCCGAGTTTGGCCCCGCCATCGCCGATGCCACCGGCCGCATCGACCGCGCCAAACTCGCCGCCATCGTTTTCGCCGATCGCGCCAAGCTGGACCGCCTCAACGCCATTATTCACCCGCGCGTGGCGGAAATAATCTTTCGCCAATTCGACGAGTGGCAGCGCAGCGGCACGCGCGACGCCGCCATCGTCGAAGCCGCGCTCCTTATCGAAGCTGGTTTGCACCAGAAACTCGATGGCTTGGTCGTTGCCTGGTGCACTCCGGAGCAGCAACTCGAGCGCCTCCTGGCTCGCGGCATGAGCGAATCCGACGCCCGCCAGCGCATCGCCGCGCAACTCCCCCTAGCGGAAAAACTCCGCCTCGCCGTTGACCGCTTCGCGGGCACCAAGAGCGTTGACCGCTTCGCGGTCACCATGAGCATGGAAACGATTGACTGCTCCGGCACACTCGAGGAGACCCGCCACCAAGTGGAAGCTCTCGCCGCCAGGCTCCGGCGTCCCTCCGCTTCATCAACATGAACTTTCGCAAGTTTTTCCTTATAATGGTGACACCGAGAGGATTCGGAGGAACATCGCAAATGAGCGCACCGCCATCATTCAATCGTGCCCGCTTGATTATCGTTGCCCTCGTGCTGCTCCTCGGCGTCTACTGGGCCGGCGCGCGCTTCGGCCCGCGCCAGCCGGAAAAGGTGGAGGCGTTGCCGCTCGGCGCAGCCGGCGCAAGCTCCGCATCGAATGTCGCGCAGCGCGACGCCGCGCTCACCGACGACGAATCCATCAACGTGCGCATTTATCGCCAGGCCTCGCCCGCGGTCGCCAACATTCTCACCAAAGCCACCGAGTACGATTTCTTCATGGACCCCGTCCCCGTCGAAGGCGCGGGCTCCGGCTTCATCATCGATGCCAACGGCTACATCCTCACCAATTTCCACGTCGTCCAGGAAGCCCAGTCCATCGAGGTTGTGCTCGGCGACAAGTCCCGGTATCCCGCCAAAGTCATCGGCGCCGATCCGCGCAATGATGTCGCCCTCGTCAAAATCGATCCGAAGGGAAAGAAGCTCACCGCTCTGCCGCTTGGCGATTCCGGAGCGCTGCAGGTGGGACAAAAAGTTCTCGCCATCGGCAACCCCTTTGGTTTCCAATCGACGCTCACCACCGGCGTCGTCAGCGCGCTCGGCCGCACCGTGCAGACCAGCCAGACCAGCTTCATTGACGGAGCCATTCAGACCGATGCCGCCATCAATCGCGGCAATTCCGGCGGCCCGCTTATCAATTCCCGCGGCGAAGTGATCGGCATCAACTCCGCCATCTACACCCCCAGCGGCACCACCGCGGGCATCGGCTTCGCCATTCCCATCAACACCGCAAAGTTGATCGCGCACGACCTGATGACCGAAGGCCGTGTTCACCGCGCTTATCTGGGCGTGGAAACTCTTTCCGTCGCCGGGGGACTCGCCGAAGCGCTGGGCCTTCCCGTGCAAGAAGGCTTGCTTGTGGAGCAGGTCACGCGCGGAGGACCTGCGGCAGCGGCTGGTATTCACGGCGGGGATCGCGCCGCGCAAGGCAGCATGGGCCGCATCATGCTCGGCGGAGACATCATCGTCGCCATCGACGGCGAAAAAATCGCCACTCAATTCGACGTCAACATTTTCCTAAATCGCAAACGTCCCGGCGACTCCGCCACCGTATCCATCTACCGTGGCGGCAAGAAAATGGACATCACGGTCAAGCTCGGCGAACGCTCCGGCACCTAACCCGGATTTCTCACAAGTATCCGGTGCAATATCCAACCCAAAACTGTTGTCATCCTGAGGGGCGCGACGTTTGCGCTCCGAAGGATCTCATCTGATCCACACCTCAGCGCAAACATTAGGTTGAGATTCTTGGAGTTCGACTTTGTCGAACCCTCAGAATGACAGCACTACTCTTGGTTGTTGGCATAGACCAGAGAGTTGAGATGGCTTCTAACTCCCAAACGCAGAGCGAACTTGGTTTCGCTCGGCTTCACTCAGCGCAAACCAGCCCTCTGCAATATCTCTTACTCTCTCAAGCTCTTTCTGCATCTCTGCGTGTTTCGCTTCCATCATTTCTGCATTCGCATCTCTCGGCACGTAAATCGGCGGCGCAAACAAAATCACCGCCCGCGCGAACGGCATCGGCAGCAAAAAACGGTCCCAGGTCTTCTCGAAAGTCTTCCCGCGATCCACCCCAATGTGAAACACCTGCACCGGACACCCTGTTTTGCGAGCCAGCATCACCGGTCCCGGCTTGGCCACATAGCGCGGCCCGCGCGGCCCATCAATTGTGAAACCGCAATCAAGTCCTTCTTCCAGCCGCCTCGCCATCACCGCCAGCCCGCGCAATCCGCCGCGCGACGAGCTTCCTTGTGCCGTCCCAAATCCCAGCCATTCGATTACCTTGCGCGTCCACTGCCCGTCAAACGCCGTGGTATTCATGATCACGATTCCCCGGTTCCGCGCCCACCACACGATCGGAATAATCACGCGATGCCAAAACGCCCAGATGATGCGTTTCTTCGATGCGTGCACGCGCTCGGCGTGCTGCCAGCCCAGCACCTCGAAGCGCAGCGTTGGCCCCAGCATCCGGATCACGCTGTAAACCGCCGCCGCAATAAATGGAATCTGCATGCGCCGTGACCACGGCAACTCCGGCAGCCGCGTGTCATAATGCGCGCCGATGTTTTCTTCTCCGCTCTGTTTCGATAAGCTCGTGGCTGCCCACCCGTGGCGCTGTGGCGCCATCTTCTTCCCGTGTCGCCGCAAAGTCGAAGATCCCGGCCTTGGCGGGACGGTCGATTCAGATGCGACCGCGAAGCGGTCGCCGTATAGTATAGAGGAGCTTTTTGGAGTGCGGTAAGACCAGCATGACGCTTCGGCTCAAACTTCGCCTTTCGCCTTGCGCCCTCTTGGCGTTCGCGGCCATGCTCATCGCCGCGTCTCTGCTGGCCGCCGCGGCGCGCCCCGATGATCCACCCGGGGAAATTATTGGAGCCATCGAAGGCCCAGCCATCGCGGTCTCCGGTCCCATGAGCGTGCAAGTGGTGGACGGACAGGTGCAAACGCTTCTCCGCAGCGGAAGCGACGTGCGTGTCAAATCCGGCAGCGCCCGCATTGACCTCGTCGAAGGCGGCCAAATTTCCATCTGTGGTCCCGCGCATCTCTCCGTGTTGAAATCCGGTGGCGCGCTGACCGTGGCCCTCGACACCGGCATTATTCATGCCCGCATCGAGGGTGACCTGGCTCTCACCGTCTACACCCCGCAGATTCAAGCCAAGCCCATCGCCATCGGCGATGGCCCGCAAGACACCCTCGTCGGACTCGATGCCGCAGGCGCGATGTGCATCCGCGCGAATCGCGGCGCCGTGCGCATCGAACAGCAGCTCACCGGACAAAGCGTCATAGTACCGCAAGGCGGCGACGTGTTGCTCAACAACGGGCAGCTCGATGGACTCCGCACCAGCGCCAGCCGCTGCTCCTGCGAGCTGCAAATCGTAAAAGCCGTTCCTCCCGCGCCGGAAGTGAGCCTGCTCGCCTCCGCCGGCGACGCCCGCGGGAAATCGGCGGAAAGCAAAAAGGCTCCCGCGCCGTCTCCAACAGCCAGAAAACCCGAGACGCCTGAGGTGCCCGAGGTAAAAGAGGAACCCATCTATCAGGTCTTCATGCCGCCGCTGCGCTTCGATGCCTCGGCAAGAGTGCAGCCTGAACCGGATCCCAACATGATTATTTTGGTTCGCCGCGTCCGCGTGCGCCCCACACTCATTTTTCAAGGCCGCGTCGAAGGCGAGGCCCTCGTCGCGCAGAACATCGCTCCCACGCCGAATCCCGCTGCCGCGCAACAAAACAAGCCCGCTACTCCAGCGAAAAATCCGAATGACTCCATGGTTGACCGCGTCCGTACCTTCTTCCGCAGCCTCTGGAGCCGCAGTTCCTGATCCTCTCGCCCCGCGTTCCTTGCTGAACGCCCCCCTGCATTGTCATCCCGCTTGCCCTGAGCGCAGTCGAAGGGACCGGAGCGGCCGACTTCTTCCTCCGCTCGCAAAGGCGAGCGCCGGCCGCGCAGCGCGTTGGGCGTTTACCCCGGCTCCTGTCGGGGCGTCCCGGATGGGTTTACGGGACGGAGGGATCTGCTTTTCTCTTTCTTCACCTTCCTGGAGCTTCCCCTTCGTGATACTTTTTCTTAAGCAAACTCGCTTCAGCAATCAGGGAAAAGCGCGGGCTGCCGATGGATGCTCGCGAAGAGAATCAATGGGAGGTCATTCACGTGAGGAACGCTGCGGCCACCCCTTTATCGCGCGGCCCTGTTCGACTGGCGATTCTTGGCTTGTCTTCCGCCCTGCTCCTCTCTGGCTGCGGCGGATCCTATTCTGCCCCGCCCCCGACGATGAGCGTCTCGGTCAGCCCCAAGCGCGCGGCGATTACCACCGGCCAGACGCAAACCTTTTCTGTCAGTGTTACGAGTACCAGCAACATGAACGTCAACTGGGATGTGGACAGCATTCCGAATGGCAACTCCACCGTGGGGACAATCGATGCCAGCGGTAAGTACACGCCGCCCCCGACCGGGGGAACGCACACCATCACCGCGACCAGCATTGCCGATATCACCAAGAGTGCCTCCGCGACCCTCGCTGTCACCGACCTCGCTGGCGTCTTCACCTATCACAACGACATCTCGAGAACTGGCGCAAATACCAAGGAATACGCCCTAACGACCTCCACAGTGAACACCACAACCTTTGGCAAACGTTTTTCTTGCACCGTGGACGCCGCCATCTACGCCCAACCATTGTGGGTAGCGAATCTAATGGTCGGCGGCGCGCCCCACAACGTGGTTTTCGTCGCCACGGAACGCGACACCCTTTACGCGTTCGACGCGGATGCCAATCCCTGCACGACCCTTTGGAAGACGGGCGCGAACGGCGTGAACAGCCTCATTCCTGCCGGAGAATTGTCCGTGACCAGCAGTGATATGAGCTGCGGCGATCTCGCTCCCGACATTGGCATCACCGGCACGCCGGTGATCGACCCAGCGACAGGTACGCTATATCTCGTCACAAAAACCAAGAACACGGCGGGCACGGTATTTCATCAGCGCTTGCATGCCCTGAATATCCTGACCGGATCTGAGAAATTCAGCGGGCCCATGGACGTCGCCGCAACTGTATCTGGCACGGGAGGCGGTAGCAGCGGAGGCATGCTCAGCTTTGACAACAAGATCAACGCGCAGCGTCCTGCTCTTCTGCTCGAGACCGGACACGTCATTGTCAGCTGGGCATCCCACTGCGATCGCTTTCAGTATCACGGCTGGGTTATTTCCTACAACGCGGGGACACTTGCAAGAGAAGCTGTTTATGCCGTTGCTCCAAACGGCGTTCTCTCGGGCATATGGATGTCCGGCAATGGACCCGCGGTGGACGCCAGCGGCAACCTCTACTTCTCAACCGGAAACGGCACATTCGATGCAAACACCGGCGGTACTTCCTACGGTGACAGCATCGTGAAACTCGGCCCGCCCGCCGCAGGCACGTTTCCGGTCCTCAGCTCCTTCACACCTCTCGATCAGTTAACTTTAGAGGGGAATGACACTGACTTGGGCTCGGGGGGCTTGTTGCTACTGCCCGATCTCCCAAGTGGCGCGCATACGCAGTTGCTTCTCCAGGCAGGAAAAGATGGGCGAATCTTCCTCGCTGACCGCACTTCGCTGGGCGGCTTCAACAGCGGCTCGAACAACGTCGTCCAACAGGTTTCCGGACAAATCCCCGGCGGGATGTGGGGCTCTCCTGCCTATTGGAACGGGAATCTTTACTTTGGAGCGGCGCAGGACGGAAATTCCTCGAGTGATCCGTTGCGAGCATTCTCCTTCAACGCGAGCAATTCTGGACTTATTTCGACGAGCCCCACTTCGCAGAGTGCGCAAATATTCGGATTCTCCGGGCCGACACCGTCGGTTTCCTCTAGTGGCAACACAAACGGTATCCTCTGGGCTTTGGACAACGGCAACCGGAGCTCGACCACGGGTCAGGTCCTCTACGGCTACGACGCCACGAATCTTTCCAACATGCTCTACAACAGCACGCAAGCTGCCGGTGGCCGCGATAGCGGCGGTGCCGCCGTCAAATTCTCTGTGCCCACCGTTGCCAATGGCAAGGTCTACGTCGGTGGTCAAACAACCTTAACTGTTTACGGCCTCCTGCCCTAGCAGCGCCGCGACATTTTTCTGGACAAGCCGTACCTTTTGGAGTACTCTACCCTTGGGTATACTTGCATTTGGAGTGTGGCAAGCTTCGCGTTGTTTGCGTCCCGGTCTTAACCGGGAACCCCACCCTCCAGGCATTTGCTGTGAATCTAGAACTCAATCCCCGTAATTATGTTAACGTCTAAGTCATTTAGAATCTACACTTGCAGACCATTCCGTAAGTGTTCATTCCACAACACTTACAAGAAACTTAAGTCCTTTAGATTCCACACTTACAAAAATAGGGGGGTACCATCACGTTCGAGCTCCAAACGAGACTGGCCCCCCGAGCACTGCGGGAGCCCAATAGTGGCGGGTCTTCACAGGCTGCGGAAAAAGCCCGCTTACTGTCATCCCGAGCGCCGCGAGGGATCTGCTTTTCCCGAAAAAGCCAAGAAAAAGCAGATTCCTCGTCGCCTCCGGCGCCTCGGAATGACACGAATGGGAGTTTTTCAGCACCTTGTTCAGACTCGCGTTTCGGCCGGTACCACAAACCCGCTCAAGATCAGCGCCGTTCTTGCGGACTTCCAAGGCGCTCAATCGTACCCGTTGCGAGACCACATGCTCCCAACTAGGCACTGAAAACTGAGTACTGCTTCACTCTCTACATCCCCCCGTAATTCGGCCCGCCGCTTTACCCTGAGCCTTGCGAAGCGCGCCCCTGAAACTCCGGCCCATCTACATTCCCTCGTAGTTGGGTCCACCACCCCCCTCCGGCACCACCCAATCGATAATCTGGTAGGGGTCGGCGATATCGCACGTTTTGCAGTGCACGCAATTCGCGGCGCTGATCTTCAGCTTCACGGCGCCGCTGGCTTCCTTCGCCATCTCATACACCGCCGCCGGGCAAAAGTACTGGCAGGGATTGCCGTATTCCACCACGCACTTCGTCGCGCAAATATTCAGATCGCTCACCACCAAATGGCATGGCTGATCCTCTTCATGCCGCGTCCCGGAGTGATACACGTCCGTCAGCCGGTCAAACGTCAGCTTGCCATCGCCCTTGAATCTTTCAGGAGCTGGCCGCCCATCGATCTTCTTGTACGCTTCATGCCCCGCATGCGCGCGCATCGGATCGATCAGCCCGCGCCCTCCGGTGACGAACTGCAATCCCGTATGAAAAAATCCTGCAAGCATCCCGTGCTGGAACGACTGGTGAAAATTGCGCACCTGCCACAGCTCTTTTTTGATATAGCTCTGTTCGATCTTCTTTGGAAACGCGCTCAGCGTTTTCGCCGAAGTATCTCCTGCTTTCAATGCCTCGAAAATCGTTTCCGCCGCCAGCATCCCGCTCTTCATCGCCAGGTGGATGCCCTTCAGCCGCTGCGAATCCAGAAAGCTCCCGGAATCGCCGATAATCAACGCGCCATCCACGTAAGTCCGCGGCATGGCGTACCAGCCGCCATAGGGCAAGGACTTTGCGCCGTAGCGCACCAGGCTTCCGCCATCAAGAATCTTTTTCAGAAATGGATGCGTCTTCCAGGTTTGAAACGCCGCGTGCGGATCGAATTGTGGATCCGCGTATTCCAGCGCCAGCACCAGCCCGATGGACACGCGGTTATCGGAAAGCCCGTAAATCCATCCTCCGCCGTACATGTCCATAGAAACCGGCCAGCCCAGCGTGTGCGCAACGTAGCCCGGTTGAATTTTTCCGGGCTGCACGTCCCACAATTCCTTGATTCCGATTCCGTAACTTTGCGGATTGATGTTGTCGAGTCTCTTTTTTGCGACCAACTGTTTGGTCAGCGACCCGCGGGTTCCCTCGGCCAGCACCGTTACCTTCGCGCGCAGTTCGTAGCCCGGCGTGTAGTTGTCTTTGGGTTTTCCGTTTTTGTCGAGGCCCTTGTCTTCGGTGATGACCCCGGCAATGCCGTCGTTCTCGCCGTCCGGTTCGCGGCCGCCATTGGAAAAGATGAGTGACGCTCCGGCAAACTGCGTGAACAGATTCACGCCCGCCGCTTCCACCAGTCCGCCGAGCCACTTCACAAGTTTGCTCAGCGAAACGACGTAATTTCCCTTGTTCTTGAAAGGGGGCGGCGTGATCGGAAAGCGGAAGGATGAGCCCTGCGTGAAAAGCAACGCCGCATCGTCCGTCACCAGAGTATCCAGCGGCGCATTCTTTTCAAAATCCGGCACCAGCTCCGCCAGCGCCCGCGGATTCATGATCGCGCCGGAAAGCTGGTGCGCTCCAATCTCCCGGCCTTTTTCCAGAACATAAATGTTCTCGGCCGAAAGCGCAGGCTTCCCGCCGGCTTCATTGTGCTTCTTGATTAGATTCGCAAGATGCAGCGCGCAAGCCAGCCCCGCCGGCCCCGCGCCGACAATCAGTACGTCCGCTTCCAGTCGTTCGCGTTGCACGGTCATAGCTTTACCATTGCAGATTTTACTAGACAACCTCGGCAGACTGCTCGTTTAGCGCAGTTCCTCAAATTCATCGAGAGAAACTCCCAATTGACGAAGAATCTTATAGAAGAGTGGCGGGCCGATCTCCCGGCCGCCGTGGACAGGAATTGTCAGAGCACGACCGTCCGGATGGTTCCAGCGTTCGTGGCTGCCCGGCTGCCTTATGAAAACAAATCCAAGGAGCCCGGCGACGCGCTGAAAATCGCGCGCCGCGGCGCTAGGCATTTACAATCTCTGTAGTGTCGGTAGGAAGTTTCTGACTTTTTGCACGGTACTCGTCATCGATCATCTTGAAAACGTTGGTCAATTCGGCGAGTGCCGCTTCACGCGTTTCCATGAGGGCATAGCAACCGGGAATGGCGGGGATCTCAGCCACCCAGGAGCCATCTTCCTGGCGGTAAAGAATCGTCTTGTAGTTTTCAAGGGTCACGGCGTCAACGAAAGTATACGCCAAACCACGGCTTCAGCGGACATTTACGCCGATCTCGCTTTTTCGAGCGCTTCGGTGAGCGCGGGCATGATTTCAAAGATGTCGCCGACCACGCCGTAATCGGCAATCTCAAAAATCGGGGCGTTGGCATCCTTGTTGATGGCCACAATCGTCCGCGCGCCCTTCATCCCCACGACGTGTTGGATTGCGCCGCTGATGCCCAGCGCCAAATAAAGTTTCGGCGCAACCGTTTGCCCGGAGCTGCCGATCTGCCTTTCCATCGGCAACCAGCCCTCATCGCAAATCGGCCGCGACGCGGCAATCTCTCCGCCCAGAGCTTTCGCCAGCGCTTCGGCCAACGAAATATTTTCCGGCGCTTTGATACCGCGCCCGATGGCCACGATGAGCGGCGCCTGTGTCAAATCGACGGCCGACTTTGCTTCCTTAAATAAATCCAGCGGCTTGGTGCGAATTTGCTCTGCGCTCAACTTTACAGTCACGGCATTCACCGGCGCCTTGCCGGAAGGATGCGCCGCCAGCAAGTCCGCGCGAAACGCGCCGGACTGAAACGACGCAAACCACGGCGCGCTTCCCGCAAACGTCACATCCGCAACCGTCTTGCCCTGGAACATCTGGCGCACGAAAACCAGTTTTCCACCTTCACTGCGGTAGCCGATACAATCGCCGATCATGCCCTTGCCCAGCATGGCCGCAAGTTTTGGCGCAAAGTCGCGTACTTGATATGTGTGCGGAAACAAAATCAAATCCGGCCTCGCGGCCGCAATTACCTGCGAGAGCGCCGCGCAATAACCATCTGGTGTGTAGGCCTCGAGCAGGTCATGCTCGACCAGCAGCACTTCGGCAACATTTTTCGCCGCAAGCGTATCGGCAAACGCCGCCACGCCCTTGCCGATCACCAGCGCGCTCACCGTGCTTGAGGAATCCGCGGCAATCTGCTGCGCCGCCGCCAGCGTCTCAAAACTAGTGTTGTTCCATTTCCCTTGCCGCTGTTCGGTAATCACCAGAATCTTCATGGTTCGCCTCAGAATGACAAGCGTAGGAGTAGCCCTAGATCACTCGCGCCTCAAACTTCAACTTCTCCACCAGCTTCGCCGCCACTTCCTTCGGCGTGCCCGTCAGATATTCGGTTTTTTTGGTCTTCACCGGCACATAAATTCTTTCGATCTTCTGCGTGGCTTCCATGGTCACGCCGAGCGACTCTCGCGTGATGGTGGCAATCTCTTTTTTCTTGGCCGCCATGATGCCCTTCAGCGTCGCGTAGCGCACTTTGTTAATGCCCGATTGAATGGAAAGCACCGCCGGCAGCGGGCACTCTAGCCATTGAAACCAGCCTGCTTCCAATTCCCTCTTCAACTTCATTTTTCCATCGGCGACTTCTATCTGCATGATGATCGTGGCGTGCGGCAAATTCTGCAGCGCCGCCAGCAGCACGCCGGTCTGCCCGAAGCCATGGTCGTCGCTTTGCAAACCCGTCAGCACCAGATCGTATTTTTCCTTGGCGATGGCCGCCGCCAGAACCTTCGCGGTGCCCAGCGGGTCGAGTTGCGCAAAATTGTCATCCGCGATGTGAATCGCCCGGTCCGCGCCCTTGGCCAGTGCTTCTTTGATGGTCTGCTTCACGCGCTCCGGCCCCAGCGACACTACAATCACTTCCCCGCCGTGCTTCTCCTTCAACCGCAGCGCCTCTTCCAGGGCGTAACTGTCCGGTTCGTTCATCTCAAATCCGATGTCGGACTCTTTAATCCAGTTTCCGGCAACCGCCAGTGGCGCGTCTTTTGCCGGAACCTGTTTGATGCACACGATGATGTTCAAGAGAGGTTTCCTATTTAGGGCGATTTCCGCATGGACTCAGGCGCCGAGCCACGCGCAAGTTGAGATCCTTCGCTTCGCTCAGGATGACACGCGCTGGAGAAAGCGTGTCACTTGCCGGACCAGCGCTTAAAAATCAACGCGGCGTTCGTGCCGCCAAATCCAAACGAATTCGACAGCGCATATTCCACGGAAGCCTTGCGCGCCACGTTCGGCACATAATCCAGATCGCATTCCGGGTCCGGCGTTTCCAGGTTGATCGTCGGCGGCAGTATCTGGTCGCGCAGCGCCAGCACGCTGATGCCTGCTTCCAATCCGCCCGCGCCGCCGAGCAAATGTCCGGTCATGGACTTCGTCGAGCTGATGGGTATTTTCTTGGCGCGCTCGCCAAACGCCCTCTTCAGGGCGCGCGTCTCGATCACATCGCCGAGCGGCGTGGAAGTTCCGTGCGCGTTTACGTAGCCAATGTCGTTGGGCGTCAGCTTGGCATCCTTCATCGCCGCCTTCATCACGCGATACGCGCCGTCGCCGTTTTCCGCGGGCTGTGTGATGTGATACGCGTCGCCGGACATTCCGTAACCGACAATCTCCGCGAAGATCGGCGCATTGCGCTTTTGCGCGTGTTCCAGCGACTCCAGAATTAAGATCCCCGCGCCCTCGCCCACCACAAACCCATCGCGGCCGGTATCGAAAGGGCGGCTCGCGTGCGAGGGATTATCGTTCCGCGTGGAAAGCGCTTTCATGGCCGCAAATCCGCCCACGCCCATCGGCGTAATGGTCGCTTCCGTTCCGCCGCAGATCATCATCTCCGCCGCGCCGCGCTCGATAATCTTGAAGGAGTCGCCAATGGCGTGCGCCGAAGCGGAGCACGCCGTGGCGGTCGCGGAATTCGGTCCGCGCGCGCCGTAGCGGATGGAAACATGTCCGGAAGCGAGGTTCACGATTGCGGAAGGAATAAAAAAAGGAGAAATTCTGCCCGGCCCGCCCTGCATCAGCTTGATGTGCTCGCGCTCGATGATGTCGAAGCCGCCGATGCCCGAGGAAATGTAGACGCCCACTTCGTCCAGGTCGGATTGTTCCCGCGTCCATTCCGCCATCTTCACGGCGAAATCGGCGCCGGCCAGGGCGATCTGGATAAATCGCCCCATTTTTTTCAGTTCTTTTTTTTCGATCCACCGGAAGGGGTCGAAGTTTTTCACTTCTCCCGCGATCTTGCAGTCGAATCCGGTGGTATCAAAATGCGTGATCCTGCCCACACCGCTTTGCCCGGCCACGAGGTTCTTCCAGCTTTCCTCGGTGCCGATGCCCAGCGCGCAGACTAATCCGACCCCTGTAACGACAACCCTGCGAGTCAACTCTCGATTGCTCCCTGATGCGGTGTGAGCCGGGGGGCTACTTGCTTCCCTTGGCGTGCTTCTCGATATACTCGACAGCGTCTTTCACGGTCGCCATCTTCTCGGCGTCCTCGTCGGGAACTTCGATCCCGAAGGCTTCTTCAAACGCCATCACTAATTCCACCTGGTCGAGCGAATCCGCGCCAAGATCGTCC
The DNA here is from genome assembly GCA_041476465.1 of Candidatus Acidiferrum sp. Taxonomy (GTDB): domain Bacteria; phylum Acidobacteriota; class Terriglobia; order Acidiferrales; family UBA7541; genus Acidiferrum. Next base: position 22,760 of record JBGOTL010000025.1, on the reverse strand, counting down.
ACAAACGACGCCGTTGACGTGACTTCCGCTTCGTCCACGCCGAGCTGCTCGACGATAATCTGTTTTACGCGTTCTTCCACGCTGGCCATTCCGTATCCTCCGCGATCTGCTATCGCTATGTCTTACTCAAAATCTGCGCCGTTACTGCCAGGCGGAAGAACACCCGCCTCCCAGCCACTTTACCGGTTCCTAGGCAACCTGCCCATTCTAGACACGCTATCCCGCAAGGTCAACTTTTGGTGCTGTCATCGTTGGCGTATTTCGGGAGCCCGCAGTGTACGCATCGCCGAGCAAATGCCATCCCATGGTGATACCACCATTTGGAATCGAACTGCTTCCCACAACGAGGGCACGGGCAGTATTGGGACTGGCGGGACGTAATGCTCGTCGCGAAAACCCAACAAAGTATTAAGATCCCGTCGACCCAAGACATTGCATCCCGGTTGTGCACAAATCTGGAAATCCATCCAACTAGCATCATCGCCGGAAAGATCGATAACAGAACAACGATGGATCGATTTCGTCGCCGCCTATACCCTTCCCAAGCTTGACTGTAATCTTCCATCAAGACAAATACATCCCACCATTTACATCCAAAACGTGCCCGGTAATGTAGCCCGCCTCATCGCTGGCCAAAAACACGATGGCCGCGGCCACCTCGCGCGGCGAGCCCATGCGGCCCAGGGGAATCTTCGTTTTCAAATCTTCTTTCACCTTATCCGGGAGCACATCGGTCATCGGCGTTTCGATGAATCCCGGGGCTACCGCGTTCACCGTGACATTGCGCGAAGAAATCTCCATGGCAATGGCTTTGGTCAATCCGATCAATCCGGCTTTCGCGGCCACATAATTCGCCTGCCCGGCGTTGCCCATCTGCGCCACCACCGACGCGATATTAATAATCCGCCCAGCGTGCGCGCGCATCATGATAGGCAACGCCTGTTGAATACACAGGTGCGCGCCGGTCAGATTGGTGCGAATCACCGCGTCCCAATCTTCCGCCTTCATGCGCATGGCCAGGCCGTCGCGGGTAATCGCCGCGTTATTTACAAGAATATCCAGCCGCCCAAATTTCTCGATGACCTGCTTGAATCCCGCTTTGACCTGCTCCGCTTCGGCCACATCCATTTTCACGGCCAGCGCTTCGCCGCCCGCCGCCACAATCTCTGCAACCAGCGCCGCCAGTTTTTCTTCGTTGCGCGCCGCAACCGCTACCTTCGCGCCGGCCTCCGCCAGCGCCAGCGCGGTTTCCCGGCCAATGCCCTGCGATGCGCCGGTCACCAGCGCCACTTTGCCTTTTAAACTAAACATTGCCAACGCTTGCTCCTCTTGCCAAACGGCGAAAAGACGCGGGCGGGGCTAAAGCCCCGCCCCTACATAACCTCCGCGAAAAGCAGATCCCTCGTCCCGCGAACCCATCCGGGACGCACAAAACGCGCTGCGCTCGGGATGACAACAAAGGACGATTTCTTAACGGCCTCGTGGCACAGCCACCCTTGGCTGTGCAATCCATGCGAATCCATTACCTGTGCACAGGCTGAAGCCTGTGCTACTAGCCGGCGTCCGACCTGGCCCCGGTTATTTTCTCGAGCGTGGCCGCCAGGCTCTTCTCATCTTCCACGTTCAACGTGGCCACGGAACGCTCGATCTGCCGGAGCAATCCCGATAGCACGCGCCCGGGCCCAACTTCAACAAACGTGTTCACGCCTTCGTCAATCAGCAGGCGCACAGACTCTTCCCAGCGCACGGGCATACAAACCTGCCGCACCAGCGCCTGGCGCGCGGCTTCGCCGGTTTCAATGGTGTCCGCGTCCACGTTGGTCACCAGCGGCACGCGCAAAGCGGAAAACTCCGTTTGCTGCAAATCTTTTTCCAGCTTTTCCTGCGCGGGCAGCATCAGCGCGGAATGAAACGGCGCGGAAACCGCCAAAATTACCGCGCGTTTCGCTCCCTGCTGCGAAGCGCCCTCCACCGCGCGCTTTACCGCGCTCGCATGCCCGGAAATCACCGTCTGCTCATGCGAATTCAGGTTAGCCGGGGAGCACACTTCGTTTTCCGCGGCGCGCTTGCAAACATCGGTCACCACCGCCGGCGATAATCCCATGATCGCGGCCATCGCGCCCTGCCCGGCCGGCACGGCATCCTGCATATACGCCCCGCGCTTGCGCACCAGTCGCACCGCATCGCTAAACTGGAGCGCGCCCGCCGCCACCAGCGCCGAATACTCCCCCAGGCTGTGTCCCGCCACGAAATCCGGCGTAATGCCCTTTTCCGCGAGCACGCGACACACCGCCACGGATACCGTCAGAATCGCCGGCTGGGTGTTGGCCGTCTGCTTCAGCTCTTCTTCGCTGCCCTCGAAGCACATCTTCGAGATGGAAAATCCCAACACTTTGTCAGCCTCGTCAAAAACGGCGCGCGCCGCCGGATACTTTTCCGCCAGCTCTTTTCCCATGCCCGGGTATTGTGAAGCCTGCCCCGGAAACACAAATGCGACTTTGCCCATGATCCTCTTCTCTCCGGCGCCGTTAGTCGTTGCCAACAGCCCGCAAGAGCTCCTCTTCGATTTTCTCGTTCATGTGCGCGCGGGCAAGTCCCGCGGCCACCCGGATGGCATTCTTGATGGCGTTGGCGTTGGATCTCCCATGGGAGATCACGCATACGCCGCGCACGCCCAGCAGCGGCGCGCCGCCGTACTCCGTGTAATCAATGGTCTTCTTCAGCCCTTTGAAGGCGCCCCGCGAAAACATATAACCCACCTGAGAAGCCAGGGAGCTCTTGATCGATTTTCGCAGCAACCCGAAAATCTCCAAGGCCAGCCCTTCGCAAATCTTCAGCGCGATGTTGCCGACGAAGCCATCGCAAACGATCACGTCCACCTTGCCGCTGAACAGGTCGCCGCCTTCGACGTTTCCCACAAAGTGTACCGGCGACTGCTTCAGGCGCTCGTACACCGCGCGCGTCAACTCATTTCCTTTGATCGCTTCCTCACCGACGGAAAGCAGCCCCACCCGCGGCTTTTTGTTTCCAAATGTCGCGCGGTAATAATTTTCGCCCATAACCGCGAACTGCACCAGGTGCTCCGGCCGGGAATCCACATTTGCGCCCACGTCGAGCAGCACGGAGACGCCGCCCTTGGCATTGGGGAACGGGGCCGCCAGGGCCATGCGATCCACGCTCTCCAGGGTCCCCAGCAAAAACTTTGCCACGGTCATCATGGCGCCGGTATTCCCAGCGCTAACGACTCCGTCGGCTTTGGTCTCCCGCACCAGGCGCGCGGCAACGTGCATGGAGCTGTCCTTCTTCCGGCGGAAGGCCTGCGCCGGGTGATCCTGCATGGTGATCACGTCGTTCGCCGGAACGATTTCAATCGGCAGGTTGGACACCGCCTGCTTTGCCAGCTCGGCGCGCAGCACGGCCGGCTGGCCCACCAATAATATGCGCACGCCATACTCGCGCGCAGCCAGTACACTGCCTTCGACCTCGGGGCGGGGCGCGTGGTCTCCGCCCATGGCGTCAACGGCGATGGTGATCATGGGATTTTCGCCCGCAGGCTAAGAGAAAAAAACGATACCTACGCCGGTTTTTGCGCGGCCTTGCCTTTGTATTGTCCACAATGCGGGCAAACCTGATGCGGCTGCTTCATCTCATGGCAATTCGGGCACTTGGCCAGCGCCGGCTTGGACAAAAAGTCGTGCGCGCGCCGCGTGCTGGTTCGCCTCTTGGAATGGCGTCGTTTTGGGTTAGGCACAGTAGTGCTCCTCTTACCGCACTCTTAGCGCGGATAGTATCGGGCTTTCCGCCCGGAAAGCTATTGTTTTTTCAGCCAGTCCTGCTTGAGGCGCGCGAGAGGGGCCAGTCGTGGGTCCGTCGCGTGAGTCTCACACCGGCACTCTTCGTGGTTGAGGTTCGCGCCGCAGTTGGCGCACAAACCCCGGCAGTCGCTCCGGCAAATTACCTTCAACGGCAGCGCCAGCAGTACCTGCTCCTTCAACACATCCGCCAGGAAGAGTCCTTCTCCTTCAAAAAATCCAATCTCGGTATCATCGTCCAGCAACCGGTCTTCCTTCGGCTTGGCGTCTTTCGGCAGCGGCGCGTACATCAGATCAAAATCGCGGTGGACCTCTTCGCTTACCGGCTCCAAGCAGCGCGCGCAAACCAAATCGATCTTGGTCTCGAGGTTGCCTTCGATGCGAATCTGGCCTTCCAGGAGCTCCGCCGTGGCCGTCACTTCCAGCGGCACGGCTTGCTTGATCTCCTCCGAGTGAAAATCGATGCTCCCCGGAGCGTAACTCTTCCGGATGGGCAGTCTGCGAACGGCAAGGTCCTTAACGTCAAGGAACATGTCTTCAGCGCCTCCGGCGCGTACGCTCATGCTTTAACATTATTGAGTCGGCAGCCCACCAAGTCAAGGAAGCAACGCCGGGCCGCCCTGCATTTTGTAGCGCAGAAATTTGCCTGGTGTTGTTCCCACGAGTCTAGCTGTTCTTCAGCACCAGGCAGCTGGCGATCATGTCGTGAATGGCCTGGCGTCTCTCGGTGAACGCCGCAATAATGTAGCCGATCGCAAGTGGAATCAGATTGGTGATGAGTTTGGCGAAGTGCCGCCCCGTCGCGCGCCAAAAGGTGATCGGGTGTCCCTGCAGGTCGGTAACAATCAGCCCCAGTGCGCGCTTCCCCACGGTGGCCTGCCACGACGAGCTTTCCATCAGCGCGTGATACAGCCAGGTCACCAGCAAACTCGCGGTCACCAGTCCGAGCAGCAACCCCACCAGAAGCAGCACGCCGGCTGCGTCCATATCACGATCGGGCCGGATCCGGCTCAACGCCGCGCCCAGGCCCGCGATCATGGCAAGCGGAGCAAATACAGCGACAATGCCTATGCCCATGATCGCGCCATCGATCAAATACGCCAGAAACCTTTCCCAGAATCCCGCGTATTGCACGGCAGCCGAAGCCCCGGCGATCACCCCCACTCCGCCGCCCGGACGCACGGTTACGCCGGCACCCGGCGCAGGCGCCATGGAAACCGATTGTCCGCATGACGCACAAAACGCCGCGCCCTCCGCATATCCCACGCCACATTTCGAGCAATACACGGTGTCTCCTTATTTTTGGCCTTCAAACAAAATACAAGACCGCGCCATCCTGTATTCCTGCGGCAACACGGTCAATTGCGGGCATGACCGCGAGGTCGAAGATCCCGGCCTTGCCGGGGCGGTCAATTGTAGGCATGACCGCTAAGCGGTCAATATCATTTTTCACGCAACGAGCAAGTCTATGGACACCCTTCCCGCTCCAGTTGCGCCAGGCGATTCTTGGCCTCAGCGTTTCCCTTTTTCGCGGCCGCGGTCAGCAGCACGCGCGTCTGATCGCAATTCTGCGGTATGCCTTCGCCGCGCCGGTAGAGATCCGCCAGGGCCACTTCCGCACCCGAATTTCCCTTTTCGACGGCCACCCATAACAGCCGCACGGCCTCTGGCAATTCTCCTCCTCGGTTCTTTCCGCGCAAAATCTGCAACGCCTGCAAGAATTCCATTTGTCCAGGTTCCGCATTCTTCGGCGGCTCGGCGTTGCGCGCAGGGATCGCAGCTCGCGGGGCGTTCTCCGCTGCGGGCCCCAATTCAGAAGCCTTGCTCTTGTCCTTACCCTCTTCTGCAGCCTTCTTTGTAACAGTTTCGCTTACCAATTCAGGAACCGCAACGCGAACAGGTTTTTCTGGAACGATCACTTGCGCGGGTTTCGGCTCTCCAGCAATTTCTTCCCCCAGCCAAATCAAGGATTCCCCAAGTGCGCGATGGTAGACCATGCTCACCACCACCACCGTGAGCACCAACATCGTTCCGACGGCCCAGGTCAGCGTCAACTTCTCCAGCCATGTGATCCGCTGCTTTTCCTTTTCGAGAGATTCGAGCGGCTCATCAGAAACACGCACGCTGGTTTCGTGCGGTTCGCTTTCGCTCGGTTTGGCTTCGTCCGGCCGGGATTCGCTTACTTTGGATACGCTCGTCTTGGTTTCGATTGTCTTGGTTTCGATTGTCTGGGTTTCGATTGCCATGGATTCGATTGTGGGGGCTGGTGGGATCACCGCTTCGACGGTGGCTTCCGTAATCGACGCTTTCAGCGGCTCCTCCACCGGCAATGGCTTCGGCGCCGCAGCTCTTGCAGAGATCACCGACGCCCGCTCTCTGCGAATCTCCTGGCGTATTTCTTCCAGCGTGGAAAACGGCGCAGCGGCCTGCGGCGCTATCTCTATTTTCGGCGCAGCCGGCTCGGGTTTGTTGCCGAGCCATGCACGGATCCCCTCGCGAAATGCCCCGGAAACTTCCGCGAATCGCAAACCACCCGCCTTACCCTCGTTATCGGTCCAGACGAGTTCTCCTTCCCCGTCCATGTGCCTGGCCGGATCGAAGGCAAATGCGAAATGCACTTTCTCTCCTTTGCGCACCGGGCTCACGGCCCGGAAGCCGATCCCTCCTTCGGAGAGGTCCCGCATCATGCCGCCGTTATTCGTCCCCAGCTCGATGTAGATGAGATGCTCGGGCTTTTTTCTCGGGTATTTGCGGCGCTCCGTTTGCATCTTGCTCCTGCCGTTCTCTCCGCGGTGGTCATTCGCACCGCTGGCATTCTAACTCTCTTAGGGGCCATCCCGTCAGGTCCGCCAGGAGTGGGAACGATATTGGGCGGCTCGGTACCTGCCCGGGCCGAGTTGGTTATGCCGCCCATTCTACGCAGCGTGCCCTTGCAAAAGTAGCCTTCCTCCCAAAGGCCGCGTTGTACCTTAGGCACAATGCAAAACATCCAGGGATGCGATGCATTTGCGCCGGCGTAGGTTGGGATGTGAATCATTGCATGAGTGAGCAGGCATGCGGGATGTGGTTGACGCAAGTATTATAAGGTTTTAAGCTCGCGAACAATATTTCAACGGCTTTCCATGAAAACTAAACTCGCGATTGTCTCGGTCCTACTGATTGCGTTCGCTGGCAGCGGATACTGGTTCCTGCATCGCCCGGCGAAGCTTTTGGAAACCGACACCATCGTACTCGCCGATTTCACCAATACCACGGGCGATGGCGAGTTCGAAGGCTCGCTCCATGAAGCCCTGCGGGTGGCTCTCGCGCAGTCACCCTTCCTGAACCTCGCCTCGGACGAAAAGTTGCGTGACACTTTGCGGATACTTGGCGGCTCGACCGACGATGCGCTCACGCCCTTCCTGGCGCGGAAGATTTGCGAGCACGTGGGAGCCAAGGCATACATCGCGGGAGGGATCATAAAATCCTCGGATGGCTACGTCGTCTCGCTCGATGCCACGACTTGCGCAACGGATAAATCGCTTGCTCATGCGGAAAGCGAGGCCGGCCGCAAGGACCAGGTCGTGCATGCCCTCGGCACGACGGCCTCCGCCTTGCGCAAGAAACTCGGTGAAGTGCAGGCCTCCATCGGCAAATTTGACTATCCACTGGAACGCGCCACGACCTTTTCTCTCACCGCACTCCAGGCGTACAGCCAGGGAAGAAAAATTGTCCGCGAAAAAGGGGATTTGGAAGCCCTTCCTTCTTTCAAAAAAGCGCTGGAACTGGACTCCGGCTTCGCCCTGACGCATTCCGCGATCGCCGTCAGCTATTACAATTTGAACCAGACGGCGCTCGCCGGCGAGGAGATTCGCCAGGCCTTCGAGGCGGCGAGCCGGCAGACAACGCGCGACCGGCTGCACATCACGACGCTGTACTACGATCTCGGCACGGGTGACGTGCAGAAAGCCATTGAGAGTTACAAGGAATGGGCGCGGCTATATCCCCGGGACGATATTGCCCTGGGCAATTTGTCATCGGAGTACTTTCTCCTTGGCGATTACGAGCAAGCCGCCAACTCCGCCCGGGATGCCTTGCGCCTCGATCCAGACAGCGCCGCCTGGTATGAAAATTATTCCACGGCGCTCATCGCGCTGCTGCGTTTGGATGAAGCGCAATCCGTCTTGAACGATGCCTTCTCGCGGAAGCTCGATGACGCGGCCATGCACTCGAATGTCTACGACCTCGCTTTTCTGCGCGGTGACGCGTCGATGATGCATCAAGAAGTGGCCTGGAGCATTGGAAAGCCGGGCGGTGAAGACACGCTCCTGGCATCGCAGGCGGACACGGAAGCATTCGCGGGCCGGCTAAAAAAGGCGCGTGAACTTTCTCGGCGCGCCGTGGAATCCGCACAGAAAGCAAGTCTTGCCGAGCCTGCGGCTATTTGGCAGGGCATGGCCGCGCTTCGCGAAGCTGCCTTTGGCAATCTGGACGAAGCACGCAAGGCCGGGGAAAATATCCTGAAGATCGCCCCCGAAAGCCGCGACGCGCAGACCATTGCGGCGCTGGTATTTGCGCGGGCCGGCGATGCGAAACGCGCGCAAGCTATTCTGGATGACTTGCGCGCGCGCTATGTATCAAACACGGTGGTGCAGGCGGTTTGGCTACCCACGATTCGCGCGCAATCCGAATTGTTGAAACACAATCCCACCAGAGCCATCGAGCTTCTCGAGCCCGTGACACCCTACGAACGGGGGCAGCTTATCGGCAACATCAGCAGCTCTTGCCTGGTTCCCGTTTATCTGCGGGGAGAAGCTTATCTGGCGATGAAGCAAGGTCCGCTGGCTCTCGCGGAGTTTCAAAAGATCGCGGACAGCAGAGGAATTATTGGGAATTGCTGGTCGGGTCCTCTGGCTCGCCTGGGGCAGGCGCGCGCCTATGCTTTGTCCGGTCATGCGAGCGCATCCCGCACGGCCTACCAGGAATTTTTCACTTTGTGGAAAGACGCTGACCCCAACATCCCGGTTCTGAAACAAGGCAAAGCCGAATACGCCAAGCTGAAATAGCGTTGTCGCGCAGGGCCGCCATCTGTAGCGCTGCGATTTTTCTTGAACAACTCATACAACCAGATCGCGGCGCTGGCGCAGCAGAAATTGATCGGTCATTCCCGCGATGTAATCACAAACCACCACTTGCCGGGGCTTGGTGCGCGCCAATTCTTCATAGGAATCCGGCATCGTGCCGGGCGAATTGAGGAAGTAAGCGAACAGCTGCTCCAGGCACAGGACGGAGCGGTCGCGATCCTCGGTAATCGCCGGAAGATCATAAATGCGCGCCAAAAGGAAGCGCTTGAGCTGGAGGTTTTGTTTGGCCAGGCTTTCGCTGAAACCCGCGAGACGCGCCGGAGCGCGGCGAATGTCCTCGACGGCCGCAGCGCCGGAAGCGCGCACGCGTTGTTGCGTCGTCTCGATTAGGTCGGTCGCTAGAAGATCGAGGATGTGCTTGAGCGCTTCGTTGAAGACCAGCTTCACGCGCGCTCCGCGATGCGCGGCTTCCACCCGCGAGTAGGCTTCGCCGAAAAGAGGAACCTCCTTGCGCAACGCGTCAAGATCCAGCAGATTCGCTTCCAGCGCGTCATCGAGGTCCGCAGTGTTGTAAGCGATTTCATCCACCCAGTCGATGAGCTGGGATTCCAGGGGCGGGCGGAGATCGAGCAAAAATTCGCCCAGCTCCGGAAATTGCGCGGCCGAGTAATCACGCGAGTGTTTGATGATGCCTTCACGGACTTCAAAGGTGAGATTCAATCCGGGAAATTCAAGATAGCGATCTTCGAATTGATCGACGATGCGGAGAGCATGAAGATTGTGATTAAAGCGGCCGCCATGAACGCGCATGAGCTCATCCAGTTTGCGTTCACCGGCGTGTCCAAAAGGCGGGTGGCCGATGTCGTGAACGAGCGCCAGGGCCTCCACCAGCTCAGTGTTCAGACCCAGCGCGGCGGCCACGGTGCGCGCGATCTGCGAGACTTCCAGAGTGTGCGTCAAGCGATTGCGGAAGTGATCGGAAAAACGCGTGGTGAAGACCTGCGTCTTGGATTCCAGGCGGCGGAACGCGCGCGCGTGGATGATGCGGTCGCGGTCACGCGCATACTCGCTGCGATAGCGATGTGGTGTTTCCGGATAGCGGCGGCCGCGGGAATCTTCCGCGCGCATCGCCCAGGGCGCTGGTGAAGGAACTCGTTCGATGGGCCGCTACCTCCCGGAGAGTTCGGGGCCTGGCCGCGTCAAAAATCAGGATTTCGGCGCAAGCGTGTCGAGGCCGCGGTCCGCTTGTTCTGAGATCGAGGTGTTGGGAAATTCTTTCTTGATCTGCTGGTAGACCGTGGCGGCTTCCTGAGGATTGCTGTTGCGGAGGACTCCCGCGAGTTCCAGCAAGACCAGGGGGCGCGGCACGAAAACGGAAGATTTCTCGGCCAGCGCGCGGAAGAGCTTGATGGCTTCGTCATTCTTGCCTTCGCGCGCGCTAATCAGCGCAGTTTGATATTGCGCCATCGCCGCCAGCTCTTTGTCGCTGCCTGCGTTGAGTTTCTTCAGTTCCTCGCGGGCTTGATTGTGCCGCCCAAGATCCTCCAGGCACAGCGCGGAGTAATACCGGGCAATTTTCCCCGGGTTGGTGCCGGGGTATTTGTCCGCCACGCCGGAAAATTTTGTGGAAGCGTCCTGCGCGCGCTGGCTATCGTCGGAGTAGGAGATTTCGCCAGGCTCGAGCGGCTCTCCGGCGGTGCGGATTCGCGCGCTAAAGGTCTTCATGGCTTCATCCAGCGCCGTGGAAGCTTGCGCACTCTGCCGGTCGGAATAAAACATCCAGCCGAGGTAGCCGCAAGCCAGGACGATGGCCAGCAGCGCCACGATGCCCGCGATGCGGGTGTGGGAAAGTACCGCCTCGGCGCCATGCTCGATGGTTTCCCGGACTTTGTCGTGCTTCAGTTCTTTGCGCGAAATATGATCCGACACAGACGCTCTCCTGATTGATCTGGAACCTGCAATCCTAACATAAGACGCGGGCGCTGGGACGCCGCCTCAGGTTTAGTAAGCGATTGCTTTTCGATAACGCCCGCCGTATCGTAAAGGCATGGCGTTGAATCAAACGAAACTGTGCCTGTTGCTCTTCTTCCTCGCCTCATCGGTCTCTGGGAGTAACTCTCCGAACCCAATAGAACGAGTGGCGGAACAAGCGGTCGCTGCCCGTCAGAAACTGATGCAGCAGGACGCCACCGCCGCCGATGTGGATGCGTTTCTGGCGTTCGGAACTGACAACCTGATTTATGAAGACCCCGTAGTGAAGGTGAAAATCGAAGGCAGGGATGAGGTCCGCAAAGGCATGGTCGCCTTCCTTGGCGTTTCGCGGAGCGCGCGCATCGTCGTGACCAAATGCATCGCAGCGGCCAATGTCGTAGTCCTCGAACAAGTTGTCTCCTTCGAGGAGCAACAACAAGACAATCGGTGGAAGCCAGAGAGCCGCCGTCAGGTTACAATCTTTGAGTTTGAAGGCTCTAAGATTCGGCGAATCGCGGATTATTGGTCACGCTAGGCGCTTGCCGGTTATGGCGTCATCGTACGTTTCAGACCCTACCCTTGGTTTTTGCAGCAAATTGAAACTGCGACTCTGCCCAGCTTTACCTTTCCGCTCGAAAACCCTGCGGCCTTCTCAATTGCTTTCCGGAAAGTGCTAACTTCAAGATATGCAGGCGGCTTGCAGCCATTGCGGACAGCAGCATCTCCTGAAAGACGATGCGCTCGGAGGGCATCCCAGGGTGCAGTTTCGCTGCTCGAACTGCGGGCAGACCACCGTCGTCGAAATCAAGCGGCGCGTGGACGCCACCATGGTGATTTCCCCGATGCCGTCCTTCGCGCGGTCCGAAGCGAGCAGCTCCAACCTGGGCCTGCCGCCCCTGGATGACGGGTTGCAGCTGCCGGCAAATGCCAGGGTCGTCCTCACGGTGGTGTCCGGCCCCTCGCAGGGCGCGGTGCACACTCTGACGCAGCCGCGAGTGGTCATCGGGCGAACGGGCGCGGACATCGCCCTGAACGATCCGGAAATATCGCGGCACCATTGCCTGGTGGAAGTGCGCGATGCTTACGTAAACCTGAAAGACCTGAATTCCACGAACGGAACGTTTTTTGAAGAAGAAAAAGTGCGCGCGGCGGTTCTGCAGGATGCCGCGGAGTTCCGCATCGGCACCAGTATCATTCGCATGAATCTCCAGCCCAAGTGAGCCTTCTCCCTTCCGGTTGCCGTTTCGAGCGGCCTCAAACGGCGGCGCATTCCGTTTGTGAGATACTGGCGCGGAAATACCGCGGCGCGTTGATCGCGCAGATGGCGGCGCGCTCGGTGCGGCTGAAATTCGCCAAGCTGGGAAAGCTGATGGAAGCGAAACGAAGCGCCGCAGGAGCGCAACAATGATCCCACTTATCGTGGATCTGGAAACCGCGTGGCGCGGCGGGCAAAATCAAGCGCTGATGATCCTGAAAGGATTGTACGAGCGAGGTCACGCGGCGGAGCTGGTGGCCGCGGAGGGCTCGGCGCTCGGGCAGCGCGCCGCCGCGAGCGGGATTTGCGTGCATGTTGTTTCGCGCGGCTTGCTGCGGCTCCCGGCCGCGCGGATGATTCGCAAAGTATTGCAAGACGGGCGCATTGATCTCGTCCATGCCAACGAAGCCCATGCGGTTTCCGCCGCTTGGATGGCGGGGGCGCACCGGCGCGTGCCCTTGGTGATTTCGCGGCGCGTGGGCTATCCGCTCGGCAAGAACCGCATTGCGAGGGCTCGCTACCAAGCGGCGACGCGAATTGTGGCCAATTCCAAGTGGGTCGCCGAGCAGGCCGCGGCCTCGGGCGCGCCCGCGGAAAAATTACGCGTGGTCCATGAAGGCGTGGAAATTCCGTCGAAATTTACTTTGCAGCAAAAGTACATGGCACGCTCGCGCTGGGGAGTTTCAGGAGATACGCCGTTGCTGGGCTGCGTTGGAGTGCTGCTTCCGGACAAGGGGCAAGAGTGGCTCATTCGGGCGCTCCTTGTCGTGCGAACGGATTTTCCCGACTGTAAGCTGCTGCTGGCGGGCGATGGACCGTGCCGCCCCCAGCTGAAAGCTCTGGCGCTGGAACTTGGCATTTCGGATGCCGTGATTTTCGCGGGTTTTGTGAAGGACGTCGAAAACGTGTATGCAGCGCTGGACGTTTTTCTTCTGCCATCGCTCTTTGAAGCGCTGAACAATTCCCTGCTCGCGGCCATGGCTTACGAAATTCCATCGATCGCGTTCCGGCTCGGCGCGCTAGCGGAGATCATTGATAACGAAAAAAGCGGCCTCCTGGTTTCCGGGCCCGATGTACCAGAAATTGCCGCCGCAGTTTCACGTATTCTGAAAGATCGAACATTTGCCGGCAATCTGGGCCAAGCGGGCCGCAACCGCGTGGAGCAGGATTTCTCGGCGGAACGCATGGTGGAAGGAATGATTGTCATTTACGAAGAGGCTTTGCAGCTAAGTGGCTTCTAAAATGGATAAAGCGCCGGGCGGCTCCTTCACGATCCGCGCGGCGCTTCATCTGCGCAAGTTACTTGACTTCTCTTGTTCCAGCGTTCCCCTCCTCTCCGCCCGACCGTTACGTCAAGCTATCTTGGGGATTGAACAACCCATCGCCCTTTTGGTTCGAGAAACTCCACGCCGATTGCAAAGCCTTCGCCCTGCAATGGAAGGCAGTAAGCTACTCGAGCCGAGGAGCGAAACTCTCCGGTGCGCGAAGCGAACATCAACGGTTCGCCTTTTTCCCAGCGGCGCACACTTACCACACGCGCGCCCCGCGCACTCACATTTTCCGTAAAAGTCGATTCCACACCGGGGGTAACCTGATGCCCGTCGAGCAAGACGGGAATTTCCATGGGGATGCGCCGTTCGGCCCGGTGGAAAGCAAAAATTTTCCTGCGAGGCATGGTCGTCTTCATCCTCATAGGCACGCGGCAATACGCGCGAGAGATTGGATTCCGTTGCCGCGGTTCTTCATGCGATAAAGCGCGCGGTCCGCGGCGCCGAGAAGTTTTTCCGGCGTGTCCCCGTCCTCGGGATACGCGGCGATACCCGCGCTAACGGAAAGCGTGGGCGACTCCGGCTCCCCGGCAAGACGCTCGCGAATTCGCGAGGTGACGCGCGAGGCTATTTCCGGTACGGCTTCGGGCAGCACGAGAGCGAATTCGTCGCCGCCATAGCGCGCGGGCGTATCGATGGCGCGGCAATGGCTGCGCAGAATCTTGCCCAGGCGCACCAGCGCGCGGCTGCCGGTCAAATGCCCGTAGCGGTCGTTGATGGTCTTGAGGCCGTCCATATCCAGAAGGACGATGCTGAAGGGCCGCTGCGTGCGCCGCGAGCGATCCAACTCGGATTCGATTACCGCGAGAAGCCGCCGGTAATTCGCTAGTCCGGTCAGCGGATCGCTTACGGCCATGGAGCGAACCTGCTCGAACAACCGCGCTTGATCCAGCAGCGCGCCGCTGAGCATCACGATGTAGCTGGCAACCTTGCTCAACTCCGCCAGGAAAAACGGGCCGTCAAAGAGTTGTTTCGAGAAAAGCGCGGAACCATGGCAGACAACGTTGAGCGAAGCGACCACGAAAAGAGAATAGTCGTACAGGGTAACGTCACTCTTGTCTTTCTGGCCGCTCTTCAGGCGCTGCCGGAAGCAGATGGCGGCAATAAAAAACAGCACCCCGGGGAGCATTTCCCACGGGCGGGAAAGCACCGCGGAAGCGTGCGCGACGGGCGCGGCGGGTGCGGCGATGAACGCCGCGCTGGTAATATAGGCGGCCACGGCGACGACCAGCAGGGCTGCGGCAGTTTCCCGGCTCGGCTGACGCGCGGTGGGCATAAAGCGCTCTACGGCCAGCGCAGCAAGCAACAGGACCGCAAGGAGCGTGCGGCTGACCATCCAGCCCATCGGAATATGGGAGAGGGCCGCGGGACCCGCGTGCAACAAGTCATTCAGACCAAAGTAGCCGACCGTCTCAATAATCCCGGAAAGAACAAAGCCGAACGAGAGAATCAACGCGGTGCGGTCGTGTGTACCGCGGAAGCGCACCAGCGCATTAGCGGCGTAGCAGAAACTCAACAGCGTGCCGCCAACTTCTAGATAAAGATAGGTTTGCGGGGAGCCGGAAACATTTGCCTGGCGCATATAGAAAATGACGCCAAGGAAGAGGAAACCGAGGGCAATGGCAGCGGCGATCAGAACTCTTGACCGCTCCTTCCGGAAAAACCCGATGATGATGCCCCAACCGCCCACGATAACCCCCAAATACCGGAGAAAGACGTACAGATACCAACGAATGCAACTCAATGCCCTTTTTCCAAGGAAAATCGATGGTTGCAAGCTATTGATTTTAAGACGGTTAAATGTTGTCCAGTAAATTGACGCGGCCGGAGAGTCAGAGCGAGACAGCGGAAAGGGCTGCGATTGCGCCCGTTTGAGGCATTATCACTTTTGTTCCCAGGTAGTTACCGTCCAAAAGGGCAATTATCCACAGAAATGAATCAGTGGTTTCACTGTGAGACAGTCTCACTCATGAGACTTCGCCTTAAGGCTATACCTTTGGTTTGGGAGCAGGTAGTTCGCGGGCGGTCACGACATCCGCGAACCCACTGGTTTTGTGCGAGCCATCGCAGAAAGGCTTATTTGCGGAATGGCCGCAGCGGCAGAGCCCAATCGCAGTGCGGCCAGCAAGACCGAAAGGCATCCCTTGAGGATCAACGATTTCGAAGTCGCCCTCGACGCGAATCGGTCCGTTGCTGTTGATCGTAATTTTCGTAGCGGCCACAGTTTCCTCCCAGGAAATGTTTCCCTTGACCGCGTGGCAAAGCAACGCGTGACAAGAACTCCCACAGTACAAGGACGCGCGTACGCGGGCAAGCAGTGGCAGCGCTGGCGCCACTATGATTTGCGTTAATACTTCGCCACGGATGGATCGACTTCATCGGACCACGCGAGAATACCGCCCTTGAGATTCAGAATTTTGCGGAAGCCGGCCTTGCGCAGAAAATCCACGGCTTCGGCGGAGCGTTTCCCGCTGCGGCAATGCGCGATGATCTCGCGCGAAGAGTCCAGTTCATGAGCGCGGCGCGGCAGCTCGCCCAAAGGAATCAGATGCCCCTTGAGGTTGCAAATCTGAAACTCGTGCGGCTCGCGCACATCCAGGATGAAAAGATCGTCGCCGCGATCGAGCCGCGCCTTCATCTCTCGCGGAGTGATTTCCGGTACTTGCAGATCCGGCGCCGTAGCTTCTTCACCGCGCACGCCGCAAAATTCGTAATAATCAATGAGCTGATGAATGGTGCGATGTGTTCCGCACATCGGGCAGTTGGGATTCTTGCGCAGCTTCAGCTCGCGGAACTTCATCTCCAGCGCATCGAATAGCAACAAGCGGCCGACGAGACTTTCCCCAGAGCCCAACAGGAGTTTGATCGTTTCCATCGCTTGAATCGACCCGACGATGCCCGGAAGCACGCCGAGCACGCCGCCTTCCGCGCACGACGGAACCAAACCAGGCGGAGGCGGTTCGGGATACAAGCAGCGGTAACACGGGCCATCGGGCATGCCAAATACCGTTGCCTGCCCTTCGAAGCGGAAGATCGAGCCATAAACATTGGGCTTGCCAAGCAAGATGCAGGCGTCGTTGACCAGGTACCGCGTCGGAAAATTGTCGGTGCCATCCACGATGACATCGAAATCTTTAAAAAGTTCGAGCGCGTTTTCGCTGGTCAGCTTAGTTTCAAAGGTTTCGATCTGAATGTCGGGATTCAGATTCGACAAGCGCTCCTTGGCGGCGGCCGTCTTGTGTTTGCCGACGTCGCTCGTGCCAAACGTGACTTGTCTCTGCAAATTGGTGAAATCCACGACATCGAAATCAACGAGCCCGAGCTTCCCGACTCCCGCGGCGGCCAGATACAAGCCGAGCGGCGCGCCGAGCCCGCCGGTGCCGATCAACAGCACTTTGGCGTTCTTCAACTTGAGCTGACCCTCCATGCCCACTTCCGGCATGATCAAGTGGCGGCTATACCGCAAAATTTCTTCGTTGGTAAGTGTGGTAACCGGCTGGTTGCCGGTTAGCGGCTGAACTTTAGTGGACATTACGGTTTCCAAGACTCCTTCGGTTGATTCTGATGCACACGCGGACGCCGCACCGGTTTAGCGGTGACCGCCCGCGATGGACGGCACAATGCTCACCGTATCGCCGTCTTTTGTCGGCGTATTTTCCTTTGCGAGATACCGGATGTCCTCATCATTCACGTAGACATTTACGAAGCTGCGCAGCTTGCCATCATCGGTGAAAAGGTGCTTGCGCAGCTCGGCGAACTCCGCCGTCAGGTGATTCAGCGCTTCGCCGACGGTCTTGGCGTTCACTTCCGTGGAAGCGCGCTTCCCGGCAAAGGTGCGAAGCGGCGTTGGAATGATGACCTTGACTGCCATGTTGTTTCCCTCTTCAATATCGCAGTTGCTGCGGCAGCCTTGCAAAGCGGCCGGTCGCTATTAGCCGTACGAAAAACTACACTGCCGCGCGCTGCCGAATTTCAATTCCTTCCGGCGCAAATTCCGCGCGATCATCGTTCAACCGCCAGGAGGTCATCTCCTGCGCCGCCCCGCCCTGCACGCTCACAATAATATAGCTGTACCACGGCCAGGCGTGCTCGCGGTCGTATTCGCTCGGCCGCGCCGGATGGTCGGGATGCGAATGGTACCAGCCAACGACCTCCAGACCTTGCGCTCGCGCGGCTTTTTCGGCTTCGCGCACATCCTCGGCGGTCACCGAAAAACGGTTGCGTGGCGAATCGTCGCGGCGATTCACCAGCGGAAAGAGTCCCAGAATCTCGCGCCCCGGCTTCTCCCCGTTCGCGGCGAAATCGGAATCGTGCCCCAGCAATGCGCCGCAGCATTCGTGCGGATACGTTTCCGCGCCATGCGCGCGAATCTTTTCCGTCAATTCCCGGCTGATCCAGAGTATGGGAGAATCCGTCATTTCTGGTCTTCGTCCCAGAATCGTTCGTTCAAGTATTTCGCCGCGGAATCCGCGAAAACTGTCGCGATGACGGCGCGCTGCCCGCGCGGAACTCTCTTCGCCACCGCAAAGCAGCCCAGCAGAGCCGCTGCCGCGCTGGGGCTTACCAGCAAGCCTTCTTCGCGCGCCATTCGCTTTACCAGTCCATAGGCTTTTTCGGTGCTAACTTCCAGATTTTCATCCGCCAGCGTGTGGTCATAAATCGCGGGACGCAGTGCCGTCGCCATGTGCTTCCAGCCTTCCAATCCGTGGAACGCCGCGTCTGGCTGCAAACTGATGCAGCGAATCGCTGGATTTAATTCCTTCAAACGCCGCGTGGTTCCCACAAACGTTCCGCTGGTGCCGAGCCCCGCCACAAAATGCGTGATGCGCCCGGCGGTCTGCTCCCAGATCTCATTCGCGGTGGTGCGATAGTGCGCCTGCCAGTTCGCCGGATTGCTGTACTGGTCCGGATAAAAATATCTCCCGGGATCATCGGCGACAATCTGGTGCACGCGCCGAATCGCGCCATCCGTGGCTTCATCACCCGGCGTGATGACCAGCTCCGCGCCAAAAGCTCCCAGGATGCGCTTGCGCTCGGGGGAAGCGCTGTCCGGCAGGCAGAGTTTCACGGGATACCCCAGCGCCGCGCCAATCATCGCGTAGGAGATGCCGGTATTTCCGCTGGTGGCGTCAATGATGGTCTTGCCCGGACGCAATTCCCCGCTCGCCAGGCCCGCTTGAATCATGCTCAGCGCCGGGCGATCTTTGACCGAGCCACCCGGATTGAACCATTCGGCCTTGGCGCAAAATTCGACGTTCGGAAACTCGTCCTTGGCGATTTTATCGAGCCGCAGCAGCGGCGTGTTCCCGATGCGCTCGAGCACAGACTGGCCCGCCCGGCCTGATTCGGTCTTTGCTTGGTGCTGCGCGGCAGCGACTCTCTGGATCGTGGCCATAGTTCCGATTCTGTTGCGCCTTCCTCATGGGGCGGTCACCCGCAACAATGCCGGGAAAGGCGACCGAATTACTCCGGATTGGATGCGGCAGCCCAGCCTCCGGATATAGCCTGATTTTAGCTCAACATAGCGAATTGCCCTACAAATAGTAGAGAATCCATCCACCGGCTTTCAAAGTGACCATACCGTCTGCCACGCGAACTCCGCTTTACAGAAAAGCCGCGCTTCTTTACTCTGGATAGACTATGTGGAATATCGAAGAACGGTTCTCTTCCAAAGCCATCGAAAGCATGGCGGCGCTGGGGTTCGGCGTCGGAAGCACGCGCGGCGTAGTGCGCGTGGAAAAATACGGCTGCGGCGCGGAGTTTCGTCAGATGACCGACGGCCGTTTTCAAATGACCATTATGCCGACGATTATGCTGAACGGGCAGTTCACCCGGTTGTGGGACGCGGGCTACCAGAAATTTCTGCTGACGGACGAAGGCCAAAAACTGCCGGCGCTGGCCATGCACCTGGCAAATCTGCGCAAATTTAACGAAGAGTTGCGCACGCTGCTCGGCGTGCCCACGTTCTACAACGAAGCGCTCGGCTCGGTAAGCCAGGTCAGCGTCTATGATCGCGTGAAGGGCCGCGAAGGCGATGTGCCGGACAAGACCGTCGGCGTCCACAGCACCGGCAGCCACTAATCAGGATTTCCCGCCACCCAATCGTTGTCATCCTGAGCGCAGCGAAGGATCTCAACTGATCCACACTCCCGACACTTTGCGAAGCAGCTCATCGTTGTGCCTCGCGCAACTGACGCCGGAATTGCTCCACGTCAACGCGATGTTTTGCGGCTTTGTGCGCACCGAGGAAGATCACCGGAATATCCCAGCCGTAGCGATTCTTTAAAACCGGGTCCTCATCGATGTTTACTTCGCGGAGGTTCGCACCGAATTCGCGCAGCAATGGCTCAATGGCGGCTTTCGCTTCTTCGCAAAGATGGCAGCCAGGCCGCGTGTACAGCGTCACCTCCCGCGGCGAGGCAGCGGCAAGGCGTGCGTCTTCGGGATGCAGGCTCATGGCTCGGTGTTGCACCAAGATTTTACTCGCAGCAGGCAACGAAATGAAGAACGGGCGCATACTACTTGCTGCACGATAACAGGAGAGCCTCAAGAATGGGACGCGTTGTAGCGCTCATGGACGACCTGTTTTTCCAGATGAAGGTCGCGGAGACCGCCAAGCATGCGGGCGTGGAATTGAAAGTGGCGACGACCAGGGAGGCGTTCCTGGCGCTGCTGGAACCCGCGCCAAAACTCGTGATTATTGATTTGAACGCGCGCAGCCAGCCCATCGCCGCCATCGAGACATTGCGATTGGCGCAAAAAGACCTGCGTGTGGTGGCCTTCCTGTCCCACGTACAAACCGACCTTGCGGCCCAGGCGCGCGCCGCGGGCTGCAGCGAAGTGCTGCCGCGCTCGGTTTTCACGCAAAATCTGGAAACCATCTTGAGCGCAGCGAAGGATTGAAGTGCATTCACCTAATCGGCTGCTAAAGAAAACGAGTGGCACAGCCACTCCCTTGTCCCGAGCGAAGCCGAGGGATGGCTGTGCGCTGCTGGTAAGGATGCTGTTTTCAGTGCGCCCGAAATCCAGTGGAACGCCACCCATTGCTCCGAGTCGGTTTTTCCCGCAGCCTGCCAAGACGAAGTCACGCAAATCAATCATCAGTGCGCGGCTTGCGCTGCTCTTGGCAGCTCTTCTGTTCGCAACAAACCTTTGCCTGGCTCAGGGCTCCGGCTCGCAACCCGGCAACACCGAACCGCCGGCCGTGGGCGGCCCGGCGGCGGCACTGGGCGACCTGCTCTCCGCGGCTTGTTCGCAAAGTGAAAAAGAGTTTACGCGCATGCTCACGGCACGCAACGCCGAATCCTTCTCTCGGCTCGCCCCCGCGGCACGCCTCGCGCTCATGAAGCGTTTCGTTCTGCTAGAGGAGACCGGCAAAGCCACCACAACCATAAGCCCTTCCGGGCGGCCAACCGTGCGTTGCCAAACCCCCGCGGTGATCACCGAAATGCAAATCGGCGGCGCGGATCTCCGCGATAATCTCGCCTTCTTGCCCCTGGACCTGCGCGACGCCGCCGATCCCGACGGTGCATCCGTCCACCACATCACCATGGGCATGGTCCGCGAAGACGGCGCATGGAAACTGTTATCGCTCGGCCTGCTTCTGCTCGACCTGCCCTCGCTCGAAGTGGAATGGGATCAGGCCGAGATCGAGAAAAACGAAAGCGCTGCCATCGGTTCCGTGAAGAAAATCGCCGAGGCCATCGAAACGTACCGCAAGACTTTCACCCGTCTGCCGGAATCCATCGCGCCCCTTGGCCCCCCGCTGCACGGCGCTCCCAACCGCGAAGCAGCGGGACTCGTGGATGGCGATCTGGCCACCGGCCGGAAGAACGGCTACGCCTTTCGTTATGTGATCCTCGGCGGCAATTCCACCGGCGCACCCGCAAAGTATGAATTAGCCGCCACTCCGCTCAATTACCAACGCACCGGAGTGCGCTCCTTCTTCCGCGATGCGCAGGGTGGCCTCCACGCAGCGGATCGCAAGGGCGCCGTAGGCAGCGAAACCGATCCCAAAGTGGAATAGCCCTCCAGCGTTGACACATACGAGGCAAGCACCCCTTCGCGCTTGCCCACTTCCCCGGCTTGCGGGCAAAATGACTTCAGGGCCATCCATCTCACCGCGAAGTTTTCCCCAAGGAAAGCTCGCGCACCCTACAGGTCTCTCAAGGCAGTGGACCGCTTGCGGTCACACATGAGGAGACCTTGCGATGCCCGAGGTGATGGTTGAGCGAAGATCGGCGCCGCGTTACCCGCTGATCCTGGCCGCAGTCGTCACGGAACTTCCCCGCGGAACAACTCTCAATGTCCGCAGCTCCGATATCAGCCGTACCGGCTGCTACATCGATACGCTGAATCCTATTGCCGCTGGAAGCCTGATCCGCGTCAAGCTAATCCACGAAAACGAAACATTCGAGGCTCAGGGCCGCGTGGCGTATGTCAGCCGCGCCCTCGGCATGGGCGTGGCCTTCGAAAATGTTTCCGCCGAACAGCTCGCCATCCTCGACCGCTGGCTCGACGCCGCCAGCAAAAGCGTTTGGTGAGGAATTAAATCCACTTTTCCTTCTTGAATCTAGCGTAAGTCGCCTTATGACCGCGCCAATGCCAGCATTCATGCGGCTTTGAAAATGAAATCGACTTCGCGGGAACCTCGCCCCAGTGGGTGAGAAACAAAATCAGCCCTTTCAGCTCTGGTTTAACCCGTCCTTGAAAGTTGCGTTGCAAGGTTCTCGCATCACCTCCGACAGTGGTCTGCTCTTGGTGCGCGAGTTGTATGAACGTTTGGGATTGAGTGCGCTCATCCTCGAAAACATCATGGACGGTGAGCGGGGAAAGAAAATCAAAAAAAAGAGCTTGACACGTGAGCTTGTGTTGTAGTTAACTATAACACTAAAGGCCGGTCAAAGCTGCTCGCATCTGAGCACGCAAGCGAAAACCCTGGCCTGAAAGAAAGAAGCTTAAGGAGAATGAAACATGAAATCCCTTCGTTTTGTGCTGTCCGTTGTTCTGATGTCGCTCTCCACCGTGGCTTTCGCGCAGTCCGACGCGCAAAAGTCTTTCGACAAACTGAAAACTCTGGCGGGTTCCTGGGAAGGCCACGTGACAACCCTCCCGCAGCAAGCCGACATAGAAGGCAAGCTCATGCAGGTCTCGCTGCGCGCGACTTCCATGGGTAACGCGCTCATGCATGAGATGACGGGAACTGGAAGACCCGACGATCCGATCACCATGCTGTATCTGGACCAGGACCGCTTGCTCCTGACGCATTATTGTGACGCCGGGAATCGGCCTCGCATGACGGGCAAGATGTCGCCGGACGGAAAGACGGTGG
>JBGOTL010000024.1:0-37956 GCA_041476465.1 Candidatus Acidiferrum sp. | reverse complement strand
TTCGACCGCGACAACGATCGTAAATTCCTCTGCAACATTCCGTTCGCCGACCACAACGCCATGATCGATCCTTCGACCGCGGACGTAACCGCGCGCGTCCTGGAGTGTCTGGGGCGCTTTGGATGGACCGCCGGACACCCAATCGTCCGCAAGGCCGTGGGTTTCCTGCTGAAGGATCAGTGTGAAGACGGCTCGTGGTTCGGGCGCTGGGGCGTAAACTATGTCTACGGAACCAGCGGCGTGCTGCGCTCTCTGGAAACCGTCTCGCTCACAGCGCAGGAGTATTGCCGCCGCGGGGTTTCCTGGTTGCGCGCGGTACAAAAGCCGGATGGCAGCTTCGGCGAATCGCTCCACAGCTATCACGCGGAATCAACCAAGGGCCAGGGCAACAGCACGCCTTCGCAGACGGCCTGGGGCTTGATTGGCCTGCTGGCCGGAGCGGAAGCGAGTGATCCGGCGATCTCCAAGGCCGTCTCCTATCTTATTCACCAGCAGAGCGAGGATGGCTCGTGGGCAGAAACTGATTTCACGGGCACCGGTTTTCCAGGCGTCTTTTACCTCAAGTATCACCTCTACCGGAATTCTTTCCCCGTCTATGCCCTGGCGCGCTACTACAATCAATCCATCAAAGCGCAAGAGTATTGCGCCATCAAGTTTCAGCCCGGTGACTTCCGTCTGCGCAGTGGGTTTTAGAGCGCATGATGCGCTTTCCCCTGCGGCTCACCGCGGATTTGACCAAGGCGCGGATCGCCCAGGCTCTTTCCCGGCGATTGCCGCGTTCTCCGGTTCTGCGGCTGAGTCCCGTGGTGGAGACAAGTTCTTCTGGTAGCGATTCCGCAAAGCATTCCTTGCAAACTAAGACGGAAGCCGAATTGCTCGCTTTGGTGCAAGGTTGCGCCGCTCCCGTCATCTGGATTGCTGGCGTTGAGCCTCTGCGGCATCCCCAAATTGGGCACATCACGCGCAGGATTGTGGACTGCGGGCGGCACGTCTTCGTGCAAACGGACGGGACCCTCTTGCGGCGGGGAATTTTCGCGTTTCGGCCCGTGTCGCGGCTGTTCCTGACCGTGCAATTGAATGGGCTGGAAAACTCGCACGATCTGCGCGCGTGTCGCGCCGGTGTATTCCGCGCGGCGATCGAAGGGATCCGTGCGGCAAAACTCTCGGGGTTCCTCGTTTGCGTCCAGACGCTGATTGATGGGCAAACGAAGCTCGAAGAGTTACCGCAATTGAATTCGTACCTCGCGGCATTGGGTGTGGATGGCCGGGTGATTTCGACGGGCTATGGTTCTGGAGATGCGCCAGAGACGCGCAAGAAAGTTCAGGAGGCGCGGAAGCTAATCGGCAACCGTGGATGGGAGTCGTTCTCGCGGCTGATTGATTTACCCGCGGATGACGAGCGTTCCTGGAGCGCGGCCGCAGAGAAAGCCGGCCACTTTGTGGTCGCAGAAGACAAAGCCCGGATGCCACAGCGGGTGAAATCAGAAACCCAAGCCTGCTCGGAAGGCGCGCGCATTCCATGACCACCTTGGTTACCGGAGCGGCGGGATTCCTGGGCAGCCACGTGGCGCGGCAGTTGGTCGCGCGCGGAGAAAACGTCCGCGTGCTGATGCGTCCTTCCAGCAATAACCGCGCCATCAGCGATCTTTCGCTGGAATACGTGACCGGTGATTTGCGGGATAGGTCTTCGCTTGAGCGGGCCATGAACGGTGTGCAGCGCGTGTTCCACGTCGCCGCGGACTATCGGCTCTGGGCCAGGCGTTCTCAGGACATTTATGATTCAAACGTGGGCGGCACCAGGAATCTTCTGGAAGCCGCGCAGCGCGCCGGCGTCGCGCAATTGATTTATACCAGCACCGTCGCGACCATCGCCGTCGACCGCCCAGAATTGCCCAATGAGTTCACCGACTCCAAGCTGGAAGAGATGGTCGGGCATTACAAGCGTTCCAAATGGATGGCCGAGCAGGAAGTATTGAACGCCGCGAAAGCGGGACTCCCGGCAACGGTCGCCATGCCCACCACCCCTGTTGGACCATGGGACTGGAAGCCTACGCCCACCGGGAAAATCATTTTGGATTTTCTGAATGGCAAAATGCCCGGATACGTGGAGACCGGGCTCAATTTTGTCGGCGTGGAAGAGTGCGCGGCGGGGCATCTGCTGGTGGCGGAGAAAGGCAAGGTCGGTGAGCGGTATCTGCTGGGCGGCGAGAATCTGACGTTGAAGGCAATGTTGGATGCCCTGGCGAAGATTACGGGTTTGCCTGCGCCGATGCTAAAGATTCCGCACGCACTGGCGTTGGGTGTAGCCTACGCGGAGACGGCATTTTCGCGGCTGATCGGCAAAGAGCCACAGATTCCGGTCGAGGGCGTGAAGATCGCGCAACACATGATGTTTGTGGATTGCACGCGCGCGACTCGCGAACTGGGATTTCAAGCCGGCTCCGTGGCCGCGGCGCTCGAGCGCGCCGTGCGCTGGTATGAAGCCAACGGCTATATCGCCAAGAGCCGTGCCAAGCGTATGGCCCGCGCTGCTGCCGCGTAGGTTTTGTAGTGGCCGGTCTTAAGACCGGTGCTTCTGCCTTTGTAGCGCCGGGCTTTCCCCCGATTTGTGGGGGTCCCGACGGGTTTGGTCGGGAAGCCCGGCATCGGAAGCCGATAAAATGCGCATCCTCGTCACATTTGCGGTCGACGCCGAATTCGCCCCCTGGCGATCCCGTCACCCATTTGTGCCTTATGAATTTGATGATGCTGGAAGAAGAAGAGAATTTGATTTATTTCGCGCGAATATTGGTGCGCATCAAGTGACTGTCCTCCTGACGGGCATGGGCGCGGAGAACGCCGGCAACGCAATGCGGACCATCTCCTTCGCCACCTACGATCTCTGCATCTCCACGGGGTTGGCCGGCGCCCTCGACGCTGCTTTAAAGCCCGGGGATATCGTTGTTGGTCGCGCTTCTCGGACTTGCGATCTAAAAGTGGCTAGCCAGGGAGAAGCGGGACTCGTGCCTCTTGCCGTGGCCTGCGGCGCGCGGGCCGTGGACGTTTTTCTAACCTCGGATACCATCGTGATGACCGCTGCCGAAAAAGAGACGCTAAGTGCTTCCGGAAGCGTCGTCGAGATGGAGACGACCCATATTCTGGAGGCAGCACGGCGGCAACAACTGCCCGCGGCTGCGGTCCGAGCCATCAGCGACGCTGCCGATGAGGATTTGCCGGTGGATTTCCAGCAAATTGCGGACTCGCGTGGGCGCGTGAAGCTTGCCGGATTGTTGAAAGAATTGCTGCTCCATCCGCACCGCATTCCCCTCCTCATTCAATTTGCGCGTCAAAGCCGCTCTGCCGCGGTTTCACTAGCAGATTTTCTGGATCGCTACATTCCCGTGGTCGCCAAGCAGTGGTTTACGATACGAGTGACTCGGACAGAAGAGGTTTCTGCTACATGAGCGGCACAGGAACAATGACCGAGACGCTGAGAGCGCCGGGCCCCATCCCCAAGACCATGCGCGCGGGTGTTTACCGCGAAAAGGGAATTGTGCGTGTCGAGGAAGTGCTGGTACCAGAAGTAGGCGATGCCGAGGTCCTGATCAAAGTCGCGGCTTGCGGCGTCTGCGGCACTGATATCAAGAAAATCTTCTACGGATATGTGCAGCCGCCGCAAATTCTCGGCCACGAACTCGCGGGTACCATCGTCGCTGCCGGGCCAGGCGTGACCAAGTGGAAGCCCGGCGATCGCGTGATGAGCTTTCATCACATTCCCTGCGAGAAATGTTTCTACTGCGAGAGGCGGCTGTTCTCTCAGTGCCAGCAGTACAAGACCACCGGATTGACCGGAGGCTTCGCCCCCAACGGCGGCGGCTTCGCGGAATATGTGAAGGCCATGCCTTGGGTCGCGGAACGTGGCATTGTCGCCTTGCCGCGGGACGTGAGCTTCGAGGAGGCCACCTTCCTCGAGCCCATCAACACTATCGTGAAAGCAGTACAGAAGGCGCGCGTGGCTGCGGGTGAAACCGTGCTCATCGTGGGTTGCGGGCCCATCGGCTTGCAGCTCCTTATGGTGGCCAATCTGGCAGGCGCGAAGCTCTATACCAGCGATCCCATGTCGGTCCGTAGGGCCAAGAGCGTGACCCTGGGCGCGCTGGAGTCGTTTGACCCCACAAGTGGTAAGCTGGTAGAAGAGATTCATGCCCGTACCGGCGGCCGGGGGGCTGATGCCGTGTTGGTCGCGGTGGCGCATCCCTCGGTGGTTGCTGATGCCCTGGCGGCGGCGCGGCCCGGAGGACGAGTCCTGCTCTTTGCGGCCAACGATCCGGTAACCAGGATCGAGTTTCCCGCCGCGGCGGTGGGCATCGACGAAAAAGAAATCCTGGGCAGCTATAGCGCCGCTGTAGACATCCAAGAGTTAGCAGCGGAGATGGTGCTGAAGAAGAAACTCCCGGTAATGGATATTGTCACGCACCGCTTCCCGTTAGCTAGAATTCAGGAGGCGCTTGAGTTGGCAGCGCATCCTACGGCCGAATCCTTGAAGATACTGATCACGCACGCATGAGAACATCGACACCAAAACGGGCGGAAGCAGCGGTCGAAGAAATAGCCGTGGTGCCGCGCATTGTTGTGCCGTCGAAGATGACCGCGGCGGTGCTCTACGGCAGCGAAGACCTGCGCATCGAGCAGATCGATGTGCCGTCGCTCGCGCCCGATGAAGTGCTGCTGCGCGTGCGCCTGGCGCTCACCGATGGCACGGACCTGAAAGTCTGGAAGCGCGGGTATCACGCCAAAATGATTCAGCCGCCTGCGGTCTTTGGTCATGAAGTCGTTGGCGAAATCGTTGCCGTCGGAAAACGAGTCGATCTGAAGTGGCGCCTTGGCTTACGCGTGGTTGCGGCAAATTCCGCGCCATGCTTGCGCTGCTATCATTGCCGCCGCGGCCAGGAAAATCTTTGCGACGACCTGCTCTTCAATAACGGCGCGTATGCGGAGTACATGCGTATTCCTGGACGCATTGTGATGGAGAACATGCTGGAAGTGCCCCACGCCGTGGACGATCAGAGCGCGGCGCTCGTCGAGCCTCTAGCCTGCGTCCTGCGCGGCATCCATGAGATGGAAGTCCGCACCGGCGACACTTCCGTGGTGATTGGCTGCGGCCCGATTGGATTGAATTTTGTACGCATGCTTTCGCGGCGCGGCGTGCGTGTGATTGCCCTGGCGCGGCGTGCGGCGCCTCTCGAGGTAGCTCGCCGGCTGGGTGCGGTGGCGACCATCAACGTAACCGAGGTGAGCGACGTGGCCGCTTCTGTAAAGGCGCTTACCGAGGACCAACGCGGGCCGGATTCCGTGGTCGAGGCCGCCGGGAATCCCGCCACTTGGAAGCAGGCGCTATCTATGGTGCGGCGCGGCGGTGTGGTGAATTTCTTCAGCGGATTGCCGTCTGCAACGCAAATAGAAATTGAGCCGGCGGCCATTCATTATTCTGAAATTAAGATTATTTCGACCTTTCACCACACCCCGCGGTTTATCCGCGATGCGCTGGAAGCCATTCGCCGCGGCGATATTTCGGCGCATGACTTTGTCACCGAAGAGATTCGCCTCGCGGATCTCCCTCAGGCCTTCGAGAAAATGAAGTCGCGCAGCGGCGAGATCAAGCTGGCTGTTCGCCCGTGATGGGCTGTCCTTGCCCATTCTTGCCTGTCCTTCCGAGCGAACCACGGACAGTGTCGTCAGAGTGGCGCCCCCGAGCGAGGAATCTCTCTTCTGATGTTGCGCACAGGTGAACTCGAAATCGCCCGGCAAACTCCGCCGGACGGCTGCTCGCCCGAAATCGCGCAACACTACACGCGCTGGCTGGCAACCCATCACTACGAGAATTTTAATGTTGCTTCCTGGCTCCTCCCGAGAGAACTACGCCAGCATTTCTACAACGTGTATGCCTATTGCCGCTGGGCGGATGATCTCGGCGACGAAGTGCCGGAACGCGCCCGCGCTCTGCAATTGCTGGATTGGTGGGAACATGAACTGGATGCTTGCTACGAAGGGCGGCCTTCGCATCCGGTTTTCATCGCACTGCGTGAAACCATTGTCGCCAAAGATATTCCGAAGCAGCCCTTCGCGGATTTGCTGAAGGCCTTCCGCCAGGATCAGACCGTACGGCGCTACCCAACTTGGGATTCCGTTTTGCATTACTGCGTGTACTCGGCGAATCCTGTCGGGCGGCTGGTACTTTTTCTTTGCGGCTATCGCGATGAAGCGCGGCAAAAGTTATCCGACGCCACCTGTACCGCGCTGCAACTTGCCAATTTCTGGCAAGACGTTTCGCGCGATCTCGAAAAAGGACGCATCTATATTCCGCTGGATGCCGCGGCGGCGCACGGGCTGAGCGAAAACGATATCCTAGAGAAGCGTTTCGATGAACGCTATGTCCGCTTGATGAAAGATTTGATTGCCCGGACCAAGCTTCTGTTTTACGAAGGCTTGCCGCTCGCGAAGTTGGTGCAAGGCCGTTTGCGCGTGGACCTGGAGATGTTCAGCCGCGGCGGTCTCGCTGTGCTCGATGCCATCGAAGCGGTGGGATATGACACCCTCCATGAGCGCCCAGCAGTCAGCAGGTTGAAGCAAGCTGGACTCTTGGGGCGCGTTCTCATGGCGCACTTAGTTGGCGGGAATCCGCGTTCAATTGAAATTGCACCGGCGCGCCCAGTTTTAGGGACGCAGCAGGCTGCGCCCGCGCACGACATGAACTTGGCGGAGTCGTACGAAAATTGTCACCGCATCGCGCGGGCCGCGCACAGTAATTTTTACTACGCATTTTTTCTTTTGCCGAAACCCAAGCGCGATGCTTTGGCCGCGCTCTATGCCTTCATGCGTCTCGTGGATGACGTCGCGGATGCAGATCAAGGGCTTCTCGCGAAACAGCGCGGCTTGGCGAAATGGCGCGCCGCACTCGATGAAGCCGTTACCGGGCACTCGCAGGTTTTTGATGGCACGGCTGTGATGCCCTTGCCTTCTGAGGCCTCGTATGGTGAAGCCGAAGTCTTGC
Source organism: Candidatus Acidiferrum sp. (assembly GCA_041476465.1). Lineage (GTDB taxonomy): Bacteria > Acidobacteriota > Terriglobia > Acidiferrales > UBA7541 > Acidiferrum. The sequence goes on along the minus strand of JBGOTL010000024.1, from coordinate 30,926 downwards.
CCGCTCTTGTGGACACCATGCAGCGGTGCAACATGCCCGCGCGCTATATCCATGATCTGATCTCCGGCGCGGAGATGGATTTGACTATCCAGACTTATCCGACATTCGATCGTCTGCGCGAATACTGCTATCGCGTGGCGGGCACTGTGGGCCTGACGTGCACGCACGTTTTCGGTTTCCAGGACTCGCGCGCGCTGGACCTGGCGGAAAAACTCGGTTTGGCATTTCAATTGACGAATATTATCCGCGACGTGCGTGAAGACTATTCGCGCGGCCGCGTCTATTTACCGGAGGAAGATCTGGCGAGATACGGAGTTGCGCCGGAAGACTTTGGCCGCGGCGAGGCAACCTTGGGAGTCCGTGAACTGCTGCGCTTCGAAGCGGACCGTGCTTGGCAGCTATACCAAGAAGGCGCTGCACTGCTCGGCCTGATCGATGAAGACAGCCGCGGTGCGCTGTGGCTCCTGGTGCATACCTACAGTGCATTGCTGACGCGCATGAAAGCGCTCGATTTTGCTGTGTTTGGAAGCCGCGTGAGGCTTTCCAAAGCGGAGAAGATGTTATTCATTGCCAAGGCGCGCTTCGGGCGCCTGACGGAAGAGAATATCCTTGAAAAGCGTGATGGTGATTGGCGGCGGACTGGCGGGGCTGTCGGCCGGCGTCGCGTTGGCTGAAGCGGGCTGGCGCGTACGGCTGTTTGAACAGCGTCCCTTCCTGGGCGGCCGGGCGACGTCCTATGTTTTGCCCAATGGCGAGCACGTGGATAATTGCCAGCATGTCACGCTGGGCTGCTGCACGAACCTCGAAGACTTTTACCGGCGCGTGGGCTCCGCCGATAAAATTAAATTCTTCGATCGCTTGTTTTTTCTGGATCCACAAGGCCGGCAGGGTGTGATGCAAGCAGGAATCTTGCCGGCGCCGTTCCACATGGCGAGTTCCTTCGCGACGTTTGCGCCTCTTACGCTGCGTGACAAATTCTCCATCGCTCGCGCCATGCTGGCCATTTTGCGCGGCAGAGGCAAGACCGCGGACTTCAACGAAAGCGGTGGAATCTCCATGCTCGAATGGCTGCGGCGGCGCGGACAGACCGCGGGCGCCATCGAGCGCTTTTGGCGCGTGGTGCTGGTCAGCGCGCTGGATGAAGAACTTGATAAGACGGACGCGCGCTTTGGTGTGGACGTTTTCTGGAAAGCGTTTCTCCGCAACCGCACGGGCTATCGCATGGGCGTTCCGATTGTGCCGCTCGCCGAGTTGTATGACGGCTGCAAAGCGGAAATCGAGCGGCGTGGCGGTGAAGTTATTTTGCGCGCGCCCGCGCGCGGCCTGCGCATCGAAAATGAACGCATCACTGGTATTTTGTTTGACGCCGGGCGCGAAGAAAAAGCGGATGCTTGCATTTTCGCGGTTCCGCACAGCGTCCTTTATGAACTTTTGCCGGCGCAGGTGAAGCAAACCCACGCCGCGCTGGAGAATATCAGCAAAATAAAAGCCGCGCCGATCACCGGAGTGCATTTCTGGTTCGACCGCGAAGTCATGCAAGAACCATTCGTCACGCTGCTGGACACGACGACGCAATGGATTTTTAATAAAACGAAACTCTACGGCAGCAGCGCGGGAAACAGCAAAGCCGCCGGCCAATATCTGCAGCTGGTCATCAGCGCTTCCTACGATCTGCTGCAGAAGCCGCGCCAAGAAATCATTGACCTGTGCTTGAAAGAAGTGCGCCAGGCTTTGCCCGCGGCGCGCGACGCACAACTTGTGAAAGCCACCGTTATCAAGGAAGCCGCGGCGACGTTTTCCCCGGCGCCCGGCGTAGACCGCTGGCGTCCCAGACAGGAAACCAGCGTGCACGGAATGTTTCTCGCGGGCGATTGGACCGATACGGGATGGCCTGCAACCATGGAAGGAGCGGTGCGCAGCGGGTATCTCGCGGCAGAAGCGGTATTGCGTGTGGCGGGTTCGCCGCAGAAGTTTCTTCGGCCGGATCTCCCGCCGGACGGTCTGATGCGTCTGCTGACCTGACCCGGGTTTTGCTGGATTCGCCCTTGTGAAATCACAGCTCAGGAATTTCTGAAAACGAACCGAGATGCCGCTCTTGCCGGGTGAATTCGTCACTGATTTTGTCGAGGGCAAGGTAAGCTGCATGAAGGAGTTCTTTGAAGGACTCATAGGCTGCGCGAGAATCCCAAAAATCGAGGGTGGTACAGCAGTTGGGGCGAGCGGGATCGCGCAGCAGGCGAGTCGCCCGGTAGTGCGGATCGCTGCGAAAGAGCCGGGACCTGTCGCCGCCGGGACCATAGACTCTTTCAAAACGTTCTTCACAACCCGGCTTGACATGGAACTCCCAGAGGGCTAAAAACATAGATGTCCCATCTCCTGCTCTTAGTCCAGCGCAATTTGGTTTGGAAACTTCGCGGAATGAGTGCGCCGGCCGGCTGAGTGTAGCAATCCGATTGGATACAAACCACGGTGAAGTGCATATCAACGAGTAAGTCTGAGCAAATATAGTTGCAGTCCGTCGAGACTGGCGGACGGAGGCGTTTGTGGATCGAAAGTACAGTCACCGCGGTTATCAAGACGCGGAAAAGAAAGAAAAGAAGGAAAAGACCCACGATCGGAAACCACCGCAGGGCGGACCACGGGGCGCCGATCAGTTTGGCCCGCGCACGCCGCGCATGGTAGGCACGGTGACCCGGGCACGCTGCGCCAATTGTGGCGCGGTGCTGGTGGCCGGATTCGATCCTGCCGGCACGTGCCCGAAGTGCTCCGCGGAATTGCATTGCTGCAAACAGTGCCGGTTTTTTGATTCCGGAGCGCAATTTGAATGCACACAGAAAGTTCCGGAGCGCATCTCCCCGAAGGACGCGAAAAATAACTGCAAGTTTTACGAATTCCGCACCACCGTGGAAAAAGACACCGCGCCGACTAGTTACTCGCAGCCTTCGCAAATCCCTCAGGAAGCGCCCGCGGCCTCCCGGCCGCTGGATGCGCGCCAAGCGTTCGATAATTTGTTCAAGAAGTAAGCCCTCCAAGACCCCGGCGGGCAGGCGACCAGCCCTTCGCACACTGCGCTCTGGGTAAACGACCAGCGAACAGCCAGCAGCAAGGTCAAAGACCCCGCCCTCCAAATGCGAGGACGGGGCACCCAAAATCATCTCCGGAATCAAGGTCGGCCGCATATTCGTGTGTCCTCCTCTTTCTTGGCGGGCTGCAAGTACAGCCCACACCCGTCTAGTCGCGGATGGGGCGCGGGATGTCGATGATGATCTTCTGGGCGTCTTCGCCGGAGGAATTGAGCTCCTTGTCGATGGCGGGAAGGGTGCGGAGAAGTTGCTGAATAATGTAGGTCAGCACGGCTGCTTTCCTGGTGGCAACACGGTTCTGGGCGAGGAGGATGAAGAGTTTGCCGAGGACGAGGTGCATGTCCTGGGCGGTACGGATATCGGCGAGATCGCCGAGGAGGAAGGGAGTGAGGTCCTCAGCGTCGCGTTGCGTGTTCTGGATGCGAGCGTGTTGCAGGCAGAGGCGGAGAGATTCATCGAAGATAGTGCGGCGGCAGCGACGCCCGGAGGAGGTATGGTGCCGGCAGCGAAGCGGGTCATTGCTAGAACTGCAATGGGTGGAGCTAGAGTTCGTGGAGCCAGGGTTGGTAGAACCAGAGCTTGTCGAGCTAGAGTTTGTGGAGCTGGAAATGGTAGTGGTGCCGTTCATGATTATCCTCAGTTATGAGAGAGATTTTGCTTAAAAAATGTGGCCGGGCGGGCATCGGAAGAGCAGTTGATGAGGGCGTAGTTGTTGCGAGAGCAGAGAAAGACACAGCGGAAAGGCTTTTGGCTTGAAAGATGTGACCCTCCCCCCCGGGTATTTTTGCAAAGAGTGCGGTAGTGATTGATTCGGAAGGAGTTGCGCGCCGATACCGGAAAAAAGAGTGCGTAAGTGATTGAAAAGAAAGAGGGTCGAAAATAGCGGCGAGTGACGGGTGGAGCTCTCCCGGAAAGTGAGAAGAGCGCCGCCGGAGAGCATAAGACATGATAGCAGGAAAATACACTACTTGTCAATTACTTTATTGGTACCATTCGAACGGAATGGGAAGTCTTTGCAGATACAAGGGTTATTTCTTGCAGTCGCGGCGATTAGTGCCCGAACGGGTTGGGGTAACGCCGCCGGCGCGGCTGAGGCGGACGGAGAAGCGAAGAATTTCCCACCCTTTGCACAAAACAGAATCGTAAAGGGTAGGCCATCCCAGAGGTTTCTGCTGGATTATGGGTGTGCGACTCGCCCAGGGCAGATCCGTGGCACAGGCTGGTAAGGCAACCACGCACGGCACTGTGAAAGTGTGACAGTAGGTGCTACAGTTTTTCGGGCGCGGCGGAGGATGGAGACCCTGTGGAAATGAAGAAATATGGCGAGTGGCAACCACTGGAGCCACAGCTCGGGGAAGGCGGCCAGAGCGTCGTATATCTTGCTCGGACTCCTGCCAGGACCGCGCAACGTGAAAAATCTGCCCTCGTACTCAAGAAATTATCGGGGCAGAGTTTAAATGATATCCACGTCGCGCAGGACTTCGCGAACGCGACCTTGGACCTGGCGCGGGAGGATCACTCGTCCGAACTTGGCGCACTCAAGATTTTCAAGATTCGCGCGTGGGGGGCAGCGGCTGAACATCGGTTTCGGAGTGAGATCACGGTGTTGCAGCAAAATAGGCATGGTCTTCCCAACTTGCTTGATGCCAACGAAACAGAACAATGGATGGTCACTGAATATTTTCCAAGTGGGACGCTTGAGAAATCTCCTTTTAAGTACAGGGGAGAACCACGGCTTGCTCTCAGTGCCTTCCGTTCCTTGGTCGAAACCGTGGCGGACTCGCTTCATAAGGACGGAATCGTCCATCGCGACCTAAAGCCGGCCAATGTTTTCATCGGGGATGATGGGAGACTCATACCTGGCGATTTTGGAATTGCGTTCGTGCCGGGCCTCGCCGAACGCGTAACGCTGACGCACGAGCGCGTGGGACCTTGGGACTACATGCCACAGTGGGCAGACACGGGCGATCGCCTGGAGGAGGTCAAGCCGAACTTTGATGTGTACATGCTCGGAAAACTTCTCTGGTGCATGATTGCCGGGCGTCTCAGGCTTCCTCGCGAATACCATCGACACCCTGAATTCGATTTAGCGAAAAGTTTTCCAAACGACAAAAACATACCCCTAATCAACTCGATTCTCGATAAATGCCTAGTCGAGTATTCCCCTCAATGCCTAGCTTCCAGCACTGAGTTGCTCGAGGCCGTTGATGAGAAGCTCGCCATGATGGATGGTGGGGTGCCGTTGTTCAACGAGGGCGGAAAGCTCGTCTTTCCCTGTCGAATATGTGGCAAAGGATTTTATCAGGACGAAACATCTCCCGGAAGTGTACGACTTCAAATGCTTAGCGAATTTAGCGTGCCGCAAGAACCAATCGTCGTCAGAGTCCTTGTCTGCAACGTCTGCTGTCACCGCGAGTTCTTTGCCCCTAACTATCCAGAGGAAGCGGCCAAGAGAGGCTGGAAGCCGTGGAGGAGTTGAATACTTTGACCTGGGATGAACAGGAAAAATTACCCAAATCCTAACGAATCCGGTGCGGCTGAAAAGTCAACCGTTGAAGCGTGCCCCAGCCTCCAACGAGCCGAAGGTATTCCCGGAGGCTTTCAAGTCTAACGCGGGCTGCAAGTACAGCCCGCACCCGGCGCGCGGCGAGTCTAGAAAAAGCAGATCCCTCGACTACGCTCGGGATGACAGAAGTGGAGGACGGGACGCCCCGACCGGGTCGGGGTAAACGCCAGCCGAGGACGGGGCACCCAAATTCGTTTTAGGGTTTATCGTCGGGGCCTGTCCCATTCCGCTTATGTCTGTTTTTGTACAGTATTCAGTATGGCGGCAGGGCGATCATTACAAACAAGCCTCTCGAATCTGCGCCCTACAATAACGCATTTTACGGGGCAAAAAGGATTAGCAGGCGGAAGGAAGCACAATGCGCACTGTCATCGTGATTCGTTCGTTGCTTTTCTCAGTCATTTTGCTAGCTCTTGCGGCTGCTTCATTCGCTCAAATCGGGATTTCTGTATCGTTTGGTCCTCCCGCGCTCCCCATTTATGAACAACCTCTCATCCCGGGAGACGGCTACATCTGGACGCCCGGCTATTGGGCTTATGCCGACGACGATTATTACTGGGTGCCGGGCACTTGGGTCGAAGCTCCCGAAGTCGGCTTCTTCTGGACCCCCGGCTACTGGGGCTGGGGCGGCAGTGCCTTCTTTTTCAATGAAGGGTATTGGGGTCCGGAGGTCGGATTCTATGGCGGCATCGACTACGGGTACGGTTACGGCGGTCGCGGCTACGAGGGTGGCCGATGGGAAAACAATCATTTTTATTACAACACCACCGTAAATAACGTAAACACCACCATCATTCACAACACCTATAACACCACGATCGTGAACAACAACACCGTAAACCGCGTCAGCTTCAACGGCGGCAACGGAGGCACCGACGCCCGTCCGTCAGCGCGCGAAGAAACGTTCGCGAAGCAGCCGCACACGCCTCCTGTTCCCGCGCAGCACCAGCATATCCAGGCAGCCCTTTCCAACCCGGAATTGCGTGCCTCCGCGAATCATGGCAAGCCTCCTATCGCCGCCACCGCCAAACCCGCGGACTTCAAAAGCAGTGCCGTACCCGCTAAGCAGGCTGGCGCTCCTTACAACCCTCCGGAACGCAAGGCGGCTGGGAATGAAGCTCCTCCAGCAAATAAACCCGAAGCACGCACGAACGCCAACAGTCATGCCGGCGATCTTCAGCCCCATAAGTACGCGCCGCCGAGCAATGGAAACGCCAACGCCGCCGCTGACCAGAAGTATCAGCAGCAACAGGAAAAGCTAGCGACGAAACAAAATCAGGAACATCAAAGGCTTCAGCAACAGCAGGAACGAGAGCATCAAAAGGTGGCGAAGCCAAACGCCAGCGAGACTCAAAAACAACAGCTGGAGCAGAAGCACTCTCAACAAACCCAGCAACTCGAACAAAAGCACGCTGCACAGCAGGAGAAAATACGGCCTCGCCAGCAACCGCGCCAGAATCCACCGCCGACCCCTCCTCCGGCCGAAAAGCCCTAAGCGCGTGCCGGGGTGGATACACTCTCCGTTTCCGCCCGCACACCGAATGCGGAAATACGTGCTGAGGCGCTTGTCAGCCCATCCCGGGCCACGCGTCCCGCAACACCATCCGGGACGCAAAGAACGCGGCCCGTTCATTCTCGGTACCCCTTTCAAGGCTCCGCTCATCTGACTGGGGGTATCGCATTGGCGGCCCGAGGGTCTAGAATTCGAGAGCGCCAGCCTTCGCCCAAGCAAACCCCACTCGTGGAAGTAGGAAATTATGTAGAAGGAGAATCGCAATGCCATACACAAAAGTTGGTAAAGAAAATTCAGCGGACATCGAGCTCTACTATGAAGATCATGGCTTAGGTGACCCCGTCGTCCTCATTCACGGCTATCCGCTGAGCGGCGCTTCCTGGGAAAAGCAGGTTCCGGCGCTGCTGGCCGCGGGTCACCGCGTGATCACCTATGACCGCCGAGGGTTCGGCAAGTCCAGCCAGCCAACCACGGGCTACAACTACGATACCTTTGCCGAAGACCTGCGCAAGGTTGTAACACGACTTAAACTTCGTAATTTTTCGCTGGTCGGCTTCTCGATGGGCGGCGGCGAAGTGGCGCGCTACCTGGGAAAGTACGGATCGAGGGGCGTAAGCAAAGCGGTGATTATCGGAGGCGTACCACCCTACCTGCTGAAGACGCCGGACAACCCGGAGGGCGTGGAGGGAAGCGTGTTCGAGGGCATCCAAAAAGCTGTCACCGCGGATCGTTACGCGTTCTTCACCGAATTTTTCAAGAACTTTTTTAACACCGATGTCTTCCTGGGCACGCGCATCAGCGAACAGGCGGTGCAGGCCAGCTTCAACGTCGCGGCGAGTGCCTCAGCCACAGCGAGTTTTGCCTGCGTGGCAACGTGGCATGAAGACTTTCGCAATGACCTGGGCCGCATCAATGTTCCCACGCTGGTCATTCACGGCGGCGCGGACCGCATCGTGCCCATCGCGGCCGCAGGCCAGCGCACCGCGAAGCTCGTACCCGGAGCACGCCTGGCGGTAATTAAGGACGGGCCACACGCCGTCAATTGGACACATGCGGACGAAGTGAACGCGGAACTGGTGAGCTTCCTCGGAAAAGCGGCGGCAAAGCGGGCGGCCGCAGGGTCCCGGAAGTAAGGAACGAGGAAAAACCAAAGTCAAAAACCACGCCCTCAAGACAAATCGATGACGGGGCATGCAAATTGGTGGGGGGGGTATACCCATTTCAACCTCTAAGGAACGCCAACCTCCCGGTTGGCGGTGTGGAGGATGCCATTCAGGAGAATGGCGTTCCCAGGACTTATTACATGCGGCGAGAGGCCAGCACTACCAAAGCCGAAGATGCCGGGCTTCCCGACAAGAACGGTCGGGATCCCCACAAAACGGGGCAAAGCCCGGCGCTACACGGACCGGAGAGGGCACGATGTATCGTGCCCCTACGGCGGCAGCAGGCGAAGAAGCGGCCCAGGAAGGCGGGCGCGGCCCTGGCAAAACTATTGCCAAGAGCGGTACTTTGGCATTAGAGTGAACGACGCGCGGGCCGTCGGCCGCGCGGAGGAAGCTTGATGAAGCCTGCAGGCAAGAAGCACTGGCTGACGGTGCAGCAGACGGCCGCGGTATTGGACTCGACCAGCGCGGAAATGTGCCGGCTGCTGAGTCTCGGACGCCTGAAGGGAAGCAAGCAGAAAGATCCCGCCCGGGCCGGGAAGTCGCAGTGGCTGGTGAATCCCACGTCTATCGCGAGAGAAGAAAAAGAGCGCAAAGCGCGGCGCGTGGCCATGGAGCGGCGGCGCAAGCGTGCCGAGAAACGCAAATAATCTAAATGGTTTTTGCCAGACCGTGGAAAATGAACCGATAGCAAGATTTTCGCCCGCGACAATCGAGCGAACTCGAATCGTTCACGGCGATACCTCGCTCCTGATGCGTTTTGAAAGTTTCTCGATACCCTTCAAGTTTTCCAGCAATTCCTTGGGTAACTTGCCATTTGAAACTTGATCGATTTGCTCTGGAATTGCATCCGCCAGCTTGGTAAGTTCCAGGGACTCTTTTTTCAGTTGGGCCATGTCTACGGGCCGCTTCGCCGCGGGTTGCGCCCAGGTACCCGGCCTAGCGATGGGGGTATCGGGTTGGCGAGGTATCTGGAAGGCGGCGAGGCTGAGGACCTGCGCGGAAGACTTATCACCATTCTGCGGCATGGTGGCTGGATATGCTTCGCGCACCCCCCAGATCGCTGGATGTTGTTTCACGTTCTCCGCCACGCCACGAACTAAAACCAATAGGCAAAGGAAGAACAAATGGCTCGCACGCATGGAACCTCCTGCGGTGAAGAGTATTGGATGCGGATTCTACAATAAAAAATCAGCCGTTGGTGGAACTTTGGCCTAAACAAGGCCTGCGCTTTTATCGGGGGCACCAGCCAAATGACATCTCGATGTACAATGCCGTTTGCTTTGGAGAGCTATCTTGAATTTGGATAGAATTCGCCAGGTTCAAGAGAAGTTGTGGGCAGGAGGATTGTTTTCATGAAACCAGCGCTGTCGTTAGTCTGCGTGATGTTTGCCTTGTGTATTGCGCCGTGGACCGCGGTGTGCAGGGCCGATACTCCAGCGGATCGGCAGATTGCGATCACCATTGATGATTTGCCCGCCGGGGCCGCCAATAGCATGTCCGCGGCAGCCATCACGGAGATGACCAGCAAGCTGCTCGCGACGCTGCGGGAACAGAAAATTCCGGCGGTGGGGTTTGTCAACGAAAGAAAGCTTTACTACAAGTGGGGCGAAGTGGACGAACGAATCAAAGCTCTCAACATGTGGCTCGACGCCGGGTTTGAATTGGGAAACCATACGTTTGCGCATACCTCGCTGAACAAGGCGGGTCTGAAAGAATTCGAAGATGCCGTCATACAGGGCGAGACGGTGACGCGCCTGCTGCTAACGCAGCACAAGATGAAGCTGAGATATTTCCGGCATCCCTATCTGGATACCGGCCGCGACCTGCAAACCAGGCGCGAAGCGGATGCTTTTCTGGTCGCGCGCGGCTACCGCATCGCCCCCATCACGCTGGATGCCTGGGACTGGAATTTCGCCGGCGTTTACGACGACGTCAAGAAGCGCGGCGATTCGGCCGTGCAGCAGGAAGTGGTCAGCGCGTATCTCTCGTATCACGCCGCTATGTTTGAGTATTACGAAAAGCTGTCGAGGGACCTTCTCGGATACGAGCCGAAGCAGATCATGCTGCTGCACGCCAATCAGTTAGAGGCGGATCATATCGGCGAGCTGCTGGAAATGATGCGCAAGCGGGGTTATCGCTTCATCACGCTGGAAGACGCGCTGAGCGATCAGGCCTACAGTCTGCCCGACACCTACATCGGAGAGGAAGGAACCAGCTGGCTGGATCACTGGGCAATTACGGCTGGCAAGCCTCCGCAAGGCTTTCCCGTCTTTCCGCCGAGCATCGCGGAACGAGCCAAGGCGCTGCCACATACACCGGAATAAAACTCGCAAGGATTCTCAAGCGGGGTTGTCCTTGACAAGAACCCACTCAAGTGCGTCGTTGAGATTGCGGAAGACGTGAATTCCTTTTTCACCCTCGGCGTCACGAAGCAACTCAAACATTCGTGCGAGTCCGAATGCCAAGTCACTCTTCACCAGGAAGGCCCGGCGAGAATCGGGTGAGAATATGGTGGTTTGAGCCAGCCTTTGCACATCCGCACCGTCGAGATCAACAGTGGTGATGTGGGTGAAATCCGACAACTGAGAGAAGCTAGGGTCAAAATCGGGGTCCTTCCGGAGTTTTTCCTGATGCGCCAAAAGGTCGGCCATAGTGAGCACACCAGATCCTGTGCTCATCACCAGTCTGCGTTCCTTATCGATTTTGTAGTGAGCGGGCACGCAGGCTTTCTTTCCCAGAGGAACAACGAGGATTTCCGCTTCGATTTTCGAAGCAGTTGACATTATACACCGGCTTGCTTTTTTTCAAGCCGTTGTGCGCACTTCTTCATCCGGCCGCTTGACGCGATTTTTCAGAACGCTGGAAAGCAAGAAGCGGAAAAGCCCGACGATGCGCAGGCTTCCCGGCGGTTATTCTTCGTGGCTAGAAGATTCCGCAAGCGGAAACAGAGTGGGCTCGGCGGGCGGGGCATCCGCGATGGCGTCGAGTTGCGGGTAGTGCTGGCGGAGAGGGTCGGGAACTTTGACTTTCGTGCCCTTCAAGATGCTGATGAGCTGCAGCGCATTGACGACGGCTTTGCCCTGGTAGTGGTTGTTGGTGATTACAAACGTGTCGCTCGTGTGTTCGGTTATCTTGCGGATGCGGGCGGCCCAAGGAGCGAGTTCATCCATGGAGTAGAGGTAGTTGTAGCGCTCGTGAGCCGGAGTCTCCGCGTCATCGTTGAACCAGGTGTCGTACCGCCGGCCATGCAAACGAACATAGCCCACGGCCGCGGTTGATTCCGCCGAAGGCTGCAGCGAGCGGCCGATGATGGGTTGATCGATATTGCAAAAGCCGGCGCTGTGCACGCGGAGGAGTGAAAGAGTGCCGGGTGTTTGCCAGGAAGCGTGGCGTAGTTCCACGGCCAAAGGGTAATCAGAGAAACGCTCCAGGACGGAGGCGAGATAGGGGGTTGTTTCGCGCGTGCGGTGAAACGAGAAAGGGAACTGCAGGAGCACGGCGCCGAGTTTGCCCGCTTTGCGCAACACATCGAAGCCAGAGCGTACGGCGCGCTCGTCTTCGCATGCCAGGCTGGCGGCGCTGGGATCGTGCGTGAATCTCTGCCAGAGCTTGGCGGTGAACAAAAAATTCGGATTGGCGGCGACGCGCTGGATCCACAAGGCCGCGTGGTCCGGGCGAAGCGGCTGGTAGAACGAGGTATTGATCTCGATGGTGTCAAAAAATTGCGCAAGGTAAGCGGCTTCGTGAAAGCCTTTGGAGCGCCGCGCAGGATAGACGTAGCCTGCCCAATCCGCATAAGACCAGCCAGCCGGGCCGATGCGAGTCCTTCCTGGAGTGGCGGATTTCATTTTGTGGTGAGAAGGTTCCGGGGCCACAATTCTTGTTCTCCAGGGACAAGACGCGCGCGAGTCCAGGGTCAGAGTAGGGAGTGCGGGAATCGGTGTCAACTCCGCCCCGAGATTGCGCCGTGTGCGAACGCCTGCTATCCTGCCGACACCATGAGGTGCAGGGACCTGACTGCGTTCCTTCCTTCCGCCGAAGAATTCCTACAGGTGCAACCATGCATGTTTCCATCAGCTACAAGCATGTGGAATCCCAGAAGCCCGTGGCCGCCGAAGTGGGGCGGCGCGTCAATAAATTGGGGAAGTTGCTGCGGTCCTATGCGCCGGATTTGATCCAACTGCACGGCGTGTTCGGGAGGAATCGGCGCACCAGCGAGGAGTCCTGTTCGCTGACACTATCCCTGCCGACGGGAAGGCTGCATGCAACCGGAACCGGCGCGAATGTGCTGGGCGGCTGCAAGAAAGCATTCAGCGAAATCGAGACGCAGTTGAAAAAGCATCAATCGCTCTTGCGAAAAGAGCACGAATGGAAGCGCAAGCGGCGCCCACCCGAGGAATAAGAGTTCTTCCCGTGGCCAGAAAAGCTGCACCTATTCTTAATTCGGATGAGTTGAGCGATCAAATAACTGCCGCCAGGCCAGCGCATCCGTAAACTTTTTCCTGTACAATAACTGGATGTATTTATAGGGGCGTAGCTCAGTGGTAGAGCAGCGGCCTTTTAAGCCGAAGGTCGTGGGTTCGATCCCCACCGCCCCTACCAGAAATCCACAAAATTCACGTTGATTCGGCTGCCCTTACTCACCAGCCAGGTCCTCGTAATTCAAAATGCACGCAAAGAAGCGGATGCCATCAGTGGGAAACCGATGCTCCCTGTTCGTAGCTGGCCTCTCCTGCTTCACCTGATGGTCACCGCGATCTTACCAACCGTCCGCCGCGACTCGCACTGGCGGTGGGCCCCCGCGATATCCTCCAACGCATAGACCTGACTTACGATTGGCTGCAACTTTCCCTCTGCAACGTACGCCGCAAGGACCTCTAGGTCTTTGCCATTTGCCCGCACGTGGAACTGGGTCGATTGCATTCCGGGGATAATAGAGGATAGAAGACTGTCCACCCTCGCCGTCCGGCTGCAGGAGATCCCCACGTGCCTTCCTCCCCTCCGGAGCAACCTGCGATAGGACCAGAATCTCTGGCTGCCCACGCAGTCAAACACGGCATCGAATCGCTTGGAGTCTTGGAGCGGGTCCTGTTTCGTGTAGTCAATAATGCGCTTCGCCCCCAAGCTCCGTACCTGATCCACATTGGCAGTACTGCACACACCGGTCACCTCGACTCCCATGGCACAAGCAAGCTGTACCGCCATTGTTCCCACGCCGCCAGACGCACCTACGATCAGCACGCTCTGCCCCGCCGTTAGCCGGGCCTTGTCTCGCAGGCCCTGCAAGGCGGTCAGACCAACACAAGGAAGCACCGCAGCCTCCGTATGGCTCAGGCGTACGGGTTTTCGTCCCAACCAGGACGCATCACAAGCCGCGAATTCTGCACTTCCACCTCTGGCCAGGGGTATAAACCCGAAGACCTTCTCGCCTTCGGAGAACTCATGCACATTCTTGCCCCTCTTCTCCACCACACCGGAAATGTCTACGCCTGGCACAATCGGCAAGGGCACCCCAGCAAATCGTCGCAACCCTCCGCGGCGTATGCCGCAATCGATAGGATTGACGCTGGTGGAGTAAACCCGCACGAGTACCTGGCCGTCTGAGCAAGGCGGAACCGGCACCTCTCCAATCTCCAACACTTCTGGAGGTCCGTTACGTAGAATCAATGCCGCACGCATGGACCATATTCTAACCCGTGGCAAGTGTTCCTGCTCGCGATCTGGTCTTTCGAAAATAGCAGCGCCAACTCGATCACGCGAGGGTTCCTGAGCCACTCCTGAGCCCAGCCGGCTGCCTTTTCCGGTGGTGTCACGGATTCCAGTTGTACGAGGCGCCTTTCCGCTTTGGATATGATCTTGTGAGTGACGACGAAAAGATCCGAATGCGCTACGCGGATGCCGTTTTGCCGGATTGACTCAGAAATGAATGAAGCTAGATCGTCACCCGGTTGAACCTCCGGAATTCCTTCGAGACGCAGCATGTGAACTCCCTGTGGAGCCATGTTCCGCGGCCTTTGATTGGATTTCGACGCTGACCTGCAGCGGTTTTCAGCGGCAGTCCCATGGAATTAGTTTGACAGACATTTTATTAACAATTAAGAGCTTTGTAGCATAGAATAAAAAATTGTGAAATTAATTTGGAGAGCGCATTGATGACCCAACAAAGGCGGCCACTTCCAAGCATGCGAAGTTTTCGATTCCTGCTGGCATTATTTGCTCTTCTGCCGGTTTGCTCCCTGCCTATTCGGGCAGCCTCCTTCACCAACCCCAGAGTCGCTCTGGTGATCAGCAAAACCAGCTACCGGCTGGACTGGGAAACCATTCAGACGTCCAGCCACGGCTGGGCCGGAGTGAGCAATTTGGCTGGCCTTCCTTACGATTCGTTATTTTTGGAAGACCTGGCGTCCACCGGCGCTCTCGAGAAATTTACTGTTTTGATTTTTGCGCAATGCACGTCAGCCGACGAAGCTACTTACAACCAACTCATTCCATTGCTTACGAATTATTTAGCTCGTGGCGGAGCCGTTGTGCTTGATGGTCCTCTGGCTATTTTCGACGAGCATGGCAAGGAACGAAATCATAAGGCGCTGGATGATGTGCTGGGGCTGCAGTATGCGGGATTCCAAGGAGATACCAGTTTTAGAATCCAAGTTCTTTCCAACCGGCACTATGTAACTCGCCCCTTCGAGGCCACGCAGTACCTCACGCCGGTGCTTGGCGATGGCCTTCATATTCTAAAATTTCGAGATGGTGGAGATCTGTTGTTGGTTTCGACCGATGGCACCAAGACTTATCCCTATCTTTCCTGCCGATCCGAGCAGAACAAACGAGTTGTTCTCATAAGTGACATGGGAACCAAAGCAGGGCCAGCGACCTTTTTTCGCAATGACAAACCACAATCTTTCTATGCCAACCAACTTTGGACTGCCCTGATTCGCGCCATGCATTGGGCAGCGTATGGTGATCTTTCTGTTCCCTTCCCCACACCGCAAGTGTCGAACGCAAATCTTACTGCGGTGGTCCGCCTGGACGGCGACAACAGCGGTGATTTGCAATTTCAACTCAACACCATGCGTTTTCTAATCGGCGTAGCGCAAGATACGGGCGTTGTCCCGCTCTATACCTGGGTCTCAAGCTTTGCCACCAAGGCCGGGTGGGACAAATTGGCGCCGTTAGGTCACCAACTCGAAGATTTAGGGGCGGAACTGGCAACCCATAGCAAGTTCCACGAGATCGATCGCAAGATGACGGAAAGCCGTTGGCACGAGGAACTTGACGGTTCCGTCCAGGAAATTGAAGAAAACATGAAGGCGCAGGGTTATCCGATCCACAAAATTCACTCCATGATTAATCCGGGAGACACCATTCCGATGGAGGATTACGATCAAGTAGCGAAGCGCTTCTCTTTCTACATGACGCACGGTCTGGAGCAGAGCGTGCCGATCGGTTATGGCAACCTCACCTGGTTTACGGGCGCAAACCGTGATTTCGTGGTTCTGGAAAACGCGCCTCATCCCGATTACCAGTGGTTCTATGACCCTGAATGGAGTTACACCACAGGGCAGATTACCGATTATGAAGAGG
The DNA here is from genome assembly GCA_041476465.1 of Candidatus Acidiferrum sp. Taxonomy (GTDB): domain Bacteria; phylum Acidobacteriota; class Terriglobia; order Acidiferrales; family UBA7541; genus Acidiferrum. Next base: position 15,014 of record JBGOTL010000024.1, on the reverse strand, counting down.
CGATTTTCGATCACATGTTTCGCAACATCGGCCGCGGCGTGATTTTCAATGAGATGTGGCATGACTATTCGATCTCCTCGATGCCCGTGAATTCGTCCCACAATAAATCCAATCGGATCACGAATATTTCCAATCTTCCGTTCTACCAGGCAATGAAGGCTAAATTCGGCACTCTGCCAATCTACTGTCCGGAACCCACGGAACTGGCGCAGAAACTGCGCGCCATGGCGCAATGGAATTATTCGTGGTCCGCAACGCCGGATTCCGTGGAACTGAACTTGGATCTTTCCACTCTGCGATTGGAGGAGACGGCGCAAAACGTCGGCGGCATGGGAATTCACATCGAAAATACGCAGGATTACATTCAGTCGGCGACGATCGACGGACAGCCGTATTTTGCATACAGCGACCGCACCATAATCCTGCCGGATCTTTCGAGGAAACAACACAAACTTGTGGTCCGGATGGGGCCGAGCCTTAGTCCTGCAACGCGGCTCGTTTACATTTCCAAACATCTCCGTTCCGTGAGCGGCACTCCCGATGATCTTGAGTTCACAATTGAAACGAAAGCGCGCGCGCGCTTCGCCCTGGAAGCAAGGAATCCCGCCGTCCTGCTGCACGCTGACTCACAACAATGGAACTTTCGCGGAGATCATCAGTTGGAGGGCTATGTCGTCTCAGACCGGCAAGTGAAGCTGAAGAAATTGAGAACACCTGGATTTGGAATTACGCTGTGCACGACTCCAATCGCGAATGTAGTCGAAACGCGGAACGCGGTCGAGGTAACCTTGCAAGGCTCCAGCGGCTCTGAATCGTTGCTGACGTTTCAATCTTCACGTCCGCCTCGATCGATTGATCTTGGTGGGGGGCAACATCTCGACACAAAAAAGCAGGGAATGACTTACAGTGTGACGCTTCCGGCCGTCGAATCGGCCTCCAAGCTGAGTATTTTTTTCTAGTTGGAGTTTCTCGCATGCACTAATCCCGTGACTTCTAGTTTGCGCCCTGCATTCGATTGTCTAAAACGATGTTTCAAAGCAGCCGATATCAATCTTAGCTGCTTTGACGCGAGGGCGGCCGTCAAGGTCTTGATCACCGGTCATCTGCGATCCCAGATTCTCTCCGACGTTCCGGGCCGGGGAGTCTGCCCGCAGGTGAAAGTTGTTTGACGCAGCATCCACGAATAGCGGGTCGGCAAAGTGGGAGTTCCGGTCATTGCCGGTCGCTTGGACATATTCCTCGAAACTTGCATGATCTTCTTGGTCGAAACTCCATTTTGTCGCTTGCGAACCGGCCGGAAGGTAGTAGAGGTTGTGATCGAAGGTCGCTGTCGGAGCGCCATCGGTACGTTTGGATCGGCTGCTCATGACGCGCCCATGTTTGCCGACATAAATGATGTTGTTCTTAAAGACGTTGTTGCGCAGGTAGAACTGGAGCAGGATTTCGCCGGTTCCCGTTTCCCACGTGTCATTGCCGTAGAGCGTGTTATTGACGATGAGTACGTCCTCGGTTTTGCCTCGCTTCGCGTCATAACCGCCGATGGCAAGCGCAGCAGTGTGGCAGGAATAAATTAGATTGTTGCGCGCGACTACGTGACTGGTATCCCCATTGGCATGCTCGCTAGCCAGTTCGATTCCGAAATCCACGTCGTGCATCACGTTGCGCTCGATCAAAATACGCGTTCCACCATCCACGTATATGCCGTCGGAGTTTGCGTCGTTGCCATAAGCTGAATTTCCTCTCGAGGTGATGTTATAAACCAGGTTCTCACTCACCACTCCATCGCGCGCTCGGTCGACCGCCGGATCGGGTGCGGTGTGTTCAAAGCCGATCACGTCGATTCCGATGTTGTTGTTATCGTGAACGACGTTCTTGGAAACTCTGAAACCAGCCACGTTTCCATTGATGACAAGGGATTCGCTCGAACCTGTTTTGAGATGGTGAACTTCATTACCGTCAACAACGAGATCGCTGATTGGGGTCTTGGCGTCAGTACCGTAAATGGCAATGCCAAAGCCGTTGGCGCCTTGTCCCGACTTCACCCGGTAGGTGGAATTCTGCTCAATGTGATGGACGTTGTTCTTCAGGATTTCAATGTGGGAACCGCTGCCGAAAACGCGAATCCCGGCCGGAACGATTCGGGAGTTGTCTGTCCTATTGTTGCGGACCTCCAAGCCCTGAATGCGTACATAGTTCACGCTATTCAAGAGAATCATGCTGTTGTTGCCTTCCGTGGGCGTTAAGCAGCCTCCGTCGAGAATGGCTTGCTCGCCCGGATGGCTCTCAAACGTGATGAATCCTTGCTGCGCGTTGCCAGAAACTTTGACCGTTAATTGCTGGCAGTAAACGCCGCCTCGCACATGCACCGTGGCTCCTGGCTTCGCGGTGTCAGCCGCATGTTGAATTGTCCGAAAGGGTTTTTTGATGGTCCCGGAATTCGAGTCGTCGCCATCCGTCGAAACATACAGATCAGAGTGGGCACCGGCGGAATTGCTCACACCAGAGAGTGCCAAGATTAGAAAACAAACAACCCATCTGCGCATGAAATTCAATTCATCCCCCCAAGACATCGAGCAACTGAATTACAAGGCACCCATTGTGCCACTCAATAACTGCGCTGCGAGAGAAAAATTGGTCTTCAGCCCATCCGCTCCAATTTTCCAACCAGATAATACTCGTGAAGGCAGCACCCCCCAGTCTTCTAAACGATGTTGAATTCGGATGTGTACCTGATAGAATGCCGCCCAGCGCGAGGCAGAATGCTGGAACGTCATGAGACGCGCCACGCTGTCCTCATGCCCTCGACCTACGGGTGACGTGTTTTGCAAGGGGAAGTTACCCGGCCTGAAAGTGTCTCTGCCTGACTCTGCTCCCGCTTCTTTACCGCGGGAAGCAAAGTTGCACTGCGGCAGCACACGTCAGTGGGTCAACAGGAGTCGCTCAATGAGAATGCCTTCAAACGGACGAATCGTTTTCTTTGCCGCAGCGCTCTTTGCTCTGCAGTTGGCCTTGGTAAGCACCGCATTGGCGCAGGTCGAGTCCGGTACCATCAACGGCGTGGTCCTCGACAATAGCGGTGCCGTGATTTCCGGAGCGAGCATCACCATCACGCACACGGCCACCAGCCAAGCCCGGAAGACGGTTACCAATACCAGCGGCGAGTACTCGGTGCCCTTTCTTGCCCCGGGGACCTACGATGTCGAAGCCTCCAAGGACGGCTTTGCGAATTCTCTTCAGCGCGACCTGATTCTCCAGGTGAACCAGACCCTTGCCATCAATATCACCCTCAAACCCGGATCTGTGAAGGAAACCATCCTAGTGACCGCTCAGGCGCCTACGCTGCAAACCGAAACGGCGACCTTGGGCAACGTCGTTAACGGCCAGCAGGTACAGACTCTTCCGTTGAACGGCCGCAACTTTATGGATCTTGCCAGCCTTACCGCGGGCACCGCACCATCCGAGCCCGGTTCGCGCAATCAAGCGCAAGGCGGCTTCTCTTCAAACGGCAATCGTACCTATGACAACAACATCATGCTCGATGGCGTGGATAACAACAGTCTCTCCCCTGACCTGCGCAACGGATTCGATGCCATGGTCAGCCCGCCGCCGGATGCTATTGAGGAGTTCAACGTCGAAACCAACGGATACGGTCCGGAGTTCGGCCGCGGTGGCGGCGCTGCGGTGAACATCGCCATTAAATCAGGCGCCAACGCGTTTCATGGCGATGCCTGGGAATATCTGCGCAACGAAAAGCTTGATGCGAAGAACTTTTTTGACACTACCGACACCAAAACGCCTCCGTACAAGCAGAACCAGTTCGGCTTCACCTTTGGCGGACCGATCGTCAAGAATCACACCTTTTTCTTCGGGGATTATCAGGGATCACGTATTCGCAATACGGAAACGTTTCAATCGGTAGTGCCAACCTTGACGGAACGCACCGGCGATTTCAGCGATGGCCTTTTAGGGCCACTGGGAGGACCGATAGATCCCGCGACCGGCAACCCCATTACCCCAAGCGACCCCAACATCGATCCGCTGGCGCTGCAGCTAGCACAGCTTTATCCCGCTCCCAATAAAAGCGGGAATCTTTTTAATTACAATCCGGTACAGGCGATAAGCACCAATCAATTCGACGTTCGCGTGGACCACTCCTTCGGCCAGTCCACTCCAGTGTTTGTCCGTGTCAGCCATTCCCGAAACCATCTGAACAATCCGGGCGAGTTACCAGGACTGGCGCTGGGATCACCCGGCACGTTGGAAGGCAACACCATGCAGAACAATACAATCGGCGCGGCGATCGGCATCACACACGTGTTCAGCCCCACCATTACCAACGATCTGCGGCTCGGCTATGCTCGCCTGGACATCACCCAGTTGCCATTTTTTGGCGACACCAATGTCGACGAACAATATGGAATTCCGGGAATTCCCTTCGTGAAGGGTCTTACCGGTGGCTTGCCGGTGCTGACATTCTCCGACGTTCAGCAACTCGGCGCGGAAGGTTGCGTGCCCACGCTGGAAATCACCAACGTCTATACCTACCGTGACGTCCTGAGTGTGACCCGTGCGAAACACAACATGACCATGGGCTTTGAGGGACGCCCCGGCGAGTTCACTATCTTTCAACCTTGCAATGGCCGCGGAGCCTGGGACTACGGGGGCTCCTTTACTGGCTCCGGATTTGCCGACTTTCTCCTCCAGCTTCCGGATCAGGCTCACCTTGCCACCCTGCATAACATTGATTACCAGCGTTCCAACTATGGTCTATTCTGGGGCGACAACTGGCATTTCAACAGCCGTTTCACCGCCAATCTGGGACTCCGCTGGGAGTATCACAGCCCGGTCAAGGAAAGAAATAACCAACAGGCAGTCTTGGGATTCGATGGCACCTTCTATACCGCTAGTCAGGCCACCCTGCCTGCTGGGTTCATTTTCCCCGTGAAACGCAGTCCCTGGGGCAGGTATCTAAACGCTCCTCATCACAAGGACTTTGCGCCGAGACTCGGTTTCGCCTTCCAACTCAATCCGGCAACCGTCATCCGAGGGTCCTACGGCATCTACTGGCAGGCGGAAGAGATCGGCACTTACAGTAATCCCAGCCCAGGTTTCAATCCGCCCTACTACATCCAGGCGTCATTTTCGGCCCTGGCCGGCCCCACGGTAAACCCCATAGTCAATAAACTGACGAATGGCTTCCCGGCCACTGCCTTAACTTCAGGCTTCGACCCCACCAATTTGGGTTACGTCCGCCTGGAGCCGAACTTTGCCGATGGCTACGCGCAGGAGTGGAACCTCACGGTGCAGCGCCAACTTGGGGCCAATTCGAGCATCGAAGTGTCTTATATGGGTAATAAGGGCACCCATCTGATCAACGGCGCTACCGGCAATCAGGCCACGCCGAGCGACGACAAAGATGCTGACTTGCAACCTCGGCGCCCCATCCCGAGCTTGTTCGCCGAAACCTTTGACATCCTTTCCAACGGGTACTCCAACTACAACGGCCTGGGTATCACCTTTCGCCGCAACTTTTCGCGCGGCTTTAGCGCCAATCTGGCCTACACCTGGAGTCATGCCCTGGATATCGCTTCCAGTTCCAACCTGGGCAGCGGGAATAACGGCTATTACCGCTCGGAAGACCACCAAAATTGGGAGTACGGAAACGCCGACGTCGACCACCGGCATCGCATCACCGCCTATTACACTTGGCAACTGCCCTTCGGCCATGGCCGAACCTTCGCTTCCCACGCTTCCGGTGCGCTGGAACACATCATCGGCGGCTGGAGTCACCTGGGGATTTGGAGCTGGCATACCGGCAATTACTTCACCCCGGTGATTGACAACGATTTCTCCAACTCCGGCGCGCCGCAGGCGCGGCCCGACCTCACCTGCAATCCAAACAACAACGCGCCGCACACCACTGACGATTGGTTCAACACCAGTTGCTTCGCCCTGCCGGCCCGCGGGACCTTCGGCACCGCGGGACGCAACATTATTCTCGGTCCGCGTTACTTCAATACCAACCTTTCCTTAATGAAGGATTTTCACATCACCGAGGCGCGTTATCTGCAATTCCGCGTCGAGTTCTTCAACGCTTTTAACCACCCAAACTTTGTCGGCATCAGCGGACTCACCGCGTTCACCCCAACTGAGGATCCGATCAACTTGCCTCAGCACGGCCAACTCGATGTGTCGCAGTTAGGGGCGATCCGCAACGCGTTTGCCCCGCGCCAGGTGCAGTTCGCACTGAAGCTCTACTTTTGAGCAGAAACGGCGTTGCACCAATGCAACTTGCTATGGCCAGCCGTTTCTCGCTAGGCCTCTCTACCACTGTGGCCATGCTCACCGCGCTGTTGTGGGCTGCGCCATGCGTCCGCGCACAAGCCGATGCCGCCCTGGTCGCCCCCTTGCTCCAGCAAGGGCTGCAGTCCGAGCCTCTGGTGGCCGAGGAGTTGCGCCGCTTCATGCTGGCCCATGTTCCGCCGCTCCGCGTGCCGCCGGATGCCAAGCAATGGAATATCGAGGCCGAGCGCTTGCGCGCCCGCGAATTGGCCGTCCTCTATCACGGCTGGCCGCAGGCGTGGATCGACGCGCCGCCAAAATTCGAGCAAGTAGGCACACTCGAAGGCCGCGGTTACCGCATCCGCAAGCTGCGCTATGAAGTCGTCCCGGGAATGTATTCGGCGGCGCTGTTATACGAGCCCGAACACCTTTCCGGCAAAATGCCGGCGGTCCTCAACCTGCACGGCCATGGCAGCGGCGGAAAGGCCGTCGAGCACAAGCAGAAACGCTGCATCAATGAGGCCCGCCGCGGGATGCTGGCGCTCAGTCTGGAATGGTTCGGTTTTGGTGAATTGAGTTCGCCCGAGAATGACCACAGCTTCGTGGGCCATCTGGACCTGGCCGGTGTTAACGGCCTCGGCTTGTTTTATCTCGAAATGCGCCGCGGCCTCGATTATCTGTACAACGACCCGAGGGTAGACCGATCCCGCATCGCCGTCACCGGCCTTTCCGGCGGCGGATGGCAGACCATCGTCCTTAGCGCCCTCGACCCTCGCGTCTCCGCTGCCGTACCCGTTGCTGGCTTCAGTTCGATGACCACGGCCCTTGAGCATCCCGAGTATGCTGGTGACGACGCCGAACAGCACGCCAGCGACTTTCACCAGGGCGTTGATTACGCGCAGTTCGCGGCCATGCGCGCGCCTCGCCCTACTCTCCTCATCTACAACGCCAAGGATGACTGCTGCTTTCGCGCCGGAGTGGTCAAACAGGGCGTGTATTTCGACATTCAGCCTTTCTTCAAGCTCTACGGCCGTGAACAAGACTTTCAGTGGCACGAGAATTACCAGCCCGGTACTCACAATTATCAGCGCGACAACCGCGAAGCGCTTTACAGTTTCCTGAACTCCGCGTTTGCGCTGAACTCCTCGCCAACGGAAGATGAAGATACCGACCGTGAAGTCAGAAGCTACGACGATCTGGTCGTCGGCCTGCCGAAGGACAACCTCACCATTCTTGGCCTGGCGCGGACGCTGGCGCTGTCGCACAAAAGCGCGGACAGTGCGAGTACGCCGGCAACCAAACGGGACCGTCTGCTCAGCGTGGCGCGCTATCAACCAGTCAAAGTCGAGCGCGCCCGGGTGATCAGCAGTCTGGCCTTGGACACCAAAGGGCTGGAAAGCTATGGCTATCGCTTTGAGTTCAGCAATGGCTTGAGCGCCACCGGAGTGCTGTTCCGCTCGATGAGCACGCCGGATGATTCGCCGGCAGTGGTCATCATCGCCGATGAAGGTATGAAGGCAACTACCGACGACGTCGCAAATCTCGCCTCCAGCGGCAAGCGCGTCCTCGCTCTCGAACCCCTCTTCTTTGGCCAAAACGTTCCCGGAACCGGCGATTTGGGCCCCGCCTCCTACTCGCAGATGCTCAACGGACTGGGCGAACGCGCGCTGGGTTTGGAGGCGGCTCAAGTCGTGGCCGTGGCCGAATGGCTGAACACTGGCATGCAGCATGGCAGCCCAACTCCTGGCTCCATCACCGTTGCGAGTCCCAAACATGCGCCAACGGCAGTGATTACCTCGGGCCCACGATCGCAATCCGTCGCGCTTACCGCGGCTGCGCTTGAGCCACAATTATTTGCCTCTCTCGACGCGCGCCATTCCATTCCGAGCCTGGGGTATGTGTTCGAGCATCCGCTCAAGTACAACGAAGTGCCGGAATTGATGTGCCTCGACCTGTTTCGCGACTTTGACTTCGACACGCTTGCAGCCCTGGCAGCGCCCACAGTCGTGCGCCTCAACGCCAGTGACGCGACGCCGATCACCTGGTAGTCCTACGCTGTAACAGCCGGTTGGAAAACACAGAACATTTACATTCGAGGAACGCACACATCCAAGAACCCGCTGCGATTACCTTGCGGTCCACCCTCCATCAATCAAAATGGTGTGGCCGGTAATGAGAGCGGCAGCGGGCGAGGCTAGGAAAATGACCGCGCCGGCAACGTCCATGGGCTCACCGATGCGGTGCAATGCCGCGATGCGCTCGACCACGTCGGCGCGGAAGACCGGATCGGAGAGAGCCTCGTCAGTGCCCGGCGTGGTGATAAAAGTGGGCGCGACCGCGTTTACCGTGATGTTGTACTTTCCCCACTCCACCGCAAGACATTTTGTTAAGTGAGAGACCGCGGCCTTACTGGCACAGTAAACCGATTCCGTGGGTAAGGCAGCGAATCCTGCTTGCGAACTCATGTTGACGATGCTTCCACTCCCCTGGCGCATCATGAGCTTGGCGGCTGCCTGACTAGCGAAAAAAGTCCCTTTCAGATTTATCGCCAGGGTCTGATCAAAGTCTTCTTCGTTGACGTCCAGCGCGAGGCCGCTCGTTCCGCCACCAGCGTTGTTAACGAGTATGTCGAGCCTGCCAAAGTGCTCGGCCGTGTTTTTGATAGCGCGCGAGATTTGATTCAGGTCTGTGATATCCATCTGTAGCCGGAGCGCTTTTCGGCCCAGGGCTTGAATCTCGTTTACCAGGTCGATTCCGGTGTTGACGTCCCGCAATCCAAGCGCGACATCTGCGCCAGCATGGGCGAACGCGACGGCAACCGCGCGCCCCAAACCTCGTGCCGCGCCGGTGACTAAAGCGACCTTTCCAGTCAGGTCAAAACTTGGGAATTCATTCATTCTTGATCCTTCGGTTGGTCAAACGCTGTGCTCAGCGCCGGAGTTGTCAATCGCATATGGTGGCCTTTGATTCAAGCGCCTCAAATAAGCGACAGGAGACGAGTCTATCATTCAGTTGCAAGCACCTGAGCAAATTCAGCAAAGCTTCACGCTGCGTCGGGGTTCGGGATCAGGATGTGCAGCCCCTCTACAATTAAATTGCAAGGTATTCACTGCGGGCGAAAGCGCCCTAGGCCGGCAAGGATTGTCCTTTTGTCTCTTCGCCGAAAGGTATGAGGAGCAATCCCACTGCAAAGGCCACGGACGTGAGCGCGACCGGTATGCCAATGGTTTGAAAATGGCGGACGCCGGCGCCTACCAGAAAAGTAATTCCGGCTCCCGCGAAGCGGCCCACCGAAGTGGAAAATGCAAATGCGCTGGCGCGACACTCGGTGCGATATTGCTCCGGCACCCACAACGTGTACATGGCGAAATTGGCTCCGCCAACACCCAGAAAAAACAAGCAGATCATGAACCACACCAACGGGTTTTGCTTCAAATAAAAAACATAGCCAAAGCTGATGGAGATGAAGACCAGCATGAGGGTGAAGTAAAACGCCAACGTCCGCAGGCGTCCGATGCGCTCGGCGAGTATGGGGGCAATAAGACATCCAAGGATGGTTCCAACAGACAGAATCAGGGTGGCATAAGAAGCCAGACGAGCGCCTTGTGGAGCGGCCAGCCCCTCATTCGCGGCCAGGAAAGTAACCGATGCGGGAACATAGACGGACCCCGCCCACAAGCCGATGATCGAGACCAGCATGTAAGTGGAGTTGAGAAATGTCCGGCGGCGGTACTCGGGCGAAAAAAGATAAAAGAAGGAGCGCTTCGCGTTCCAGGCATCCCTGAGTTGTTTGCGTTTGTTCTGCCAGCGGCTGGGTTCCCTCACGCCATAATAGATGAAGGCTACAAACAATGCCGGGGCGCCACCTAAAACAAACATGGCCCGCCAGCCATAGTGATTCCCGACGAAGTAGTTCGCCAGCGCCGCCAGAATAAATCCGAAATAATAGCCTGTGTGCATTAGGCCGGCGCCCATCGTGCGGCGATCCTCTGGCCATTCCTCGGCTACAAACGTGCCCCCCATGGACCACTCGCCGCCGATACCCACACCTGCGAGCAGCCTGAACAGTGCCAGGGTCCAAACGCTGGTCGCGACCGCGCTGAGCAGCGTGAAGAGTGAAAAAAACAATATGGTGAAAATCAGCGTGCGGACGCGGCCAAAGCGGTCGGCAATGGGGCCCCAAACGAGGGACAACCCCCATCCGATCAGAAAAAAAGCAAAGAGCAGTCCGCCGTAGAACCCGACATTCGCTGTGCTCGCTGGAATTCCTGACCGCGGTAGTAAGTCTCGTAGCGCGGGGACCAAAACCAGGGCGTAGATGAAAGAGTCCATCCCGTCCAGAGCCCAGCCTCCCCAAGCCGCCCAAAAACCACGGATCTGGTTGCCAGTCAGCCGTGACTTAACCGTGTGGCTCTGTTTGCTCTCGCGTGCTTTAGCATTCATAAGGGCAACGTGCTAGACCGATCTCCAGCGCCGCACAGCAAGCGAATGAATAGACTGGCTGCGCACAGAATAACGCTGCGGACCGGCTCCTGCCACCATCTGCCAGGCTTCTTCAAAAAAAAGCCTTACCTGCCGGAGTTCTGGTCGCAATTTCATGCAATCTGGCCTTGCCGCAGCGGCCTCACATCCGATTCGGACCCTGCGAAGTGCAGCCATTAGAAGGGGCATCACTTCTCCGAAAGAAAACCTGTCCCCCGTCGGTACCTGTACTCCTGCCCGGTCCTCTCTCTAATTCCTGATTGAAGGAATAAGCCAGGTCAGGGCGGTATATCTTATATATCTATAGTAATTTCAGTATGTTACAGGCACTTTCGTCAGGACTCCTCTTTCAGAATTTTTCTAGTACTAGGAATACCGTACCTCTGTAAGCCTGTACCACGCTCAACTGTGGTCCTAGCCAATACTGGAGCACTGGTTCTGCCCCAAATTGGGACAGTTGCTCTATGGTCTCTTTCTCCGTTTTTGGTAAACTCCAATCAGCATACGAATACAGTTCGCACAGACAAGAGAGCGAATGCCCAGCCGTAAAGGAGAACAGAACGACATGCGTAACCGAGAAAAAGGTTTTTCACTCATCGAGGTACTGATCGTAGTGGCGATTATTCTGATCATCGCAGCCATCGCCATCCCCAATCTCCTTCGCTCCAAGATGGCGGCGAACGAGTCTTCGGCGGTGGGTTCTCTCCGCAGCATCAACAGTGCGGAAATTATCTATGCCGACCTGTACCAAGGCATCGGCTACTCAAACGCCCTGACCGATCTGGGCGGAGCACCTGCCGCGTGCGCCACGACAGCAAACGAAACAGCATCCTGCTTGATTGACGATGTTCTCGCGAACGCCGGCGTCACCGCGAAAAGCGGGTACACCATTGCTTATGTGCCTCTCGTGGGGGGCACTGGGATCAACGATACGTACACGATTTTGGCGTCTCCGGCTACGCCGGGTTCCTCGGGTGATCGCTATTTCTTCACGGATGAGACGGGCGTAATTCGGTACGCATTGAGCGGCGCCGCGGATGTCAACAGCTCGGCGATTCAGTAAAAGCAACGCATTGCTTCAACGGGGGAGGCCGCCAGGCCTCCCCTTCTCGGTTTTTTGGGTCGCACACGCCTTTCAAGTTTGCAGTCAGTAACAAGCTCCCCGCTTCCATCTTCTTCGCATGCGCGCATTCCAGCCTGACATAAAACTTGACGGCTTCGATACGCAGTGATATCAGCGGCATATCATCCTGAGTGAGGAGCGCATTCTGGGTTGCTCTGGACGAAACCTTCGAGCGAGGAAGGATTCATGAATCGACGTGACTTTATGAGCCGCTCCGCCGGAATCGCGGGATGCATGGCGGGGAGTTTTTTGACGCCCGCTGCGCCATGGGGGCAGGGTGTTTCCAAACGCGCGCGGATTGGCGTCTCGACCTGGAGCTTCCACAACTTTTTTGCAAAGACCCGCGATGACAACGCGCCTTCGCCCGCCACAACCATCGAGATGCTCGATTTTCCCGAGCTGATCGCGGATCGTTTTCAAGTTCACGAGCTGGAATTCGTGGCGCCGCATTTCACATCGACCGATGCTACCTATCTCCGCGATTTGAAGTCGCGCCTGGCGCGGGCCCACTCTCACCTCGTGAACATCCCCGTGGACATTGACGAACTCGAGCTAGGCGCTGGCCTGTCCGATCCCGATCCGAAAATTCATGATCTGGTGATCGAAGCATGCTCGAAATGGATCGACATCGCGCACGAACTCGGCGCCGGCTCGATTCGCTGCGATCCTGGCAAGATCAATCCGGAAAATTTGGCCCCCACGGTGGCCTCTTATCGCAGACTTTCCGATTATGGCGCCTCCAAGGGAATCGCGGTCATTGTCGAGAACCACGGCGGCGTGGGTTCGGAGCATCCGGAAGAGCTGGTGCGTATTTTCCAGCAAGTCGGCAGCAAATGGTTCGGCGCTCTCCCGGACTTCGGGAATTTTCCGAACAACGTCACGCGCGAGCGCGGAATTCCCATGTTGCTGCCATACGCGCTCACGGTCTGCCATACCAAGGCATCGCGGCTGCCGGAGTACGGAATGGACGACGAGAAGTTTGTGGCCCATTGCGTCGAGCTGGCAAAACAAGCGAATTTTCGCGGCGTTTTCTCCATTGAATATTCGCGCCCGGATAGCTACGAAGGCGTGCAGCGAGTGGTCGACCTGTTGATGAAATACTTGTGAATTTAGTTCGCGCCGGGACCATGCGAGGTAAGCATTTATGCCAACTGGAACTCATCTCGATAAATCTTTCCGCGGCAGCGTTTCGCGCCGCGAATTTCTGGGCCGGACGGCCTCGGCGGCAGTGGGTATGACCATCGTTCCGCGTCACGTGCTGGGCGGACCGGGATATGTCCCGCCCAGCGACAAGGTGAACATCGCCTTCATCGGCGTCGGCGCGCAGGGTTTGCGCGTCATGCTCCATTTTTTGCAGCAGCCCGATGTGCAAGGCGTTGCGGTCTGCGACCCCAATCAAGGCAGCGCCGATCATCCGCAATGGGAAGAACACGAATTCCGCGATTCCGTGCGCAAGCTGCTCGGCGTGGATTCCGGCTGGGACTGGCTGAGCCCCGAGCAGCCGATTCAATTGAGCCACTCCTTGCGCGTCACCAGCGGCGTGGCCGGGCGCGAACCCTGCCAGAAGATCGTGAACGCCTACTACGCCACGCAACAACGCTCCGGCGAGTACCGCGGCTGCGCAGCCTATAGCGATTTCCGCGAGTTGCTCGAAAAGCAAAAGGATGTTGACGCCGTGGTCGTATGCACCACGGACAACCTGCACGCCGCAGTCTCCGCGGTGGCCATGAAAAAAGGCAAACATGTTTTCTGCCAAAAACCTCTGACCCACACCATTTACGAAGCGCGGCGCATTGCGGAAATCGCCCGCGAAACTGGCGTGGCCACGCAAATTGCCGTTGGCAACCAGGCCTCCGAAGCCACGCGACTTTTGTGCGAATGGATTTGGGATGGCGCCATCGGTCCCGTGCGCGAGGTGGCCAACTGGTCCAGCCGTCCGTACTGGCCGCAGGGCATCGAACGCCCGAAAGATGCGCAACCCGTGCCCGAAGGTCTGGACTGGGACCTGTGGCTCGGCCCGGCGCCGCAACGTCCTTTCCACCATACCTATTTGCCCTTTGTCTGGCGCGGCTGGAGCGACTTTGGCTGCGGTGCCCTCGGCGACATGGGTTCCTACAGTTTCGACACCTTTTTCCGGGTGCTGAAGCTGGAAGCGCCTATGAGTGTCGAGGCCAGCTCTAGCGACCGCTACGATGAGACTTATCCACTGGCTTCCATCATCAATTACAACTTTCCCGCGCGCGGCGCTATGCCACCCGTTAAATTTACCTGGTACGACGGCGGGTTGAAGCCGCCGCGCCCTGAGGAGTTGCAAGACGCTCCTTTGAAGGGCGACGACGAAGACGAGGACGAAGGCCTGCTCTTTGCCGGAGATCGCGGGAAAATCCTCTGCGGATTCAATGGCGCTCGCCCGAAGCTGATTCCCGAAGCAAAGATGAAGGCGTACACGCAACCCGCGAAAACGCTGCCTCGCTCGCCTGGCAACGAACGCGAGTGGCTCGACGCCTGCAAGGGCGGCAAGACCAAGCCCGGTGGAAACTTCGAATTTTCGGGTCTGGTCACGGAGACCCTTCTTTTGGGCAACCTCGCCGTGCGCTCGGGCCAGAAACTGGCCTGGGATCGCGCCAACCTCAAAGTCCTCAACGCGGATTCCGCCCAGAAGTTTGTTAGCCCGGAACGCCGCCCGGGTTGGGCGTTGTAGTGAATCATGAGGCCCCCACCCCCGCCACCAATTTGTATGAATATCAAAAGAAACGGGTTGCGAAAAAAGCAATTCGTATCGATATGAAAACAAAGGGGGGACAAACAGGGTTGCAAACGGGGCAAAAGATAACGCAGAGACGCAGAGTTCGCAGAGGCGCGCCGAGAAGAGAGGCTTTTGTCTTGAAGGATGTGACCCCCCTGTTGTGACAACAAGTGTGCGCAGCGAATTGGAAGGAAAGGAATTAAAGGGCGTTCTGTTGAGCCAACGACGAGAATGTAGCGGGCCGCGGCGTTCCGAAATGGGAAGAGACCCCCCTCCCCCTGTTTTTCATAAGTGTTGATTCTGAAGGAGGTTGAAATTGTTTGTTTTGTTACACTTTTGTAAGTGTTGATTCTGAATAAGTTAGGGGAAAGGAATCTGTAG
>JBGOTL010000023.1:0-38991 GCA_041476465.1 Candidatus Acidiferrum sp. | reverse complement strand
GGAAAGTTCGCAGGACTACTCGTAGCGCAGCGCTTCCACCGGATCCAGCTTCGCGGCCTTCATGGCTGGCCACACGCCGAAGAACAATCCGACTCCGATGCTCACGATGAGTCCGGCGGCAATGGCCCAGGCCGGCACGCTTCCCGGCCACTCCAGTGTCATGCGCACTAGCAAAACCAGTCCGTTCACCAGTATCACTGCAACCATGCCGCCAGAGCCCGTTAGCGCCATCGCTTCCAGCAAGAATTGCCAAGTGATGTCGCCGCGCCGCGCGCCAACGGCCTTACGGAGGCCGATCTCTCGCGTGCGCTCCGTCACGCTGACCAGCATGATGTTCATCACGCCCACGCCGCCGATCAGCAGCCCCACCGAGCTCAGCACTACTGCCGCGAGCGCCACCATCCCCATGATGCTGTGAAACTCTTCCACTTCCTGCTGCGCCGTGCGCATCGAAAAACTGTCTTTCCCGTTGTAGGGTACATTGCGCCGCCGCCGCAACAGTTCCGTTGCCTGATCCACTGCCTGGTCCAGCATGTTCGGATACGCCTGGAACCGAATCTGGTTTTCATACGCTCCGGGATAGACCTTGCGGAACGTGTTGTACGGAATCAGCACCCGGCGATCCTGATCGCCCATGCCAAATCCACCCTTGGGCTTTTCCACCACGCCCACCACCAGAAAATCCGACCCATCGATCAAAACATCTTTCCCGATCGGATCGCCTCCCGGAAACAAAACTGGCGCCACGTTTTCCCCGAGCATCACCACTTTTTCGCGGTGGATATCGTCGCCCTCGCTGAGGAATCTTCCCCTTAACACCGCCGCGTTCGCATACACCTGGGCGAAATTGGGCTGCACGCCCCGAAAATCGATCGCCGACACTTCGCCCGCTTTGGTGCGCACCGTGTGCGGTTTCTCCCACCAGGTAAGGAACACGGTCACATTTTTTATCGCCGGGCAGCTCTCTTTCAGCGCTTCCGCATCCTCCAGCGTCAGCGGCTTTCGCAAGCGTTCCTCCAGCGGCCGGTTATCTCCGTGCGGTCCCTGATCCCAGCGCGATACAAACGCCGTGTCCGCACCGTACTGTTTGATGTTCTCCTGAATCTGCTCGTCAAACCCGGTAATCAGCGCCGCCACCAGCATGATCACGCTGACGCCCAGCACCACGCCAAATACCGTCAGCGCGCTGCGCAGCTTGTGCGCCCAAAGCGTGCCCATCGCTTGTTTCAGGTTTTCGCCGTATGCCTGTGCCATCGCTGTTCCTTATCCGTCCGCCCGCAGAGCTTCGATGGGATCGAGCTTCGCCGCGCGCATTGCCGGATAGATTCCGAAGAACAATCCAACGCCCGTCGAAACTGTCAGCGCTATGATCACCGCGCTGAGCGGTGTCTGCACGGGAATCGGTGTCGCCGCCCGAACGATCACCACCAATAAAAACGCCAGCGCAAGCCCGATCACACCGCCAACCGCCGCCAGCACCGCCGACTCCGTCATGAACTGAAGAACAATATGTTTGCGCCTTGCGCCCAGCGACCTGCGCAATCCAATCTCACGCGTCCGCTCCGTCACGCTGGCCAGCATGATGTTCATGATCACGATGCCGCCCACTACCAGGAATACCGATGTTAATCCAATCACCAGATTGGCCAGCGTTCCTGTGATCTGCTTCCATAACTGCATGATTGAGTCTGACCCCAGCACCGCGAAATTTTCTGGCGCGTCAAACGCCAGGTGCCTCCACGCCCTCATCAACATGCGCGCTTCGTCTTCGGAAGCCTCCATCATTTCCGCATTCCGTGCCTGCACGAAAATCGTCAGCCAGTCGCTCTGCTTGTGCCATTCTTTGCGGTAGGTCGCCAGCGGAATCAAAATAAAATTGTCTTGTGATTGGCCGAATGCGCTCCCGATCTCCGTCGCCACCCCGACTACCTCATAACTGCGGTTCCCCGCCTTGATCGACTTCCCGATCGGGTCCACGTCCGCAAAAAACTTCTTCAGCACATCGGAGCCAATAAAACACACCGGTGCACGGTGCAGGTCGTCAGCTTCGGTCAGAAACCGTCCAGAAGCCAGGTTGACGCTGCGAATCTCCGCATAATTTGCGGTCACGCCGGTCAGGTCGGTGTTCTCCAGCAGAATGTTGCCGGATCGCACATCCATGTTTTGATCTTCCGTGGCCGCCACGTACGCTGCGGTCTTCATGTTGTCGCGCAAGCGCTCGTACTCTTCCAAAGTAATCAGCGGCCGCTTCTGTGCCTTCATCCAATCATCATGGCTGGTGATGATTCCGAAGCGGTCCACCAGGTAGACGTTGGCGCCGAGGTTCGCGATTTTGTCGGCCACATACAGGTTCATGCCTGCCACCAGGCTCATCACCGCTACCAGCGTGGCCACCGCCAGGATTACTCCCAGCAGCGTCAAAAAGCTGCGCAGTTTGTGCGCGCGCAGGGCATCCAGCGAGAGCCGCAGCGTCTCCATGGTCGTAACCAGCGCGCCGCGAAAACCACTGGCCTTCAGCCGCGACGCATCCGCCCGGCCCACTACCCGCACGCCACTTAGTCCTTCGATGGGAGCAAAGCCCAAACCATCCTCCAGCCGTCTGTCTCTAAGTACGATTGACTACACCCTTTCGTTCCTTTGTTAGACGCGCTGGAAGCATCTTTGCTTTCACCGGCGCTGGGTGTAATGTTGCGCAGCCATTACATTGTACTGGGTTCCGGGTTACTTTCGGCTCAAATCGCGGCCTCTGCCGCCCAACACCACGACACACAGGAGATATCTCATGCGACGTATCTACTTTGTCTTCCTAGGACTTGCAATGCTTACCCTCGGCTTGGCTTCTCTTACCGAAGCCCAGGACAAACCTGCCGCGAATGCCCCAGCCGTGGCCGCAGCTCCTGCAGCCCCCGCCTCCGGTGCCCGCGCCGAATTCCTCGAAGAAATCGCCTACTATGAAAAACGCTTCACGCGTCTTGCCGATGGCGTCCCTGCTGACAAGTACAGCTGGCGCCCCGCCGATGGCGTGCGCTCCGTCGGTGAAGTCTACGCCCACATCGCCGCCGCCAACTATGGGATTGCCCGGGCGCTAGGCATTCCGCCTCCGGCCGGCATCGACCCGAAAGCCATCATGGCCAGCGCCACGGATAAAGCGAAGATCGTTCAAGCGTTGAAAGATTCCTTCGCCCACTTCAAGCAGGCCATTCTTGCAATCAGTGACGCCGACCTGGACAAGCCGCAGAAGATGTTCGGACACGACACGACCCGGCGCGGCGCCTTCTTCTTGATCACCGGACACCTGGGCGAACATCTTGGCCAGTCCATCGCCTACGCGCGCGTGAACGGCATCGTTCCTCCCTGGACCGAAGAGGCGCAGCAACAAAAGCCCGCCGATAAGCCCAAACAATAACTTTCTACAACGCCGCTCTTGCCCGGACCGTGTTGCTGGTTTCGCTTCTCCGTTTGCTGGGCCCATACAACAATTCAGTACAATACGGAATCGAAAGGGAGGTCGGATTATTTCTTTGCGACCTAAGAATATGCTCTGCCCGCGCAACGCCATGCTCATCGCCGCGATATTCCTTGCGCTCTCCAGGAACGCACCGGCACAAGATGTTTCCTCGGAGCCGCCGCGCACGGAGGCGGAAAAGCGCGCGCTTTTTGAACAGGTCGTTGCCAATCAAAAGAAAAATGACCAGGCCCTCGAAGTCTACGAGCGCATCGAACGCGTCGAATTGCGCAAGAACACGAGTGACCCCAAGTCCGCCGAAGTAAAAATATCCCGCGTCGTTCCTGCTGGCACCGGCACGGATCGCATCCCGGTCGGCCCCGGCGGAAAGCCCACGGATGCCGCCGCCTACCGCGCCGAACTCAAAAAACTCGAGCACATGCTCGCTTGGGCCGCCGAATCCGGCCGCGCGCAGCAGGATGCGTACGCCAAGATCGCGAAGAAGCGCAAAGAACGCAACGAGTTGATCGATGCCACCCGCGAAGCCCTCGTCTTCACCTTCGTCGCCCGCGAACCGCGCGGCGATCGTATCCTCGCCAAGTACCGCTTTGCGCCGAATTCCGCTTACAAGCCCACGTCTCGCGCCACTGCGTTCTTCAGCAGAGTGCGCGGCTTCGTCTGGATCGAGGAAGCCTCCAGCCAGCTTGCTCGTGTTGAAGGCGAAGTCACCGAAGACATCTCCCTCGGCCTCTTCCTCGCCAAGATTTACAAAGGCAGCTACTTCATGCAGGAGCGCTACGAGATGGCCCCGGGTCTCTGGCTGCCCACCTATTCCCAGTACGATTTCGACGGCCGCAAATTCTTCACCAGTTTTTCCATTCACGAAAAAACGTTTCACTCCCAATACCGCCGCATCGGCCCCCCCAGGGAAGCCTTGCTGGCCATCCGTAGCGAACTGGGCACGCCTGCTACAACGACTGCCGGCCCCTGAAACCTCCAGTCGTAAAATGGGTTAGATAGTTCTGGTCCCCTCCTCGAAGTCTTGCACGGAGGCCTTATGCGCTGCTCCCGGGTTTTCGCGGGTTTTGTCGTCCTCTTCGCCGCTCTTCCCGGCGCCGCGCAGTCTTCCGATTCAGCTGCAGCCCCTGCGGCCCCGCAAGATCCGGCAGCCGTGCAGACTCCGGCGCAAATTTCTCCTTCCAATAAGCCGGCTCCCAGCGAAGTAAAGAAACCGAAGAAAGTCTGGACCAACGACAATGTATCCGACGCCAACGGCGCGATTTCCGTCGTCGGCAATTCCCGAAACTCGAAGTACAAGCTGGCTCCAGACAAACCCGCGGATCCCCAGGTTGTCGCGCGGATCCGCAAGGACCTGAACAAGTTGCAGGAGCAGATGGACGACACCGATAAAAAACTCGCCGTCTACAAAGACTTCCAGAATGGCGAAGCGGTCTCCACGAACGTGCGCCAGCTCGATAGAGGAGTGGGTCGCATTCCCATCGACCAGCAGATTTCTTCGCTCCAGGAAAAGAAAAAACAGATTCAAATAAAAATCGATGCCTTGCTCGATGAGGCCCGTGAGAAGGGCGTCTTGCCCGGCCAGCTTCGCTAACAATTTCAGCGCAATCAAGAGGTTTTATGATTCGTTCTTGCGTTCTTCTAGCAGCCCTGTTCTTCGCCCTGGCGTTTACTTCCCTTGCGCAGTCGCCAGACTCTCCCGCGCCATCGCAATCCGATGCATCCAAGCCCGCCGCGCAGCCGGCTCCCCCTCCGCCCCAAACGCCCGCGCAAAAAACCGGCGCGGAAGACAAAACCAAGAAGAAACTCAAGAAAGTATGGACCAACGACGAAATCGGCTCCGTCAAGGGCAGCGTCTCCGTCGTTGGCGATTCCTCCTCATCCGGCAACGACTACAGCTCTTCTTCCCATTCCGAGAAACTGTCCGGCGGCGACTCCCCCAAGGAGCAGCAGATCGCCTCTTATCGCGATCAGCTTCGCCAGCTCCAAGGGCAGATGGACGCTACCGAAAAGAAAATCTCCGAGCTCCGCAACTTCAAAGCCGAGAATACTTCCTCCTCTGGCGGCATCAACATGAAGCAGGGCTACTCCATGACCCCGGTCGCCGACCAGATTAAGCAGTTGGAGGAAAAGAAAAAGGAAATTCAGTCCAAGATTGACGCCGTCGAGGATGACGCCCGCAAGAACGGTATCGACCCCGGCCAGCTCCGTTAATCATGATTTCGCCTTAGGCAAATTCCCTCCTCTAGGGGACAATGGCGCTCATGGAAATCACGCGCCGAAACTTTGTAAAAAGCCTCTCGCTCGCGGCCCTGGCGCCGCCATTCATCCTCGGCCAGCCCGCCAAACGCCTGCCCATCGCTTTCTCCACCCTGGCTTGTCCCGCTTGGGATTGGATGAAAATCCTAGATTTCGCCGCGGCGCATGGCTTTGCCGCCGTCGAACTTCGCGGCCTTCAGGGCAACTTGGATCTGCCCTCCCATCCGGTGTTTGCCGCTTCGCAAATCGCGCAAACCAAACGCGAAATCCTCGCGCACGGTCTCCGCATCGCCTGCGTCAGTAGCTCCGCGCATATGGATGAGTCCGCCGCAGTCAAGCGCGCTGAACAGTCATCCGACGCCAAACGCTTCATCGATCTCGCCGCATCGCTCGATGCGCCCTTCATCCGCGTTTTCGGCACCAACCCCGATAACGAAGAGCCCGTTACGCCCAGCGAGAGCCTCAAGGCGCTCGTCGCCTCCAATATGAAAGAGCTTGGCGATTACGCCGCGCCGCGCAACGTCACCGTGCTCATCGAATCCCACGATAACTTCGTCACTTCCGCGCCCTTGAGTGACGTTCTCCGCCGCGCCGATTCTCAACACGTCGGCCTGCTGTGGGACGCGCATCACACCTTTGCCGATGGCAAAGAAAGCCCGGAATACACCGTCAGCCAGCTCGGCAAGTGGATCCGCCACACGCATTTAAAAGATTCCGTCCCCGCTGGAAAGGAGCGCAAGTACGTCCTCACCGGCCGCGGCGATGGCCCCATCAAGCGTCAAGTCGCCGCTCTGCAAAAACTCGGCTACCAGGGCTTCTATTGTTTCGAGTGGGAGAAAGTCTGGCACCCGGAACTCACCGACCCGGAAATCGCCGTCGCCGACTATGCCCGCGTCATCTCCGGCTATTTGCGTGACGCGAAATGAAAAGGCGCTTCGCCGTACTCTTGCTTCTTTTCCTCGCAGCGGCGTTCTGCAACACGCGCGCGCAAGAAAAGAAAACTCTCGCCGAACGCCTCGGCTACCCGAAAGACGCAAAGCTCCTCATCATTCACGACGACGATCTCGGCGTGTCCCACTCCGTAAATTCCGCCGCGATCAAAGCCTTCGAGTCCGGGGCCATCAATTCCGGCAGCATCATGGTCCCGTGCCCATGGTTCCCCGAAATCGCCGACTTTGCCAAGTCACATCCGGACGCCGACCTCGGCCTGCACCTCACCATGACCAGCGAGCGCGTCTACGTCCGCTGGGGACCCGTCGCATCGAAAAATACCGTGCCCAGTCTGGTGGATACCGACGGCTATCTCCACCTGGACTGGCCGGAGTCCCTGAAAATCGATCCTCGCGACGCCGAGCGCGAAATGCGCGCGCAGATCGAGAGGGCGCTCACCATGGGCGTGCGCCCCACGCATCTCGATTCGCATCAGTACCGCTTGCTCGAAAATGGAAAGGAAATTTTCGAAGCCGCTCTGCGCGTCGCACATGACTACAAACTCCCTCTACTTATTCCTGCGGAATGGTCCGAAGATCATCCCTACCTGAAATCCAGCACTGGTCCCGGCGACATCCTGATGGATCACGTCGTCAGCATCGAGCCTTCCGTCTCCCCGGAAAAATGGAACGACTTCTACATCCAGGCGCTGCAAAATCTGCAACCTGGCGTAACCGAATTCATCATCCACCTCGCGTACGACAACGATGAAATGCACGCCATGACCCGCGAGCGCGATACCTGGGGCGCCGCCTGGCGCCAGCGCGATTTCGATTTCTTCACCAGCGCCGAGTTTCGCCAATTGCTCCAGCAGCAAAACGCAAAACTCATTACCTGGCGCGAACTCGGCAAACTATTGAAGCCATGAGGTGGCGAAATAGCCGTCCTCCTCGACCTCCAGTAAATGTCCTTCGCCGTTTACCGTCGCGCAAATCGCTAGCCGCTCGCCACCGCGCCACCTCGCGCGCACCCCGCACCCGTCATTCCGAACGGAGCAGGCCGACTGTTTCTTCCCCTCCGCTCCTGCGGAGGGTCGGCCTGCGCAGTGAGGAATCTCTCTTAGTCTTGCCTTCCGGACCGCGTCTCTCCGCTCCCACCCCTATCATTCGCGTCGTTTGTCCCCCGGTTGCCTCTGAGGCCCGAGCCCCGATGCTTGACATCCCTCGGGCATAAACAGGAGACTGTCCGCGTTATGAACGGGTAGGAATTCCCCGGACCCATGGACCGGCTTCAACGGCCCACTTGAACCACAAGGGAGAAACAATGAAAACGAATTATTTGGCGGTGATCGTTTCTGCCGTGGCTTACTGGCTGCTCGGAGCGGTCTGGTATGTTGTTCTCTTCGCGAAGCCCTGGATGGCTCTAGAGCACATGACGGAAGAGCAGGCGCACAGTGGAAACCCCGTGCTGCCGCACCTCATTTCCCTCGTGCTCGACCTTCTCATCGCGTTCGTACTCGCTCAGCTGTGCGCCTGGCGCAATGCCAACACCGCTGCGCGCGGCGCTGCGCTTGGCATACTGGTGTGGATCGGCTTCGTCGGCCCCATCACCTTCACCACCTACATGTACGAAATGCGTCCACACCATCTGTTCGCCATCAACGAGTTTTACCCTCTCGTTGGTCTGTGCCTCATGGGCGCCATCCTCGGCGCCTGGACCAAAAAACAGGCTTAGTCTCTTTTTGCCACCTGCCCCAATGTAGTGGCCGGTCTTCCGCGTTGTGTGCGTCCCGGTTCCTACCGGGAAGACCGGTATCTTGTTCTTGTAGCGGCGGGCGAGTGGCGCAGAAATAAACCGTTAGGACGCCTTTGGGTGCCGCATCTCTTGAGGCTTTTCAAGGAGCCTGTGGTGAGCGGAGTCGAACCATCCGGGTTCTGACTTTGGACTTCTTCACACTTTTCCACATCCCGTTCGAACGCGTAGGATACTGTTAATATAAGGTATTGACAGCGATACTAGGCCGTGCTATCATGCCGCGTGAACGTCGCGCTTAACTCCAGCTCTGTCCGCCATAACCTCGGCGATCTCCTTACCCGCCGCAGTTTATTGAACACGTGCTATCTCGCTCCCCATCCACTCCCTTTCTTTTCATATTCTCTTGCCCCGAGTCCGTCCGAGGGGTACGCACTCTTTTGCACCAACAAAAACCTTATCTCTCGTGTTTTCAAGCAGCACCGCACTCTTTGGCAAAAATACCCGGGTGGGGGGTACCCCTCTTCGCGTTTCGCACTTCGTGTCTCGTATTTCTCAAGTCGTTTGCAAAAGGATTTGTCCCTCCTTTGTTTTCATATTCTTACAAAACCCTTTTTCAGCAACCCATTTCTTTTGATATTCATACAAATTGGTGGGGGGGGGTGCATCTCTTCCCATTTCGGATTTCGTGTTTCGAGTTTCACATTTCGTGTTTCGGTTCCTCTCCCTTACACTGAGCCCTCTCTCATGACCACAGACTATAAACTCGGCCGCCGCAAACTCCTGAAAACCGCCGCCATCGCCGGAGCTGGCACCGTCGCCAGCGCCGCCGCCGTCAATTCCCTTGCGCCGGTTCTACTCCCCGAAGAAATGGTCTTTGAACCCAACCGCAGCTACTGGTCAAAGGCTCTGCCGCCCGCAAATCCTCCGCTCGGCACCGATCTCGAAGCCGACGTAGCCGTCATCGGCGGCGGATTCACCGGACTGTCCGCGGCGTACTACCTCCGCAAGACTTCGCCGGAAAAGAAAATCGTGCTCCTCGAAGCCAGCAGTTGCGGCAACGGCGCATCCGGGCGCAATGGCGCCATGATGCTTACCCTCACCGAAGACCGCTACATGCAGTGGAGCGGTGATCCCGCTCTCGACAAGAAAATCTACGATCTCACCGTAGACAATATTCAACGCCTGCGTGCGCTGTCCGCTGCAACGGGTGTGGATTGCGAACTCGAACAAAACGGCGCACTGCAAGTCTGCAACATTCTGGAAATTGCCGATGCAGCGCGCGCCACCATCGAAAAATTTCGCGGTGCCGGATTCCCCTTCGAGTTCTGGGACCGGGACAAACTCGCCGCCGCCATCGGCACTTCCGCCTACCCCGGCGCGTGCTTCGATCCCCACAGCGGCCAGGTGCATCCCGGAAAACTCGTGAAAATGTTCAAAACTGCCGCCGAATCCACTGGCGTGGAAATCTACGAAGCCACCCCCGTCGTGCACATCGCGGAAGGCCCGGTGCACGCGCTCACCACCGCGAACGGCCGTACCGTGCACGCCAAAGCGCTGGTCCTGGCGACGAATGCCTTCACCTCGAAACTTGGCTACCTGCGCCGCGCCGTTGCCCCCGTATTCGATTACGTCGGCATCACTCCCGTGCTCAGTGAGCAGCAGCTCGCCGAGGTTGGCTGGAAGAGCCGCCTCCCTTTCAACGACACCCGCACCGAGGTCTACTACTTCGGTCTCACGCAGGATAATCGCATCCACATCGGCGGCGGCCCGGTGGACTATTCCTTCAACAACGGCGTGCGCGATCGCGCCGACGCCGCGCAACGCTACGAAGGCATCCGCCGCGAGCTTTTGCGGATCTATCCGAAACTAGCTGGCGTGCCGTTTGAATCCACCTGGGGCGGCTCCGTGGATATGTCTCTGGACGGCTGCCCTGCCGTCGGACAAATGGGCAAGCACAATAATGTATTCTATGGAATCGGTTTTTCCGGCCACGGCGTAAATCTCACATCCGTTTTTGGCCGCATCATTGCCGATCTGGTGCTGGGCCATGGCGAGCAGTGGAGATGGCTTCCGTATTTGAATCACTTGCCGTTTTACACACCCAACGAACCGTTCCGCTGGCTCGGCGTGCAAATGGCCTTGGGCTACTACCGTAGGACCGACCCGAAAACGCCGTAGAAAAGAAAATGGCGCAGCATCTGTTGTGGACGTGAGTCCTAAGATGCAGCGCCGTTTCCTGCCGGGTCTGCCCGATCCATGCCAACCCTTGACGGAGGGAGTAAGGCGTGGAAAGCAAGCGTACCCGTGGTTCAGAGAGCGCGATAGTTAGGTTGGATTTCTTACCTATTATCTCTCTCTTTAAGCCACAACCGGGGGGCGACCGCATACAGCCAGTTTATCCACGGATATGGTCGAAACTGTGGGCGAGAATGAAGGAAGAGCTTCGTCGGGTCAAACGAACTCTCCATCGCGCCCGTATCAACCGATAAGCCATGGGTCTTGAGTAAGTTATCTCTTCTTCTCAACCGGCCATTCGAGGTAGTATGCTATCCGCTGCTAGCATTCGGTGCGCTTTTTATGGAATCTGGGACGTTCACTAGAAGGCTCTACCGCTTCGGTCTTTACGAAGCTGACGTTGATGGCGGCGCAGTCACCCGGCAGGGTGTGCCGGTAAAACTGCAAGAACAGCCTTTCCGTATTCTCGTCCTGCTCCTCGAGGCCCGGGGCGAACTGATCTCCCGCGAAGAGTTACAGAAGAAACTCTGGCCGGAGGGAACTTACGTCGAATTTGAAGGCAGTCTGAACACCGCGCTGATGAAATTGCGCGCAGCGCTGAACGACAATCCCGATAATCCGATTTTCATCGAGACCGTGCCGCGCAAAGGGTATCGTTTTATAGCACCCATCGAGAACGGCCGCAGTAACGGCTCCTTGGCAACCGGAGAAACTTTCGATCTTCTCCCTCTGCTGGAAAAGACCGTTCTCGCAGAAAATCAGGAAAGCGCTGAAGCTGCCACTACTCATTCCCCTTCCGTATCTCAAACGCTGAGGCAATGGAGCGATTTACGAGTCGTCAGGTTATCCGCGGCAGCTCTGTCGCTTTTTGTTGTTTCCCTTATCTTCTACGGCATCCGATCCAGACCGGAAGTCCGCGTAACTGGCATCCGGCAAATTACACATTTTGGGCAGATCGATCCGTGGGGCCGGCTGGTGACCGATGGCAGCCGCGTCTATTTCGTGGTGCGTGACGTCAGCGGTTGGAATCTGATGCAAACTTCCGTGGAAGGCGGAGATGTGCAAAGGACTCCAACACCCTTTGACAACACGCGAATCTTCGACCTTTCGCCGGACCATTCACAATTCCTGATTGGTCAGTTGACGCATCGGGGGGAAGAGACTCCACTTTGGCTGTGGCCGGTACAGGGTGGCGCTCCGCAGCGGCTTGGTGACGTGATGGCGGAAGAAGCGGTGTGGTCTCCCACCGGCGATTCCATTGCGTTCGTTTTAGGTCAGAGCATTATGACCTCGAATGCACAAGGGCTCAACGTTAGCGAAATTTCCAAATTTTCCTCGACCCCGCACTCTCTCGTATGGTCCCCCGATGGGAAGAGATTTCGCTTTACGCAGACCGACTTGGAAGAAGGAACGGACTCGATGTGGGAAATCGGGGTTGATGGGAAATCCCTGCGCCGCGTGTTGCCGGAAGGCCAGCGCGCGCCGCACGAAGGCAGCGGAACATGGCTAGCTGGAGGAAAATATTTTGCGTTTTCCTCCGGCGTTGATCTGCACGCGAGTCTCGCGGTAGATACACAGGCAAATCTTTGGCTACTCAAAGAGGAGCGCGGGATTTTTTCCCGCAAAACAGGCGACCCAATCGAATTGACTCGCGGACCAATTGCTTATGACCATCCCATCGCGACTCCGCAAGGGTCACGAATCTACTTCGTAGGTTCTCACTCGGAGTACCAGCTCTTGCGCATCGATCAGAAAACTGCCGAAAAGACCGCCATGCTCGCGGAATCAGGCGCCACGGACATGGATTTTTCGCTGGATGGGCAATGGGTCGTTTACGCGGCCCGCGAGAACGGAACGCTCTGGAAGAGCCGCATCGATGGGAGCTCGCGTGTGCAATTGACGTCCGCCGCGCCGGGAGCGTTTGCGCCGAAATGGTCTCCGGACCAAAAGCAAATTCTTTTTACGGGGTTTCTACTCGGAAAGCGGCCAAGACTTTATGTTGTTTCGGCGCAGGGCGGAGCGCCGAAAAGCGTTCTGCCTGCGGATAACAAGTGGGCAACCGTCTCTGGCGATTGGTCTTCGGATGGCAGACAAATCGTTGTCGATGTGCTCGAGACAGGAAGCGGAAAGGAATCGACCATCCGCATTCTGGATCTGGACAACGGGTCGCTCACGCCAGTTCCCGGATCCGAAGGGCTGGTGGAACCGCGTTGGTCCGCCGACGGACGTTACATCGCTGCGCGGAATCCCAGGAAAAAACAAATTGTGCTTTTTGACGTCAGAAACAAAACCTGGTCGGTTCTGGCTGAGGCCAATTTTCCCGTGGCATTGCGGTGGTCGCCCGGTGGAGATGCACTCTATTACCAGGATACGGACGAAATTGAACAATCTGTATTCCGCGTACCCATGGCCAACAGGGAATCGGAACGCGTGACGAGATTTGGAGACTTGATTGCCAGCGGGGCGAAGAGATGTATTTTTGCCGGATTGAGTCCCGACGGCTCCGTATATGTGACCGTCGACCACGGCGATACGGACATCTACGCTTTGGACCTGAAACTTCCCTGAGATTAAGAAGCATCTGCAGAAATGAAAAAGGGCGCCCGCCGCGGCGGCGCCCTTTTTTTGAAATTGTCCGGGGAAGAGACTAATTGGCTGCGGCGATAGAAACTTCTTTTTCAATCGGCGCGCCGATCAGGTTACCCCACTCGGTCCACGAGCCGTCGTAGTTGCGCACATCCTTCACGCCCATCAGGTACTTCAGCACGAACCAGGTATGCGAGCTGCGCTCGCCAATGCGGCAATACGCGATTACTTCTTTGTCGCCGCTGATGCCCTTTGCGCCGTACAGCTGCTGGAGAGCCTCGAGTGGCTTGAATGTGCCGTCCTCGTTCACGGTCTGCGACCAAGGAATATTCGCGGCGCCGGGGACGTGGCCGGCGCGCTGCGCGGTCTCCGTCATGCCCGGGGGGGCGATGATTTTCCCGGTAAATTCATCCACGGACCGCACGTCAACGAGTTGCGCGGTGGATTTCTTTTCGACGACAGCGAAAATATCGTCGCGCTTGGCGCGAATGGAATGATTTGGCGATTTCACATTGTAAGTTGCCGCCGGGTACTTGGGAATGTCGTTAGTCAGCGCGCGCTTCTCTTCCAGCCACTTCTTGCGGCCGCCGTTCATGAGCAACACTTTTTCGTGGCCGTAGTATTTCAGTTGCCAGAAGGCCCAAGCGGCAAACCAATTGTTGTTGTCGCCGTAGATTACGACGGTCGTTTCCGGGGAAATCCCGGCCTTGCCGAGCAGCTTCTCGAAAGCCGTGGGTTGTGCGAGGTCGCGGCGAATCGCGTCCTGCAATTCCGTTTGCCAGTTCCATGCGATGGCGCCATCGATGTGGCCTTGATCGTAGCCGGTGGTATCGACATCCACTTCCACAAGGCGGACGCCGGAATCCTTGGCGTGGGCGGCCACCCATTCGGTGGTGACGAGAACTTCTGGATGAGCATAGTTAGACATAATGTTTTTCCCTCCTCCGGAGTAATCCGAAGAGAGTAGCGCAAGGGAAGGAAGAAATCACCCTCTTTTTTGTAGGGATTCATACATGAACTGTGTCGATTGCAAAAGGTTTTCTTATGGAGAAACGCGCTGTCCCTTCGAAGCTCTCCTCGAAGATCGGGGTAAACAGGGCGAGCAGGAGTGGCTGTGCCACTGCTCAACACTTAGCCCGCAGGGTGAAGTTTGCCGTCGCGGGATTCCCACTCAATGCGGACGAGCCAATCGAAGTGCATGCCTTCGTTCTTGAGCCAAGTTTCCAGGGCTTCGCGGGATTCCGCACGAAACTCGGCGAACATTTTGCCCTCGACCATGTTCACGAGGACGCGCTCGGCGTGCGCTGTGCTGCCGGACTGCATGCGCAGTGCGAGGGTTTCAGCGCCCTGGCGGGTGAGGCAAGCAAGCGTATGTTGCGTGAGATAGCGAGGCATGGGAACTCCCGAGAGAAATTTGAAGTCTAAGTATTCCACAGGTGCCGCGCGCGATGCACGGGTCCGGAAGAAGTAACCAAAGTATGCTTTGTGAAATGAAGGGGAGATGAGAGGATGCAACGCGACGGAAGTAACTTGCATCTCGATTGACAAGTCTGCAACCTGCTCGACATGAGGGGTGGTCCATGAAACGCATTCTGCACGTCCTGTGTCTCTCCCTGCTTTTCTGCGGTTTGATGCAAGCGCAAGAAAAATCAGCGGCAACTGCGAAAACCAAGGCGAATGCATCGGCCGCCGAAACGCGCGACGATACGCGTGGCGGAGGGAATGAAGCTGCGGCAGCTGGAAAACTTCCGGTGCGCCGCGTGGTGCTTTACAAAAATGGCGTGGGATATTTCGAACACCTGGGGCGCGTACGGGGCAGCCAAGATGTGCATATCGATTTTACGAGCGCGCAATTGAACGACGTGCTGAAATCGCTGACGGTGCTGGACCTTTCCGGCGGGCGAATTACCGGAGTGGACTACAACTCCGAAGCGCCGCTGGCGCGCAGGCTCGCGACACTACGGCTGGCGCTGGGCGAACGGCCGACACAAGCCGAATTTCTCGGCGCGCTGCGGGGTGCGCGACTTGAGGTGCGCAGCGGAACGGCGCCGGCACTGACCGGCAAGCTACTCAGCGTGGAGCGGAAAACGCGCACGGGAACTACCTTCGCGGTGGAGACGGACGAAATATCACTGATCACGGATGGCGGCGAAGTGCGCAGCGTGGACCTTAATCCCGCTACCAGCGTGCGCATTCTCGATCATGATTTACAAGTGGAAGTTGGCAAGTATCTGGGATTGGTGGCTTCCGCGCGCGATCAAGATGTGCGGCGGATGACGATTTCGACTGCGGGAAATGGCGAGCGGAACCTTTATGTGAGCTACATCAGCGAAGTGCCGATCTGGAAGACGACGTACCGGATCGTGCTGCCAACGAAAGCGGAGAAGAAGCCGCTGCTGCAAGGCTGGGCGATTGTGGACAACACGGTGGGGGAAGATTGGACTGATGTGGAGTTGTCACTGGTGGCGGGCGCGCCGCATTCGTTCATTCAGCAGCTTTCGGAGCCGTATTACGGGCGGCGGCCAGTCGTGCCGCTGCCGGAAAGTGTACAGCTTTCACCGCAGACCCATTCGGCTTCCTTGACCGGCGGCAATGGAAGATTGAGCGGCGTAGTGAATGACGCGTCGGGCGCTATTGTGGCAGGTGCAAGCGTAAAATTGCTGGACGAAAACGGATTGGCAGTAGCGCAAACCACGGCTGACAGCAACGGGCAATATTCATTTTCCTCACTGCCAACGGGGAATTATCGACTGGAGGTACAAAGCCCAGGCTTTAAGAGAAGCGTCATCAGCCAGGTCAACGTCGGGCCGGGAGAAAATCAGCTGAATTCACAACTAAGTGTGGGGACCGCGACCGAAGCCATAGAGGTGACTGCGAACTCCAATGCATTGGAGACATCAACTTCGAACCTCAGCGTGGCGGTAAATTCACCGCGGATAGCGAATCGGCCGCACGTAGAAATTGGAGCGTTAAGCGGACGAGGCGTTATCGGTGGGATTGCAGGGGGAGCATTTAGTTCTCTTGCCAATTTGAGTCCTGGTGCTGTTGAAGAAGCGCGGTCAATGAGTGAAGCGGCGGCGAGCGGACAGGGGCTCGGCGATTTGTTTGAGTACAAGCTGAAAGACCACGTGTCGCTGAAGAAGAATCAATCAGCACTGGTCCCAATCGCGCAGACTGACGTCGAGGCGGAAAAAGTGTCGGTCTGGAACGGCACGACGGGAGCGGGGCGGCCACTGCGCGGTCTGTGGGTGAAGAATACCAGTGCGCTCACGCTAGATAGCGGAAGCTTCAGCGTGCTGGAGAAAGAAGTATTCGCGGGCGAGGGATTGACGGATGCGATCAAGCCCGGGGAGCGGCGGATCCTTTCCTACGCGACAGATCTGGGACTACTCGTAGAAGCGCAAGGGAGCAGCAAGCCACAGCATGTGACGAAAGTGAAAATTTCCAAAGGCGTGCTGACGCACACCAGCGAGCTGCAGGCGCGAACACTCTATACGGTACGAAATCAGGACGATGCGACGCGGACTTTGGTTGTCGAACATCCTGCGCGAGCGGACTGGAAGCTGGCGAAAGGCGCGAAGGAGCCAGAGGAACGCGCGCCGGGGACGTACCGCTTCAAGCTGGAAGTGCCGGCGAAGGCGACCGCGTCCTTACCAGTTGAGGAGATGCGGACGCTGCAAAGCGCCTATGAACTGACAAACCTGGACGCGGACCAGATTGCCGTATTCGTGAAGCAGGGGGTGATTACGCCGGAGATGACGCAAGCGCTAAAGAAAATCACGGCGCAAAAAGCGGTGGTCAGCAAGCTGGAAGCAGAGATGGAAAACCGGCAGAAGGATATCGATCGTATCGTGGAGGATCAGGCGCGGTTGCGGGAAAACCTGAAGGCGCTGAAAGGCAGCGCGGAAGAAAAGGCGCTGGTGCAACGCTACACAAAACAGCTTGACCAGCAAGAAACGCAGATCGATGGGCTGCGCAAGCAAATTCAGGATACCGAAGCGCAGCGGGACAGCGCGAACAACGAGCTTGAAAAAATGATCGCTGAATTGGATTTGGAGGCGGCGTTGTGAAGAAGAAAGATGGATGCAATCGAGGCGGGCAAGAAGTTTCCGTACGAGGGGGTGCAGTTCTAGCTGGACCTGTCCGGGGAGGCAGGTGGAGGGTGCGGCACAAATGAGGCGCCACTCTGGGAAATGAGCCGTGAGCGGGTCTAGACTGGGGGGTGAAACTGAAGGCGGCGAACACGCCGGCCTGAAGCCTGGCACTACTTGAGAAACAGAAGGGGTTAAGAATGAGACGCGCGATTATTCTGGGATTTGTCGTTTTTGCCGCGCTATTTGTGGCGAGCAGCGTGACGGCGGGCCAAAGAGGCAAGGGGCCATACACGCTGACGGGTTTGGTGCTGGGTCCGGACGACAAGCCGGTGGCGAATGCGAGCATAAGCTATCAATCGTCGGGGGGAAACGCGCCGCATGCCACCCGCACGGATGCCAAGGGGCACTTCAGGATTACCGGGCTGCGCGCAGACGACTACGACATTCGGGCCTCGGCTAAAGGTGTATTTTCCGAGTGGGAGAAGAATGTGGCGGTGGGCAGGGGCCAAGTGAAGGATGTGACGCTGCGGCTGATCTACGCTAAGGAAATGCCGAAAGCGTGGGTGGGGAAAAAGCCGAAACCTTAACGGGCCGGAACAGTTGAAAACCAGGGGAAACAACACCCAGGCCAAGTAAGCTGCCCTTCAGCGAAATTACACTGCAACGAATTTTCCAGCAGTCGAGGCAGGGAAAGTACCACGACCCTGGTTTTTTTGCCTTGTCGTAACAGCTTTACAATCAATAGTTTATAGATGAGAGAGGCGCGTTTCGAGAAATCGCTCTAGTACCACGACCCGCGTACCCCTTTTGCTGGGGCTGATGGCCCATTGAGAGGGTTGCAAAACGGCCCTAGCCTGTACATAACGGGTTGGGGGCCGCGCGGGGACAACGGTTCCGCAAGGAGCCGTGTGCGAGCTACCCAACCCGCCAGTTTTTTCCCTTTTTTTCCCGCGGAAAATTCCAAGAAAATTGCTGGTACCCTGAAACCGGCGAGGCCCTGAAACAATCGGCCCGTGGTGTGCATCCCAATAGGCAGGAGCACGCAGCAAGTCTTGAGAAACGCTGCGAAATGAAGCAGTTGGGAAAGAAAATCGGCGGGAATGGTGCCCGAATGGCGCGACGGTTGAAGGTTTTCGACGACACACGGAAGCGGGGAGTGATGTTGGCGTCTCTGCTGGCGGCATTGCTGGTTCTTGCGACCCCAGCCGGGGCGCAAAGGATGCACGCGCAAGTGAAACTCAAGGCGGAAACGCTTGGGGCATTTGAGCGCTATGTGAAGAACGTGGAAGCCCGCAACGAGGTGGAGCTGAAACGAGGGAGCCCGTTGATATGGATCGATGACCTGCCGGCAAGCAAGCGCGAGAAGGTTTATGCCGATCTGAAAAGAGGCGAGGTGAGTCTGCAGCGGCTTGAGACGCGGGACAACGGAGAAGTGATCCGTTGTCCGGGAGGAATGATTCATCATTGGGTAGGCGTGGTATTTATTCCGGGAGCAAAACTTGCAGACGTGCTGAGTGTGCTGGAGGATTACGACCACCACGCGGCGTACTATGCGCCGGATGTAGAGCGCTCGAAGATCGAATCGCGGGACGATGATCATTTCCGGGTGTTCCTGAGATTTCGGAGGCACAAAGTGATTACCGTGGTGCTGAACAGCGAGCACGAAGTTCAGTATTTTCACGATTCAGCAAGCCTGGCGCACAGCCGAAGTTCCGCAGTGCGCATCGAGCAAGTCGAGCATGCGGGAAAAAAGGATGAGCGAGAGATGACTCCCGAAGATGACGAAGGCTTCCTTTGGCGGATGGAAACGTGGTGGAGAATGGTGGAGGGTGACGGCGGGGTTTACGTGCAGAGCGAAGTGGCGTCGCTGACGCGGGATATTCCGGCGGGGCTGGGCTGGCTGATCGGACCGTTTGTGAGCAGCATTCCGAAAGAGTCGCTCACGTTCACGCTAGAGGCGACACGAAAGGCTGTGCAAGCAACGAGAAATCCAAATAACTAGACGGAATCAGCGCGGGACAGAGAATCGGCCTGACGCGAGCATTTTCTGCATTCTGTCGTACGTGCCTTCGGAACCCACACGCAGGCACAAGAGTGTCGTTCCTTCCAGGTGCCGCACGGGCAGCTCCTTGCTGATTTCATTCCAGAACAGAGTTGGCCCCTCAGCGCTGCCGTAATCGTGGCGGAAAATGACCCCGCCGGGCTTGACCACCGCGAAAGCCTGGGCGGCTTCAGAGGCGAGTCCCGGCAGCTGGTCACAGGCGTCGCAGAAGACCACCTCCGCGGAAGCGCGGTAGGAGGTAGAGTCCCATGTGTCCACGCCAGAGAAAATCTGCCTTATCTTCGATTTCAGGGGCTGGTCCCAATAAAAATATCCGATCTCCCTCTGGCCGGGAACCGGCGGGAGATCGAGAGTAACCACTTCTCCGTTGGGGGGGAGATGTAGCGCAAAATTGAGCGCGGTGCGGCCCTCGGCTGTCCCGAACTCTACGATCCTCTGGGGGCGCAGGAAGTCCACCACGTGAGCCATGATCATCAGCTCATGAGGCATGGTGCTGAGGCCGCGCGGAAAGGGGAAGAGAAGCTCTGGGGAACGAGTGAAATCTATTTCCGGAAAGAGCTCTTGGACCGTGACTTGCGGGACCTTCATGTCGGAGCGCCAAGGCAGACCACTCCAAATCCACGGCAGGCCATACCCAGAATAGAGTCTATGCGATTGAGTGATGTATTCGGCGGCAGCACCCCCGCCTTTTCTGAAAAGGACGCGAAGCGCATTCACGTTGAACGCGGTCAAGCCATACCAGATCCGCCGAGCACCGTGAAACAGCTTTCCGTCGTTCGCCATGCAATCCTCCGTGCTCTGCCGCGCTCCCATGATAGGAGATAATCCAACTGTCGTCGAATGGGTTGGAGCAACCCCAATCGGTCGCTCAGAAGCTGGCCTCGCACAGCCAAATTCTTAAGTAGTAACTCGGAGATTTCCGCGCCAGTTGAATGTTTGAAACTTCTACTATCCTTGATTCCTCCGGGCAAACCAGTTGCGCAGCGCCTTGCGTGCGGGCTCTTCCCAAAAGCGATATACCCCAATGGAAAAAATCACGAGAACAATAGGGGTGAAGGGGGTACCGAGGTGCGCAATCCTTCCAAGCAGGTGTTCGGAGAGGACGCGCGTCCAACTCCTCACCGGAAATTGCAACAAATAGACAGAGTAGCTGGCTCCCCCCAGCAACACCATCGTTGGGGTGGAGAGCAGGCGTGCCAGCCGGCTCTCGCCCACCGCGAGGTCATGAACCAGAATTGAAAATGGCACCATGACTAAAGAAACCCACGTGCCGATCGGCAGGCTGAGTAGTACCAGAATACTGAAAGCGCACAGGGATATCCTTGAACTCCGAGGAAGACCAGGCTTGGGATGTTTGCCGCGCAGATGCTGCAGGCCAATGGTCATTCCCAGGAGGAATTCCGGCAGGCGCAGCAAAGGGAGCGGCAGAAAATGATCCAGTAGCGATGAGCGATCCCAGTTACCTAACCCTTTTACCGGTGTGTGCCAGCAGACGCAGAGCACCAGAAGAGCGCCAGTGATCCAGTACAGCGTCCGATCACTTCTTCGAGAGAGCCACGGAAGGAAAAAAGGGAAAAGCAGATAGAAAAAACCCTCCACCGAAAGCGACCATGCTGGATAGTTCCAAGCCCCTGCGAGTTCAGCCTTCCATGGATTCCAGGCTTGAACCATGCTCAGCACGGCAATTCGAGTTCCGAGACTCAAACCGGGCTCGAACCAATAAGCAAGTGCTAGTGAGAGAAAGTAGACCGGATAGATTCGTGCGAAGCGCGCCTCCCAGAATCTCAGTCGACTTTTGGACCCGGAAATTTGGCCTTCATACGTGTAGGCGAGGATAAACCCGGAA
Source organism: Candidatus Acidiferrum sp. (assembly GCA_041476465.1). Classification (GTDB taxonomy): domain Bacteria; phylum Acidobacteriota; class Terriglobia; order Acidiferrales; family UBA7541; genus Acidiferrum. The sequence goes on along the minus strand of JBGOTL010000023.1, from coordinate 17,761 downwards.
AGCAGGAAGAATAAACCAACAGCGAGATAGCCATTCTTGAAGAAAATCTGCAAATACCCAGGAATAGTAAAACGAGCAGCGAACCAAGGAAACCCATGGAAGAGGACCACGTAAAATGCAGCAAGAAACCGCACTCCCATAAGAGCAGGCAAGGCCCCTCGATGCCTGGTGAGTCCGTCCGATGAAAGTGGCGGAGCCGTTATCTGAATCGGCATGAGAATCTGCGAACCGTTGATTTGTAACAAGGAGATTGTAGCCCAGCCCGTAAGCCCAAGGGCACCGACGATGAATTAAGTAGCACGATGCTTACGATCCAACACGGCCTGAAGAAACTCCCTGGTTTCCAGGGCATTGCGAGCCCAGGTGTGCTGCAGAGCTGTTCGAGCGGCGGCCTGACCTATACGGTGACGCAGAGCGGGTTGTTCATACAAGAGGTGAAGCAACTGAGCCAGAACAGGGATGTCGAACGGGTCTTGGAGGACCAGGCCATCCATACCGTCCGTAATGAGTTCAGAAATTCCGCTCTGCGCAGAGGCGATGACGGGCAAGCCACAGGCCATGGCCTCAAGCACCGGCAGGCCGAATGAATCTTCCAGCGAGGGGCCCGCGTAAACGTCCGCCGCGGCATAGAACTGAAGAACATCCGGAGAAGGTTCCGCGAAAACGACGCGGCTGGCGAGGCCAAGTTGCGTGATGCGGGAAAGGTAGGGAAAACGGTCGTCGCTGCCGACGACTAGAAGCTTCACGTGCAGATCGCCGGATGCGGCGATGGCCTCAAGCAAGGAGTCCAAACCTTTTTTCTTCCAATCATTGCCGATCAGCAAGAGCACCAGGCTCTCGCCAGCAAAACCGAACTGCTCGCGCGCAAAAGCGCGCCTTCGCTCTCGAGCGCGGGGATGAAGATCTCTGGTATCCACAGCGTTCGGAATGACCACAACGTCCGATCGCTGGAAGTGCGTGGCCAACTGTTGAGCAGCGAGGCGGGAGACGGCGGCAAGGCCGACGCGGGCATTGCGATAAACGGAGCGCTCCAGCTTCATAAGCAAATGGTAATAGAGCCTACGATGAAGAGTCCGGGGCCAAGATCGCAGGGGCAGCCCGCGCAATCGGAGTTCACTGCTCACGCGGCGATAGAATTCGTGGAAGACGATGTGCACAGCGATGGCGTCCGCGTCCAGACAGTTGATTCCTGGAGAGTAGACAAGGTCCGGTCTGACTTTGCCCGAACGGCGATCGCGCCAGCGCCGAAAATGATTTGCGGCAAACCACCAGAGGTACCGCACCAGGTGAGGCCCTGGAATATCTGAAATTTTGTGCCAGAAGATTCGCGTCCCCTCCGGGAAGGAGCCGCCCGGAGAAAAACTCTTATGGACACCAGTGATTTGCTCGACGCGCTGGCAATAGAGATGAATCTCCCAGCCAGGCTGGCGCGCGAGCCTCTCAATCTGCTCGGCGATGCAACGCTCGGTACCGTGGCGACGATCCAGAAAAGGTGAAACGACGGCGAGGCGCAACTCAGCGCATCCAGCGGCGGCGGGACGGCGCGGCAGGAGCCGCCGCCAAAACCGGAGCGAGGTGGAGATGAGGGAGCCGGAACAGAATGCCAAGAAAGAGCCACAGGAAGGAATTCAGGACAAAATCCTCATAGGCCTGGAACCCGCCGAATGTAAACGGGAAAAGCAGGAGGAAAGCGTACCAGAAGATGGTAAATCCGATGGGAAACCAGGGAGTTCCCTTGAGTTTGCGAACGACTCTCCAGGAAAAGATCACGATCGCGGTACTCATGACCAGCCAGAGGATAAGGCCGACAATGCCGAGCTCGAGGACCAGTGTTCCGTAACCACTCTCAACCCCGATGCCCAAACCCGGCACGTGCAAGATGCGGGCGACATATTGAACGCCCAAAGAAGCGGTACCGATCCCATAACCGTACGGCCAGCGCGGATAGTCAAATGCGTACAAGAAGTTCTTGACGGGATAGTCCCATGCACGGTTGTTGAGTTCACTTGCGGAGCTGCCCGGCAGCAACGTTTCGGTATAAAGCGCGAAGCGGCCGAGTATGGCATCAGGATAGGTGACCAGGAGCAGAATGACGGCGGCGGCCAAGGCAAGCAGCGCTCGCTGGAATGAGCGCATGATGCGAATCATCTCCGCGGTACGACGGGTGGAACCCCAGATAAAGGCGGCCCCACCAATCAAAGCATTAATGAGCATGTACATGAATACTCCGCGGGAAGCGGCAAGAACGATCGCGCCGGAAGAAAGCGCCAATGCAACCACTGAAAGGATGCGGCCTTGCTTGCTGCGTAGAAGGAGATACCCACCGTAACCAAAAGACAGCAGCCAGGCGGGAATCAAATAGAAAGCGAAGCGCCCGCCGCTGACAAAGACCGAAGTGGGACGATAGACGACGAGGCCGGAGATCGGGGATGCCCGATAGTTCTGACTGAGCTCGCGGATATCTTCCTGAGGGTGCTCGGGGTTCAGGAAGGTGTGTCCGGCAATAGCCTGAATGATGCCCAGCCCGGCAATGATACAGATCAGTATCAGATTAAAGCGAAAGAAACGGCGGAGGTCGCTTTCCGTCTGGATGAGCGAGTAGCCGACAAATAGCAGCGGGATGTAATAGAAGTAGAGTTTCAACCCCAGGATTCCAAAGAAGAAGCTTGTGGAAGCGGGATTAAAAACCTGCACCACGCCAAACCAAACGAAAATCAAGAGAGGCAGAAGGAAAGGCGGGCGGAAAGGCTGAACCTCCTTGCGGCGGTAGGCGACAAAGAAGGAGAGGTAAACCACGGCGACCAGGAAATCCTTGGCGAAGAAAATGGCCATGTTGTTGCCGAGATACTTGCGGGCAAGATCCTCAAATAACATCCAGCCGAGGAACAAATAGAGGCCGTTGCGCCAGCTATTAAGGATGCCAATCACCACCGCGCCGCCGATAAAGACTAGCGCGGCATAAGCCAGGCCGAAAATGTCGTCCGCGAGGACGTAATCAGAAACCTTGAAGGCCGCCACGACAATGAAAACCAAGAATCCAATAAGGAATACCGGACTGCGGCGGAACTGGCCGGAGAGTGCCTGGGCCGGGGCTCTCATCAGAGCGCCTCGAGAACAAGAACATGATTATCGCCGAGCAAGGAGTCGCCTGAAAAAGCGGCGGCGGCGATGCGGAGCGACCAGGCGATGGGCTTGCGCGTCAACTGATAGCCATTTGGCGGAAAGACCAAGTGTTCGCGCAGCCGGAGACGCGCCAGCGGGAGGTATTGGCGCTGGAGAAGATCGAAGAAAATCGGGGAGATGTGCGTCGGCTCGCCGTATTCGTCCATGGTGCGAATTTTTCCGGCTAGAAGAAACTTTAGCCGCGCGGGAAGAGAATCAACATTCGGGGTGGTCAGCACGGCGACGCCACCCGGGGCCAGGAGCCTGCCGATATTGCGCAGGAAACCGATGGGGCTTTCGACGTGTTCGATGACTTCGATGGCAGTGACCATCGCGAAGGAGTTGATCCCAAGGGTGGAAGCAAAGTCAGGCTGATTGAAATCAATGGAGACATGCTGGAGGCCGGCTTCGTAACCCTTGGCGTCACGATCCGCAGCAATGACAGTAAAGCCAAGCGATTGCAGGCGTGCAGCCATGGCGCCGGGCCCAGCACCGAGATCGGCGGCCTTTAAACCGGGGCGCGCGAAACGGGCGAGAACCCGCTCGCCGACAAATTCGTGGAGACCACTATTGGTGGTGGTATGCAGCATTATTTGTTTGACGCGGCTAGGACGCCACGGTAGATGCGCGCGTGGTCCTCTATCATACGACCCCTATCGAGAAAATCGAGCACTCGTTTGCGTGCTCGCTGCCCAAGTGCTGCTGCCAACGCCGGATCATCGAGCAATTGGGCAAGCTTCGCCGCGAGGTCTGTGGGATCGGCTGTGCGGAACGTGAGACCTGCATCACCGAGGACTTCCCCAAAAGAACCGAGATCAGAGGCGACAAGGGGCAGACCGCGAAGCATATCCTCGGCAACCACAAGACCGAACACTTCGCCGCCGAGAGACGGCACGGCAGCGATTGTAGCGCGTGCCAACGCGGCTTCAATCTCTCCGGCAGGAAGGCGCCCGGCAAACCGAATGTGAGGAGAGAGCTGCCACTCGGTGGCGAGCTGCTCGAGCGTCGCACGCTCCGGGCCATCCCCGATGATGAGAAGTTCGAACGAGCGATTTTGCCCGCGGAGGATGCGGGCTGCTTCGAAGAGGAGGCGAACGCCTTTGGTGGTTACCAGGCGGCCTTGGAATGCAATCACCGGCGGGACTGAGGAAGTAGCGGAGGACTGCGGGCGCGGCGGCAAGATTTCCAAGCCGTGCAGGACAGGTTGTACGTGCGGGAGATGCAAAAGGTTACCAAGCCACACTGTGGGGGTGATATTGACGGCAACGCGCGCGCATAGAAAGCGCCGCAAAAAGGTGAGCAACCAGAGCTTGCAAGAAGCGAACCATCCCCGGGCTTTGTTGCAACGAAGGCACGCGGCATGGTGACCGGCCATGAAGTGGCCCGGGCAGGGCGCACCCGGAGGATCGATGAACAATTGGCCATTGGGACAGATCGCCTGGAAACCGTGATGTTCCACGACAACGGGTTTGCGAAAAAGTAAGCCGAATAAGATCGGCAGCAAGGCCGCTCCTGCGACGTGGATCACGTCAGAGGTTCGAATGAGCCGGCAGAGCTGCGCGTTGGCTGGTTGACGGATGATGCGGAGCGGAAGTGAAGAATCGCTGAAATTATCCGCGGGAGTTTGGGTGAGCAGGGTAACTTCGATGGGGACCTCCCCACTCGACGTGCGCATTTCGGCGAGGCCGCGGGCGAGGGAGAGAACAATGGTCTCCACGCCGCCGACACTCGGCACAAAAAAGTGGGAATAGAACAGAAGCTTCATTCCGAGAGTTTTCGCTCGGTTTCCGACGGGGCATCGCTAACGCTTGTCCTGGTGGCAGTGTAACCCACTGGCCGGCCGATGTGCGCGACGCCGCATCGAATGGCTTCCACGACTCCTGCAATATTTTCTCGCGGTCCCCATGTCTCCATGCGCGCGCGAGCCGCGCTGCCGAGACCCGATAACCATGTCCGGCTGGCATGCGCGCGTTGCAGAATGGAGGCGAGCGCATCGGTGTCACCGCAGGGATAAATAAGCTCAGGGCAAACGGGAGCGACGAGATCAGGGCCGGCGCCCACGCGATCGCTGACGGCGACGGGACACCCGCACAACATGGCCTCATTGACCACAACTCCGAACGCATCGTAAACAGACGGAAGTACCATGAGGTCGCTGGCCGTGTACACCGCGGGAAGTTGCGATTGATTCACGAAACCGAGGAAGCGCACACGCTCGGCAATGCCAAGAGCAGTTGCTTCGGATTCCAGTTGCGCGCGAAGCGGACCCTCCCCGGCAAAGACCAGCAGAGCATTCGGAAGCCTGGCGTGGGCGAAGGCTCGCAGAAGGTCGTGCGGGCGCTTCCAGGGCTGGAGCTTGGCGCAGAAGAGAATGACGGTGTCGTTGGCAGAGGCGCCCCAATTGGCGCGGACGGCGGTGCGATCGATATGGGAGGATCGCTGCATCCACCAATCATTATCGACGGGGTAAGGCGTGAGGGTGACGCGCTCGCTGGCAATGCCCAGGGAAAGCATAAGGTCACGCGACCCGGAGGAAGGGACGATGACCTGATCGGCGAGACCAAAGAGGCGTGGCCAGACCACGCGCTTGACGTGGCGCTTCCACATGCGCCCATCCAACGGCGTTAGCGTGGTGGTATCCGCGCCGAACAGAAACGCCGTCCGGGACTGGCGAACGGCGAAGTAGGCGATCCAGAAAGAAGCACAGACGTAGCCAGTAAAGCAGAGTACGGCGTGGTAGTTCCCTTCGCGAATGAGCTTCCAGATGCCGGGATTGCGGAGGCCGAAAAAGGACTCCGCGCCCGAGCCACGGTTGGGAACGTGAGTCCAGGAATATCCCTCAAGAAGGGGGATGTCCCATTGCACGATGGCGCCAAATTCGGGATCGTGGGCGGCTTCGGCGCCGCGTAGCGTGCAATAGGCCACGTGCAAATCAAGCTGCGGGTGCTGAGCCATGCGCCGGAAAATGGGGGACATGTATTGGACAGGGCGCGCAGCGACAGCTAGCACCCGATAGCGGTGTTCAGGCATGGGACCACCCTGTGCGAGTCGCCGATCGGACACCGAGGATGAGGAAATCTATCGAGTGCAACGGGATCTCCCGAAGGAAGTATACCCGGTTTCGCGCGCGCCCCGGCTGTGCTAAACTCCCCTAGGTCCGCAGGGGTTTGCGGCTCATCGTAGCTCCCCGCACTGGAAACCCGCACAGCAGGGACGCTGGAAAATTCATTCAACGATGACCCCGACCGGGTCGGGGTCACGCAAGATAAGAGGATGTGTCATGTCCGGGCATTCAAAATGGGCCACGATTAAGCATAAGAAGGGGGCTACGGATGCCAAGCGCGGGCGCGTTTTCACGCGAATCATCCGCGAAATTAGCATTGCCGCGCGCATCGGGGGAGGCGACCCGAACTCGAATCCGCGGCTGCGCACCGCTATTCTTGCGGCCAAGGGCGCGAACATGCCGGGCGAAAACGTCGAGCGCGCCATCCTGCGCGGCACGGGACAGCTGGAAGGCGAGCAGTACGAGGAAGCCATGTTCGAAGGCTATGGGCCGGGCGGCGTGGGCATGCTGATCGAAGTGGTGACCACGAACCGCAACCGCGTGGTCGGCGAATTCCGCCACTTGATGAGCAGGAACGGCGGAAACATGGCCGAGGCGGGCGCGGTGGGATGGATGTTTCATCGCAAAGCCGAGATCACGGTGCCGAAGGAAGCGGCGAGCGAAGAAAAGCTCCTGGATATCGTGCTGGAAGCCGGCGCGGAAGATCTGAAGGATGATGGTTCAGCGTGGTACATCGTGACGGCTCCAGAAGCGCTGGAACCTGTGAAGGAAGCGTTGACGAAAGCGGGAATCACGCCGGCATCGGCGGAGATCGGAATGGTTCCGCAGAACTACATCAAGCTGACCGGACCTCAGGCGACGCAGATGGTGCGGCTGGTGGAAGCGCTGGAAGAGCACGACGACGTGCAACACGTGTACGCGAATTTTGATATTGATGAGTCGGAAATTCAGGCTGCGGTTGGCGCGAACTAGACCTCCCGAGTTGCACAACGAATGGAACTTTTCAAGGCCAGCGAGCACGACCGGCTGGCCTTTCTTGTTTCACGTGACACATCATCACAAAAATATGGAACGACACGAGTGTTCGCCGTAGACTGAGGGGCGATGAACGGCGCGAATGTAGTTAGCGGGAAGAACGGCTGGATGCGCGTGTTGGGGGTGGACCCGGCGTCGGCTGGGCCGACGGGATATGGGGTCGTGGAGGGCGACGGGCGACGCTGCCGTATGCTGCATTATGGCGCGTTACGCGTGGCGGCGAAGCGGCAGAAAGAGTCCGCGGGGGCCGCGCTGCAGGATGTACACGAGCTATTGTGCAAGCTGATTAAAGAGTTTTCGCCGGATGCCATGGCGGTCGAGAGTGTGTTTACCGCGCTGAATATGCGCACCGCGCTGCGGCTGGCGGAAGTGCGCGGCGTGGTGCTGCTCGCGGCTTCGCAGAATGGCCTCGAGGTGCATAGCTATTCGCCACGCGAAGTGAAAGCCTGTGTGGCGGGGTATGGACACGCGGACAAGAAGCAGATGCAAATGATGGTGCGCGCGCTGCTCTCCATGTCGGAAACGCCGGAGCCGGCGGACGCGGCGGATGCCCTGGCGGTAGCGCTGTGCCACCTGCAGGCAGAGCAGACGCGGCGCAGGTTTGCGCTGCCCGATGAAGCCAGTTTGGTGAAGCCGCGCGCCTTGCGGGCCGGCACGAGTGCCGCCGGGGACGCAACGCGAACGATTGTCCCGCGCATCGTGACGACGCGATGAGGCATCCCCTTCTACGAATCATTCTGGTCGTTCTCTTGGCCTGCATGGGAATTGCGGCAGCGCGAGCCACCGCTGCCTCTGGCGCAAGACTCACCTACCGCCGGGTGTTCAAATCCAGCGTGCCGGAATTTATCGAGATCAGCGTGCGGGATGATTCCGATGCCGCAACCTGTGAAATCCGGCAGCTCGATGATGAACCCGAGGCGGCGCCTTGCGAAGCCGGCGCGCATCTGCGCGCCAAGATGTTTGAACTGGCGGCTCAATTAAACCATTTCCAGGGGCAGGACCTCGATGTGCACCGCAAGATCGCGAATCTGGGCGAGAAAACATTCCGCTGGGAGCATGGCAAGGAATCGTACGAAGTAAGATTCAACTACACACTGAATTCAGGGGCGAGCCAGTTGCTGCAAATCTTCGAAGGGCTGGCACGTCAGCAGGAATTGCTCACCCTGCTGCGGCGGCGGATGAAGTATGACCGTTTGGGCATCAATGACGCGCTGCTGCAGTTCGAGACAGATTTCACCAAAGGGATGCTTCCGGAACCACAGCGCGCCGCGCCGCTGCTGGATCAAATCGCCGGGGATTCGCGTTTTGTGGAAATTGCTCGGCAGCGCGCGCGCGCCGTGGCGGAGCGCATCCGGCATTCGCGGCAATTGTCTTGAAAACCCATTGCACCAATCGGCGCATCTTACAACTGGGGTATGCTTGAACCAAGGGCCGCCGGCCATTTGATCCAGGAGAAATAAATATGTTTTCGCAGCGTCGCAATCATGCGCTCAATTTCAGTTTTTGTTCGTGCGCCCTGTTGGCCTTTCTGGCGGCAGGATCGTTCAGCATGGGGGCCGCGCCGGCAAGCGCCGGACAGGGCAAGCAAAAGCTTGAAAAGCACTACAAGGAATGGTTCGAGCGCGACGTCGCCTACATTATTACCAAAGATGAGCGTGACGTTTTCCTGAAGCTGACCTCCGATGAGGCCCGCGACAAATTCATCCAAGAATTCTGGGATATCCGGAATCCCACGCCGGGTTCGCCCGACAACAGTTACAAGGATGAGATTTATCAGCGGATCGCTTTCGCAGATTCGCGATTCGGGATTGGATCAGGGACCGACGGCTGGCGGACAGATCGCGGGCGCACCTACATCACGCTCGGAGCGCCGCAGCAGAAGCAGACCTACAGAAATGCTGCGAACCTTCGCGGCATCGAAGTCTGGTTCTACTCTATGGGGAATCCTTCTTTGCCCTCCGCCTTCTATGTAATGTTTTACGAAAAGAACGGCACTGGGGATTATCGGTTCTATAGTCCGTATTTCGATGGTCCCGACAAGCTCACCACCGGCGTCGAGGCGCAGAATTCCCGCAGGAACGGCTTGCATATGATTCTGGAATCGGTGGGGGGAGAACTGGAGCGCATTTCGCTCAGCCTGATTCCCGGTGAACCCGTTGACTTCCAGACAGCTACTTCGAGTTTGCAGTCCGACACCATGCTTTCAATCTTGAAGAGCCTGGCCGATCAACCCGCCAACAGGGACGAGATCAACCGGCGCCGGATGATGCGCGAGAGTGTGACGTCTAGCATGATTCTGGAAGGGCGAAACCTGGACATTATCATGCTCCCGGTGCGAGATTCGCGAGGGTTGACGCGCCTGGATTATGCTGTGCGGCTGCGCAACCCGAGTGACTTAGCGGTTTCTACAAGCTCGGACGGCCGGTTTACCTATTCGATCGAAGTCCAAGTGCGCGTCTTTGGAGAAAACAACAAGCTGATATTCGTTCAGCAGAAACCTGCCAGCGAAACTTTCGACAAGCACCGGTACACCGAAATCAAGGATAAAGCACTTTCATACGAGGGAATGCTGCCGCTCCCACCAGGGAAATATCGCCTCGCGTTCCAGTTTACGGACTGGACCAAGGGTGCGAGTTATCGCACAGAGCGCGAAGTCACGATTCCAGCGGTGGAAGCGGACAAATTTGGCGTGCCAGGCATCTTGCCGTTCCTTGCGGCAGAACCAGTGGATCCAGCAACCGCGGAGGTGACTCCCTTCGCGCTGGCAGGGGTCAAGTTCACGCCGTTGCCGACGAGTGGACTGATTCTAAGCCCGGACATGAACCTGCAAGTGGCGTATCAAATCTGGGGACCAGCGAGAGATCCGCGAACGTTAACGGGACAAAAACTTCATCTGGAATACGCCTTGGGACTTCCATCGGCGCCCGGCAGCGCAAAAATCATCCAGGATGAAGCGGACATGGCGCAATTTGATGCGGACGGAACGCTTGTGAATGGAAAAAAACTTGAGCTGCTGGACAAGCAATCCGGCAATTATATTTTGACGGTGGCGGTCAATAATCCCGATTCGACGATGCGCGGATTTGCCAGGATGAACTTCAAGGTATCCGAAGGCGCATCCATGAATGCCCCGTGGGATGTTTTGGAGCCATCGATCAGAAAAGACATAGATAGCGGCGTTTTCGATCAGCAGAGAGGGCTTTGTTACCTGAATCAGGGGCTGCTCGATGAAGGCAGAGGCTGGCTGCGCCGGGCCTTGAACACAAATCATGGTAATGAGCCAGCGCGCGCCCATCTGGTGGAGGCATACTACGCGAAGCAGGACTATGCAGCAGTGGTTAGTCTCTACAAGGACACTGGGCTCACGGATAGCGCGGATTCCGAAACCTATCTGCGAATCGCGAACAGCCTGCAGAAGACCGGAAATGTGACAGGCGCCATTTCACTGCTTGAAGCCGGGCTGCAAGCGCACCCGCAGGATGTGGCTTTGTACCTTGGCTTGGCAGATTTCTATAAGCAGACCGGGAACACCCAGAAAGCGGAAGAGCTGATCCGCAAGGGTAAGTCCTACGCGCCGGCGAGCTAGAGTGATGCAGAGACCCGTATAGCACTGGGGTTCTCTCCGGGCGCGGTACGATTGCTCACCGCTACCGAAGCAACAATTGAGTCATTTGTAGCACCGCTTGAGTCCCAGTGAAACGCCATAGACCAAGTACAAGTAGTACTGGGACTAGTCTGCATCCCAAAATTAGTAAGCCGAATTCCAGAATCTCCAATAATTAGGATAATGACGAAATTTCAGGAGGTCGGCCTCGGAGAGTAGGCTGTAATCTACTCATTTTAAACTAATTAAATGTTGAACATTTGCTCCGACTTTGGCAAGTTTGGTGCACTTCATTCTGCAAGTTCTGGACGGTCGTTTGGGGGTAGCTCTCGGTTCATTCTTTCTTTCCCGGGGAAAGCTTGCCAAATTCGGCGGTCGTCCGAGATTCCGAGTGGTTCAAAAAGGAGTTTTAAAGAGATGAAAACTAGGTGGCTGTTTAGCATCGTTGTTTTGACCATCTGCGCCATGTTCTCGGTGTCCATGATGGCGCAAGACCAGAGTTCGTCACGCGGCAACCTCAGCGGCGTGGTGCTGGACGCCTCAAAGGCGTCGGTTCCGGGCGCGCAGGTTACGATTACAGGACCGATCGGCAGCCAGTCGCAAGCGACAAGCGACCAGGGTTCGTTCCTGTTCTCGACCTTGATTCCGGGCTTTTACGCAGTCAAGGTACAAAAGGCTGGTTTTAAAATAGCCAGCGTGCAAAGCGCGGAAGTCTTGATCAATAAGACGACCAGCATCGAAGTTGTCCTGGAGACCGGCGAAATCACACAGGTTGTTGAAGTGAGCTCGGCGGCCGTCACAGTGGATACATCGACGACATCGGTGAATTCGGATTTTTCCGACTCTTTCTTTTCAAAGATTCCCATCGCGCGCGGCGTCAGCAGCCTGTTCTACCTGGCCCCGGGCGTGGTTTCGGGTGGCGGCACTGGTCATGAGAATCCATCGATTTCAGGGTCCACGGGTCTCGAGAACCTGTATGTAGCGGACGGCGTTTCGATCAATGACCCGGCCTTCGGTGGCATCGGCGTGTGGTCACGCGCTTACGGACCACTTGGAACGGGCATCAACCTCTCGTTCGTGAAGGAAGTGCAGATTAAGACCGGAGGTTTTGAGCCGCAGTATGGTCACGTGAGCGGCGGCATCGTGCAAATGGTCACTAAGTCGGGTTCATCCGCATTTCACGGCACCATTGGCACGTATCTCAATGCCAGAAAGATGCAAACCGACTGGAACAATGCCGACGATGCCCACTGGGGAGTCCTGAACAAAGTGGGCCGCCACATCAACGACGCCAGCTACGAGGGCGATTTTGAATTGGGCGGTTACGTTCCTCTGCGCGGTCTCAAAAACCGGCTGTTCTTCTTCGGAACCTTCAATCCGTCGTGGAACCACGCGTACTACCATCCTGCCGTATTTATAGATGGAACTCCTTCCGGGCTGTACACACTAACCAATGGTCTGGTAGACCGTGCCACGACCCGTTGGGACTACGCGGGCAAGTTGACTTTCAAGATCAACAACTCACACACTCTGGAATCGACAATTTCCGCAGACCCGTCGCACACCAACCCGACAGCGTTTGCCACGCTGGCTGCGAATGACACCACCGCGAACTCCGCGTGGAATTATGGTACGCGGAACTGGTCGGTGCGCTATGACGGCGCCTTTGGCACCAGTTTCCTGGTGGACGGCGCGTTCACCTGGGCCTGGAACCATTTCCATGAGAAACCCCTCTTCGACATCACCCAGATTGTGGACAATACGCAGATCTACTCATTGACGGGCCAGCTTGGAGCATTCAATGCCCAAGGCTTCGGATTTTCCGAGCCGTACGACGCCCAAACCAAGGGCATCCAAGGAAGTGCCACTAAGATGTTTCACCTGTTTGGCAGCCAGCACGCCCTCAGTGCCGGCTATACCTGGCAATTCCCGACGTACAGTGACGTCACACAGTACTCGGGCGGGTTTTTTACACTTCCAACGTCGAACTCCTCTGGTGGAGACCCGGGCTATGACGGTGCCGTTAACCCGACCATTGCCGGAGCATCGGCCAACGCAGCTCTTTCGCTGTCGCTGGCGGGTGTCTTCGCGCCCGGTCCGACTTTCGATGCCACTGACGCAACCGGGATAAAAGCCAACGACACCACCTGCACGCTCTGCCCGTTTATGAACGTGCCGGGCTACGCCATTCCCGTGCGAGTTGTTCTGCAGCAGATACGGGGGCGGTTCGATGCCGGCATAACAAAGAGCACCGGCAAGTATCACGCCGCATTCGTTAACGACGCCTGGCAGATGGGCAAGCACGTAACCCTAAACCTCGGCGTGCGCTGGGAACAGCAGCGCCTCATCGGTAACGTGGTGCAAGTAGCCTTCACCAATATGTGGTCCCCCCGCATCGGGTTTGTCGTGGACCCCAAGGGCGACCGCAAATCGAAGTTCTACGCCAACTTCGGCCGCTATGGCTTCGTTCTGCCGCTGGACGCGGCGGTCCGCGCGCTCAGCCAGGAGGATGATATCCAGAATCCCTACTGGGCGCCGGTGTCCGACGCCAGCAACAACGTCGTGCTGGATGCGCAGAACACGGTTACCTTCCAGCCAGATCAAGCTCATCTGATCAACCAATCGACGGGCGGAATTCCCGTTGCTGCAGGCGGCCTGGTAAGCGGGGGCGAACCCTTCGCACCCGGCACACGCATGGAGTACACCGACGAGTTCCTCGTGGGATATGACCACGAGTTCCGCGGCGGCATCGTAGCCAGCGTGCGTTTTATTGACCGCAGACTAAAGCGCGTCATCGAAGACCAGGGCGGCATCTCCGTCGAGCAGTTCAACGCGCTCCTCTTTGGCGGCCATGGTAGCGGCCTCAACTACTTCATCGGCAACCCCAACGCGGCGCAGGACATTTTCGCCAATCCAAATGAAGTCTTGTTTGGTGCGGTCGCGTTTACTTCGGCCATCCCCGATTCTGCCGCCTTCGAGTTGGCAATCGACTTAAACAACGCGAATCCAACGCTTGCGAGCGCACAGCAGTTGGAAGCCATGGGCTTGCCCGCTGCTTGCGTTGATACCAACTTCTCCGTGACGCCCTACGTAGCCCTAAATCAGACGAACGGCTTCAATGCTGCGCAGACGCCTGCTGGTGCAATCGCTGGAAGCGCTTGCTTCCCGTCGGTGAACACTGGGACGTGGTCGGTCGCCAACCGCTTGTGCTCGGCGACGATCACGACCAGCTGCTTTGATCCGGCACTGCCCATTACCGAGAAAACAAATCGAAAATTCATCCTCCTGCCGGATTGCGGCACTCTCGCAGATAGCAAAGCAGGCGGCTGTGCGGCGTTTGGCGCCGAGTTCTACCCGGACGGCAAGCCAGACACCTACAAGGACCCGAAGCGTGAATACGAGGCTGTGGAGGTTGAAGTGAACAAGTCCTTCAGCCACAACTGGGCGCTCTCCGCCAATTACCGCATATCGCAACTGCGCGGCAATTACGAAGGCGCGTTCCGCAACGACAACGGCCAGGCCGACCCCGGCATCAGCTCGCTGTTTGACTTTACCGAAGGGCTGCTAGGCGGGTTGCAGAATCAACAGAGCATCGGTTTCCTGAACGGTGATCGCAAGCACGTCCTCAACGTGCATTCAACCTACGTAGTGGCCAACGGCAGGATGAAGGGTCTGGTACTCGGCTCGGGCGTTAGGGTCCAGTCGGGTGTCCCCTTGACCACGCTGGTGGCCCAGCAGGGTTACCAGAACCCGGGCGAAGTGCCTTTCTTCGGCCGCGGCGACCTGGGCCGTTCCCCCGTAACCGGACTAGTTGACGCGCACGTCGAGTATCCGTGGAAGATACGCGAGCGGTTCCACCTGAAGTTTGGGTTCGATGTATTCAACATTGGCAACTCGAGCCGCCAAACCACGACCCAGCAGTTCAACGATCTGGGCTTTGGACTCGCAAACGCGGACTTCAAAAGGCCCGTCTCCACGCGCTTCGACCCGGGCTTCGTGCCCCCGTTCAGCTCGCGGGCTTCCATCAGGCTGGAGTTCTAACCTTAACCCTTAACCGAGGAGGGCACTGCAATGTGCCCTCCTTTTTTTATTTGCGGCAGCCTCATGCTCTTCCCTGAGCGTATGATTGGATTTGGGTGCAGTAGAAGTTCTCGATTGAGAGACGCATCACGCGCTGCTTTTTTCCAGATCTTTGTAGACATGACCTCGAAGCGGTCAATTGCAGGTATAGCCGCGAAGCAGTCAATTGCGCGATGCGGAGGTGATCTGATGTTACGCGCCTCGCGTGGTCTTCCTCTGTCGTTGATCTTTCTTGCAGTTCCTTCCTTACTCCAAGCACAACGAACTATGGGCGGACGCGTTTCCGGGGGAGCAATTGATGTTCAAGTGCGCTACGCCAACGGCGCGCCGGGACCCAGCGGAATTCATGTGCGGTTGGAATCCCCGGAAAGCGGTTCGGCAGGCGATTGCCAAACAATAGAGGGTGGCAAGTGCGTGTTCAACGTACGGTCCAACGGAGTGTATATAGTCCGCATCACCGAGAGAGATTACAAGGACGTGAGCGTCCGGGTGGAGCTGATCGGCAACCCGAGGGGCTATGCGACGCTGGAATTAAAACCGATTCCCGAAGAAGCGCCACCGCAGACTCGCGCGACGGCTCCGGCGGGCGACCCGAATCTCGTCTCGGTTCTGGACCTCAACATCCCGGAAAATGCGCGGCAGGAATTTGAGAAGGGCCATGGTGCATTGAAAGAGAATAAGCTGGACGACGGCGTTTCGCATCTGCGCAATGCGATTAAGCTATACGAAGCATTCCCGCAGGCGTATACCCTGCTGGGAACCGCCTACCTGGAGCAGAAAAATTGGAAGGACGCGGAAGCGGCGTTGCGAAAGGCGAATGCGCTGGACCCCAAATTCCCTGACGCCTACCTGGAGTTGGGCGCGGTGCTGAACCAGACCAAGGAGTATCCGCAGGCGGAGACGGCGCTGCTGAAGGGCCTGGAACTCAAGCCGGAGGCCGCTGGGGGCCATTACGAGCTGGCCAAGACCTATTGGGCGCTGGGACGCTGGCAAGACGCCGCTCCGCACGCACGCAAGGCGGTAACCGGAATGCCGGACCTGGCCTCGGCGCATGCGCTGCTAGGCAACGTTATGCTGCGCGAACGCAATGCACCAGGCGCCTTGCACGAGTACCAGGAATACCTGCGGCTGGAGCCGGATGGCGCGGAGGCTCCCGGCGTGCGCGACATGGTAGCCAAGATTGAGAAAGCCCTGCAAAAGAAATAACGTTCCGTCAATGAATTGGAGTTCACTTGCGATTAGCGCGCAGAGGAAGAGGCTGCCAGCGGCGGTGCTGCGGCCAGAGCGCGCAGCGACTCCTTGTACGGCGCGCGGGCGACGCCGCGTTCCGTAAAAATGGCCGCGATGTAGCGCGCAGGGGTGACGTCGAAAGCCGGGTGCGCGGCGTGCACGTCCGGCGCGATGCGCACGCCTTGCAGATGCGTGACTTCCTCGGCGGAGCGCTCTTCGATGGGGATGCGCTCGCCGTCTGGAATGCTCAGGTCGAAGGTGGAAACCGGCGCCGCGATGTAGAAGGGCACGTTGTTCTCTTTGGCGAGAACGGCGATTTGGTAAGTGCCGATTTTGTTGGCAGTGTCACCGTTGGCGGCGATGCGGTCCGCGCCGGTCACGATGGCGCCCACTTTCCCGGTCTTCAGGAAGTGGCCCACCATGTTGTCGGTGATGAGGGTCAGCGGGATCCCGCCTTTATGCAGCTCCCAGGCTGTGAGGCGCGCGCCTTGCAGATAAGGGCGCGTTTCCGGCACCAGAACATGAATCTTTTTCCCCTGCTGGAAGGCCACGCGAATAACTCCCAGCGCGGTGCCGATGCCGGCTGTGGCAAGCGCGCCAGCGTTGCACTGCGTCATCACCTGGCCCTCGCGTGGCATGAACTCCGCGCCGTAATTGCCGATGGCTTCATCGGTGGCTTTTTTTTCGAGATGGATGAGCCGCGCCTCGGCGATCATTCCTTGTTGAATTCGCAAGAGGTCCGTCGACTGCGCGGCCAGCTCGGCAAAACGGCGCTTCATGCGCTCCAGCGCCCAGAAGAGATCCACGGCCGTGGGACGAGTTTTCGCGAGGGTCTCGCAGATTTCCGCGAATTCCGCGCGTAGCGCTTCGAGCGAAACGGCGCGCGATTTTTGCACTCCGAGAGCCACGCCCATGGCCGCGGCCACGCCAATCGCGGGCGCGCCGCGAATCACCATGTCTCGAATGGCTTTGGCTACTTCGCGATAGTCGGTGTAGGTGTAGCTGACTTCCTCGGCGGGAAGGCGGCGCTGGTCCAGCATCACCACGCCTTTTTCGGTCCATGCAATGGGCTGCGCAATGTACATACGATGGATCACCTCGAAACCCCGCGGTGCTGTAGGGGCACGATATATCGTGCCCCTACTATTGTAACGAAGGCGCTGACGCTAGACGACCTGCTCAGCCGCGGATATTAGTGGCCCGGGGGCATTCTTGTGAAGCCCCTGGTCCCGAGCAGGGTGGTGGCGACGATCAGGGAGTTATAGCCAAGATGGAGCAAATAACTGGCCAGGACAGTTCCGGTGCGAGCGCGCACAAATGTAAAAATGATCCCGACGAAGATGAGCAAGGAGACCAGGCTCCAGGTCCAGCCAAGCTGCGCGCCGTGCATGAGCCCAAAGAGCACGCCGGTGATCAGAATGCCGGACATGACGCCGAAGGATCTGGCGAAGAGCGGGTAGAGATAGCCGCGAAAAATGGTTTCTTCCACGAGCGGGGCCACGATGACGGCCAGGGCCATGAAGCTAAGCGCGGTGCTGCGATGTTTGAAAATGTCTTGCAGCGGAAGGTGCTCGGGGGGCTGAATC
>JBGOTL010000022.1:0-39680 GCA_041476465.1 Candidatus Acidiferrum sp. | reverse complement strand
TTTCCGTTGCTGGCGCTTTTCGCCGGTGATGCCTTCACTGGTCTGCATAAGTTGATTCCGGTTGTTTATGCAAGTTTTCTCATCAGCGTCGCCATCGGCCGCCTCTTGCAAGATCGCCGCACAGCCCTCCGGATCACCGGCGCCACCCTCCTGGGCGCGGCACAATTCTTCCTGGTCACCAACTTCGCCGTCTGGAAATTCTTGGGCACCTATCCAAAGACCCTCTCAGGATTGATAGCCTGCTACGCTGCCGGTATCCCCTACTTCTGGAACACGCTGGCGGGTGACGTCCTCTACACCGCCGTCCTTTTCGGCGGTTTCGCTCTAGCCGAGCATTTCGCCCCAGCCCTGCAACAGCACGCCATAGCAACCCGACACAGCCCCCAGTAGCTTCCGCGGGCGGGCGAGGTGAATGGTATAATCAGCGTTTCTTTATGGCTCGAAACGCACATGACAACGTCTCCCTCGCCCCGGAAGTGCTGGCGAAATACGAAACCGTCATCGGGCTGGAAGTCCACGTCCAACTGCTGACGAAGACAAAAATCTTCTGCAGCTGCTCCACGCGCTTCGGTGATTCACCGAACGCGAATACCTGCCCGGTTTGCCTCGGCCTGCCCGGAACGTTGCCGGTGTTGAACAAGCGCGCAGTCGAGATGGCCATGCGCGCGGCGCTGGCCATCAACTGCACCGTTCAAGAGCATTCGCGTTTTTCCCGTAAGAACTATTTCTATCCGGACCTGCCGAAGGGCTACCAGATTTCGCAGTACGAACTGCCGCTAGCATCGGGCGGCTGGATTGAAATCGCTCTCGACGGCGTGAAAAAACGCATCGGCGTCACGCGCTTACATCTTGAGGAAGACGCTGGCAAGTCTCTGCACGAAGGTCTCGCGCACTCCAGCGAAAAAACCTACATCGATCTCAATCGCTGCGGCACGCCGCTGAGTGAAATCGTCTCTGAGCCGGACATGCGCACGCCGCAAGAGGCTTACGCATATCTCACCACGCTCCGCCAGATCTTGCTCTATACAGGTGTAAGCGACTGCAACATGGAAGAAGGTTCGCTGCGCTGTGATGCCAACGTGAGTGTGCGTCTGCGCGGCGCAAAGGAATTAGGCACCAAGGTGGAAATCAAAAATCTTAATTCCTTCCGCTATCTCGTGAAAGCCCTTGAATATGAAGTCGAGCGCCACATTGCCGTGATCGAAGGCGGCGGGCAGATCTCTCAGGAAACCCGCCTCTGGAATCAGGCGGAAGGCCGCACGCTCTCCATGCGCTCGAAAGAGAAGGCTCACGATTACCGCTATTTTCCAGAGCCGGATCTCTTGCCCGTGCACGTAAGCGCTGCTTGGCGTGAAGAAGTTCTGCAAACGCTGCCCGAGTTGCCGGAAGCAAAGCGCTCCCGATTCGTCAGAACGTGTGGCATCACGCCGTACGACGCCGAAGTGCTCACCGGCACCCAGCCGCTGGCGGATTATTTTGAAGCGGTCGTCAAGGCGGGCTCCCCGGGGAAAAGCGCTGCCAATTGGATGCAGACGGAACTCTTGCGCGGCCTGAATGAGTCGGGCAAGGAAATCGCCGCCAGCCCGGTCTCGCCCGCTGCCCTGGCCGAGTTGGTGAAACTTGTCGAGTCCGGCAAAATCACGGCCGCCGTCGGCAAGAAAGTCTTTGCAACGATGTTCGAGTCAGGCCGTGGCGCGGCTGAGATCGTTGCCGCCGAAGGCCTCGGCGCCCAAATCAGCGGCTCCGCGATCGAGCAGGCTGCGCGCGATGTGATTGCCAAGAATCCAGACAACGTTGCAAAGTTCAAATCAGGCAACGAAGGTGTCTTCATGTTTTTTGTTGGCCAGGTCATGAAGGCCACGCGCGGCCAAGCCAACCCGCAGGCTGTCAACGATATCCTGCGGAAACTGCTTACGTAGACCACGTGTGATTTGTTGGGCTTTTGTGTTCGCGGAATACATGAAACCTGTCATTCTGAGGCGATCCGATTAGGATCGCCTCAGAATCTCGGTCTAACCAGCTCCCTGGACGAGGATATTTTCAATGCTCAAAATCGGCGATAATGCCCCCAAATTCCATCTCAAGTCCGACGAAGGGAAAGAGATCTCGCTCAAAGACTTTGCGGGCAAGCGTGTCGTTTTGTTTTTCTTTCCCAAGGCCAGTACACCGGGTTGAACGATTGAAGCGTCCGAGTTTCGCGACGCAATCAAAAAGTTTGAAAAGGCCAACGCTGTTATCCTGGGCATGAGCGCGGACCCAGTAAAGGCCCTCGCGAGTTTTAAGGCCAAGCAGAAGTTGAATTTCACACTCCTGAGTGATCCCGATCACCAGATCATTGAGAAGTTCGGCGTGTGGCGCATGAAAAGATTCATGGGCCGGTCATTCATGGGCATTGTGCGCAGTACTTTTCTGATTGGTGGCGATGGAAAGATCTTGGAACTCTGGGACACCGTGAAAGCCAAAGGTCACGCGGCGGAAGTCCTGCAATTTATTTTGAAGAAGTAACCGCGCCCTAAAGCTGGTAAACAAATTGTTCTGAGCCGGCTCCGGCTGGCTCCATGAAAAGATTGTCAATGAGCCGCGTCTTCCCAACGAACACCGCAAGCAGGACGTAGCACGAGCGGTTCACGCGCACTATGGGCTCGAACGTCTCCGCATCAACAACCTCCGCGTAATCCACTCTGGCGAGTTGCTCGGATTTCAGCGCGCGGTGCAGCGCCAATTGGAGTTGTGCGGCATCACGCACACCGGCCATCATCTCGGCGTGTGCCGCCTGTAGTGCCCGGTGTAGCACCGTAGCGGCACGGCGCTCCTCGCCATTCAAATAGGCATTGCGGGAGGACAGCGCCAGGCCATCCGCTTCCCGCACGATGGGGCAAATCACAATTTCCGTGTCGAGATTTAGGTCACGCACCATCTGCTGAATCAGCCGTACCTGTTGCGCGTCTTTGCGCCCAAAGTAAGCAAAATGTGGTTGTACGATCTCCAGTAGCTTCAGTACAACGGTGGTCACTCCGCGGAAATGGCCCGGGCGGGTGCGGCCTTCCAGCCGCTCGCTCAATCCTTCCACGTAAACATAGGTGGAGAAGTTTGGTGGATAAATTTCCGCAGCTTCCGGCATGAAAAGGGAATCAATACCTGCCGCGACAAGTTTTTCGGAATCTCCTTCCAGCATGCGTGGGTATTTCGCGAAGTCTTCCGTCGGCCCAAACTGTTTTGGATTCACAAAAATCGAAGCGATTACCGGCGAACAATCTTGCCGCGCGCGTTTCACCAGAGCAAGGTGCCCGGCATGCAATGCGCCCATGGTCGGCACGAAACCGATGATGCGATTCTCCGCGCGCGCCTGCCGCGTGTATTCTTTCATCCAGGCTATGGTTCGAATCGTTTCCACAGGGGTGGGTGGTCTTTTATCTTATGCGCTCGCAGCCGCGGAGCGCTCGTGATAGAAATGCATCAAGTCCGTTGCAATCGGCTGCGCGCCGAGCTGCCGCAACAGCGTGGTCACCTGTCCGCGATGGTACGTGCCGTGATTCACCAGATGCTGCATCGATTGCCACAGCGGATTGCGGTAGACACCGAAGTTCAGCGTCTTATATTCCAGAACACGGTTCAGATCCTCTTGCGTCAGTCTGTTCACAAATTTCAGGAGACTCACTTCCTGCTCCATCCACCGCGCGCGCAGGCTTGACAATGTCGCGAACTGGCTGGCCTCCGGTAACCCGGTGGTGGGACGCCCTTGAAAACGTTCCAGCCAAATCCACTCCCCACCGTATATGTGCGTCAGCGTATCCCGCACCGAAGCGAAGCTCGAGCCAAGCGGTCGCGTGAATTGTTCGTCGGTAAGCGCAGCCGCGGCATCGATGGAGCGATGATCCGCCCAGGCATTGTATTCGTACAGCAAGCGCATTTCATCGGGCGACATGGTGCTCCCTCCTTGATCCATGCGAGTCGTGACGGCTTACCTGGCGATGGGAATCGTCTTTCGGCCTTTCAAGGACTGTGGCGTGTGATAGGACTCGGCGTCGGAGGGGAAGCTCCCCTTGCGAACGTCTTCGCAGTATTCGCGTACGGCATTTGATATGACCTCGCCAACATTTGCGTACTGCCGCGCGAATTTCGGCGGCGCGTGAAATGTCAGGCCGAGGAGGTCGTGCAGCACCAGGACCTGGCCGTCGCAATCGGGGCCCGCGCCGATGCCAATGGTTGGAATTTTGACCTCGCGCGTGATCTGCGCGGCAAGTTCGCGAGGGACTGCTTCCAGCACCATCGCGAACGCCCCTGCTGCCTCCACGGAGCGCGCATCGCGCAGCAGTCGATCCGCCGCGCCCGGCGTCTTGCCCTGCACGCGGTAGCCGCCCAGCGCATTCACCGATTGCGGGGTCAGTCCGATATGCGCCATTACCGGAATTTCCGCTTCCGTCAGGCGCGCGATCAATTCCAGCCGCCGCTCGCCGCCCTCCACCTTTACCGCCTCCGCGCCGCCTTCCTTCACAAAGCGCATGGCGTTGCCCACCGCTTCATGGATGTCCGCTTGGTAGCTGCCATACGGCATATCCACCACAAGCAGCGCGCGTCGCACCGCGCGGCGTACCGCGCGCGTGTGGTGCAGCATCTCCTCGATGGTCACGGGAAGCGTGTTCTCATAGCCGAGCACGGCCATGCCAAGCGAATCGCCTACCAGCACCACGTCCACGCCGGCTTTATCCAGCAAGCGCGCCGTTGGGTAGTCGTACGCCGTCAAGCAGGTGATTTTTTGTGTAGCGGGGGAACCCGCAGCCGAAAACTTTCGCTGCAGAAGATCGGGCACGGTGATCTTTCCGTTGCCCGCATCGGGTAGAACGCTCATGTCGGCCTCCGGTGCCATTCCCAACAAAATGGGATACAGCCCTGTACCTAACAAATCCATTGACCGCTTCGCGGTCATGCCCACCAATGATAACAAAAATAAATGGAAATCAACAAATTATCGAATGGCAGGTGGTGAATCAGTTTCAAACAGGCCGCGGCGCTTGCGCACGGCCTTTCCATCGCCCGCCGCGGCCGAGCCAGAAGCGCACAGCGGAGACCCATGTCGCATAGGAATAGAACGCCGCCGCGAGCGGCAGAAGCGGCGTCCACAGTGGTGAAAGGCGATAGAAGCGCACCGTCGGAAAATACGAAAAAGACATCATTGTCCATGCGGCGAGACCCAGCAGACGGGCTTCCGTCGGATGCATAAACAAAAGAACGATTGGTGCGAGATAGGTGAGAAACATCCCGGCCAGCGCGCCGCTAAGTAACGGGCCGGAATAACTAAGCTGTGTGAAAGCCGTGCGCGCAATCATGTCGCGTATTTCTTGGAAACTCGCGTATTCCCGCAGGCTGACGCTCTTCTGTGTCAGCCCCATCCAGATTCGTCCGCCGCTGCGCTTCACGTGCCGCGCCAAGGCACAGTCTTCAATTACCTCATCGCGGATCGCGGTGAGGCCCCCTATAAGTTCCAGCGCTGAGTTTCGCAGCAGAATGCATCCCCCCGCAGCGCCTGCGGTGCGCGCATTGGAATCCGCAATCCAGCGCGGCGGGTAGAGTTTCAGAAAGAAGTATAAGAAGGGAGGAATCAGAGCACGCTCCGGCAACGTCTTGGCTTGGAGCAACACCATCAGCGATGCAAGGTCGAGCTGGTTTTGCTCGGCGATTCCTACGAGACGGCGCAATGTGTCGGGCGCATGCACGATGTCCGCATCGGTGAACCAGTAGAAGACCGGCGGGCATCCAACCACGTTTCCTATACCCTGGTTTAGCGCCCAGAGCTTTCCCGTCCAGCTCGGGGGCAGCGTCTCTGCTTTCCGGATCGTCACGCGATCCGTTGCATTATTTTCTATCGCCGTGCACTGCGCGATTTCCGCGGTGCCATCTTCGCTGTGGTCATCCACAACCACGACCGAGAACTCCCCAGCATACTCTTGTTGCAGAAGCGATGTGACGGCCTGGCCGATGGCTTCCGCTTCGTTGCGTGCCGGCACAATGGTCAAAACGCGCGGCCATTCGCTGGGTCCAGGAATCTCTTTCCGATCAACATTGAACGCGCGCAGCCGCCAGAAACCGCCGCGCGCAAAAAGCAGATACACCCAGATGGGGAGAGAGAAAATCCCAATAACTATCGTGGCGGATGGCACAAGCCATTCTGCAACGAGCGGGTACCGCCCGGCTAGGCGAGATCCTCGGCGGCGGATCGGCAGGCAGAGAATGGGCTTGCCTGGGGCGGCGAAAATCGTGTTGCAGACCGCTGGTGCAGCGGGAGGTATGCCGGGTTCACCGGGCCATCCGCGCGCCTCGGGCACTTCAATTTTTCACTTAAAGAAAGCTTGCTTCCAAGGCAAATGGTTACTTAACAATTTGCGCGGCCGCAGCGCGGTGGATGGCCTTCCGGATACGCTGGTAGGTGCCGCAGCGGCAGATGTTTCCGCTCATGGCATCGTCAATTTCAGCGTCGCTCGGGTTGGACTTTTTTGCAAGCAACGCGACGGCCGACATGATCTGCCCGGACTGGCAGTAACCGCACTGCGGAACGTCTTCTTCCATCCACGCCTGCTGCACGGGATGGCTGCCGTCCGCGGAGAGTCCTTCAATGGTCGTAATCTTCTTGCCAGCCACACTGGCTATCGGCGTCATGCACGAGCGCGACGCCTCGCCGTTGATATGAACGGTGCAGGCTCCGCAAAGCGCCATGCCGCATCCAAACTTTGTGCCGGTCATGCTCAGCGTGTCACGCAGAACCCACAACAGCGGCATGTCTGGGCTGACGTCAACCGTCTGTGATTTTCCATTCAGTGTGAAAGTGATGGCCATGGAACCCTCCTACAGTAGAGTCGTATCCTACAACAATTCCCCCTCTGGATGAAAACCCAGAAAATTCGGCTTGCCTGCCAGTTCGTTTAGGCCGTGGCCACGGTTCGCGGAGCCTCCGGCTCCACGCCGCGCCAGCCCACCGGGCGTCCGCTCACCGCTTCTTTCACCGACCGGAACAACACCAGGTACATCAACTGGCGATAATAAAATCGTTGCAGCAGCACCGGAATGAGCAGCGTCCAGTCTTCCTTGCGCTCCAGCGCAAACGCGATCACGCACGTGAGCAGGTCGATCAGCAGAAAGCCCAGGAAGAACAGTACCGAGCGTTCCACGTCCGCCGTGGTCCAGAGCTGCGGCATTTGCGCGATCCGCAGCTGTGCCAGCCCCCACAGCAGCAGTGTTCCCAAAAACATTAAGTCGATAATGGGTGATATCAGCGGCAGGGCCAGCTGAAATAGAAAAATGTTCGGCAAGGCGATCCACCCCAGCGTCCCGTATTTCGGGCGCAGCAGCGTGTCGCTGTGCTTCCAGAACGATTGTAGCGTGCCGAAGGTCCAGCGAAAACGCTGCCGCACAAGCTGCCCGGGCGTTTCCGGCGCTTCCGTCCACGCGATGGCTTCTTCATCGTAACTGGTGCGCCAGCCGAGCCGCCGAATCGCAATCGTCAGGTCAGCGTCTTCCGCCACGGTGTCCGCAGTGATGCCGCCGGCGGCTTCGATGGCTTTGGTTCGCCACGCGCCCAGCGCTCCCGGCACCACCGTGATGCAGTTCAGCAGGTCAAACGCGCGCTTTTCCATGTTCTGGCTGGTGATGTACTCCAGCGCCTGCCATCGCGTCAGCCATCGCGAGCGGTTTCCGACTTTCACATTTCCCGCCATGGCCCCGATCTTTGCATCGGAGAAGTGGCGCACCAGTTTGCGGATTGCGTCTGGCTCGATTTCCGTATCCGCGTCGATGGTCACCACAATTTCGGTGTTGCAGTGCGACATGGCATTGTTTAGCGCCGCCGCCTTGCCTCGGTTCACTTGCTGAACAATCTGGACGCGCGGATCTTTCCCGAAGTGTTTAACGAGCAATTCGGCGGTACCGTCCGTGGAGCCGTCATCCACTACCACGACGCGCAGATCTTTCATGTCCGAGGCCAGAATAGACGTCACCGTTTGCACGATGACCGTCTCTTCGTTATACGCCGGAATGAGCACCGCGACGCTCGGCGGCGGATCCGACAGCACGGCATGGTCCGGTCGGATTTTTTCGATCAGTGCAAGAATGCCGATAATCAGCGCCCGGCCGCTGACCATCACGATGCCAGCGATAAAAATCGTGGAAATGCCGAAGCGGAACCACTGGAAGATCCCAAAGATAACTCCGTCGGTGTGCGCCTCAAAGCGCTCCTCCACGGAGAGCGGCAGCATCACTTGCGCGCGCGTCTTGCCGATTAGATCGGACACCGCCACGAATTCGTAGCCCTGCGATCTCAACTCATCAATGATCTGCGGCAAAGCCGCCACTGTCTGCGCGCGATCTCCTCCGCCGTCATGCAAGAGAATGATATTTCCCTTGGCGGCCTGTCGCATCACGTCATTCACGATTTCTTGCGCTGGAACCTGATGTTTTTCATCTGGCATGCGCCAGTCGTTGGGGTCGATCCGCTGGCCCACGATCACGTAGCCCATCTCCTGGGGATACGGCAGCTGCGCGACTTCTTCCGCATTTTCCGGTTGGTGATCAATTCCATACGGCGGCCGGAAGAGAATCGATTTTACGCCGAGCGTGCTCTCGATCAATCGCTGCGTCAAATTGAGTTCCCATTTCAACTGCGTGTGTGAAATCTCATCGAAGCGCGGGTGCGTGAAGGTATGGTTGCCGATTTCGTGGCCCTCGGCGTATTCGCGCTTCAGTATGTCTGGAGCCCGGTTGGCCTGATCGCCGATGACGAAAAATGTGCCGGGTGCATTTTTCTCTTTCAGAATATCGAGAATCTTCGGAGTCCAGCGGCGGTCCGGGCCGTCGTCAAAGGAGAGCACGATTTTCTTGTTCGCCGCGCCGATCTGATCGATATCGTAGGAAAGCGGATAGGCTTCGTATCTTTCGCTTGTAAATAAATCCGTGCCGCCATCATAGGTGAAACTTCGCCGCCCGCTCTTTGGCGTGTCCGCAATGCGCCAAAGGTCGCCTGCTCCCTCCAGGATTAAATCTGGTCCCGGGGGAATGTCCGTGAGTTTCTGCCTGGCCGTGTCATCCGCCCGGGTTGCGTCCCATATCGGCCACAGTGAACTGTCCGACGAGCCTAGCCGCCAAATCGCCGTGCCCTGCACTCCCATGCGCTCGCACGCGCGCAGCTCGTTGTAGGCCGTGATGGCATCGAGCATCCATACCTGGTGGGTGTGATTGTGCTCATCGGAATAAGAGTAGTGCGGGTTCAGCGAAGCTTGGTCGAATTCGACTTCTGTCTCCGACTCGGACGCGTGCAACAGCGCTTCTTGCACGCTCATCGATACCGCCGGTTCTGGTGTCTTTTGCGGCGCTTCCGACCAGTCGTATGCGTAATTGGCAATGGCCACGATGATTTTCTGTGCGGGCACCAGCTCGCGCACCTGGCGCAGGTTTTCGACGAACCAGTCCTGCGCAGCGATGGGTCCTGGTGGGGACGTCAACCAGTGCTGATCGTAATTCATCAGCACAACGGCGTCGCTCTGCCGGCCAAAAAATCCGTAGTCGTAGGCATCGTCGCGCGCCGGCAGCGCCATCATCAGCTTCAACCCCACCGCGTGAAGTGCCGGCCCCAGCTCGGACGCGAACTGCCGAAAGTGAACCTGACTCCCGTCGGGAATTTCCTCAAAGTCGACCACGATCCCGGCTTCGTGGGCTTGCACCGCGTATTCCACAACGTCGCGTATGAGGTTTTGCCGGGCGCTCGGATTTCTCAGGAGCTTCACGGTTTCCTCTACCCGCCAAGTCGAACCGTCATAGTTGTCGAGGAGCCCCATGAGCGGCAGCTCAACGTTCGCGGACTTCATCCACCGGTGTAGTTTGTCGTCTTTCAGCATCGCTATCGCTTCGGTCGGGCTGGCCTTCACTGTCTGATAACGCTCGTAGTCGACGATGGTGATGGCGCCGTCTGCCGTGACCGCGTGGAGTTGGTCAGGAATAATCAAGTCAACGTTCTTGTAATGCTTTTTCAGGGACGCCAGGCTGTTGGAATCCCAGCTCACGAAGAATGCCGCACGCAGCGGATCGTAGCTCGCCGGCACCTTTCCGATATTCGCCACGCGCAGATGGCGCCCTTCGCGAAAAATAACTGGCTTCGTGTTTTTCTTTTTCAATGCGTGATAAGCCGGCTTGGTGTCCGGCAGTAACGCCGAGGGCAATTCCACGCTCACCGCAATGGTCACAAAGAAATACGCGAGCAGCAGCGTCAGCAGCGCTCCCGTAAGTTCCATGGCGCGGCGAGTGCGGCGCCATCGCACTCGCTCCACGTCATAAAATATTGGCCTGCGTTCCTTCATGGAACCTTTTCGCCAAATGCCGCGGTGGGTACCTGGCCTACCGCTTTGCGGTCGCACTTGATTTGACCGCTTTGCGGTCAATTTGGAATGTCAGGCCGAAGCTAAGTCCGTCTCGGCGATTCCGTCCTCTCTATTGTAAGATGCGAGGCATTGATGAGGCGAGTTTTCTCAAATCCGTTGGCCGCTTTGCGGCCACCAAGAACGTTGGCCGCTTTGCGGCCACCAGGAACATTAACCGCCTTGGCCGTGGGCCTGTGTCTCCGTCTTTTCTTCGTCCTGAAGTTTCCTGCCGGCTCCGGCGACACTGCCCTCTACGAGCAAATTGCCACGAATTGGCTCAAGCACGGTATCTACGCCATGGACGTTGCCGGCACACTCACTCCGGTCGATCTCCGCATGCCCGGCTATCCGGCGTTTCTCGCCATCATTTACGCGCTCGCCGGCAAAACGGGAGATGCGGCCCGCCTCTGGGTTATGTTCGCCCAGATCGCGGTGGATCTTTTAAGTTGTGTTGCGACAGGCGCTCTCGCCACTTTGCTGCTGACCGGAGACGAGAGCCCCTCCACCATCAAGCGTCTCTTTTCCGCGGGACTTTGGCTTGCCGCCTTGTGCCCTTTTACCGCCAACTACACGGCTGTTCCTCTCACCGAGGTTTTCGCAACGCTTCTTACTGTCGTCGCGCTCATTCTTCTTGTTCTTCTACAGAAGAGCTTCGGTGGTTACAGCGTCTCCGGGCCCGAATTGCGAATGCGCCTCACCTCTTTTCTTTCCCGCCATTTCTTGACGATACTGAGCATTGTTGCTGGGTTCGTCGTGGGCCTGGCGACGCTCTTTCGCCCGGAAAGCCCGCTGATCCTAATCGCCGCGTGGTTGGTTTTCGCCGCCTTTCTGTCTTTGCGCCTGGAATGGCGCAGGTTTTGGCTCATTTTACCTATGGGAATTGCTTGGGCCTTGCCGCTCCTGCCCTGGGCCGCTCGCAACGCCGTGACTTTGCACGAAGTTCAGTTCCTTGCACCCAGGAATTCGAATCTTCCTGGTGAGCTGGTTCCTTACGGCTTCATGGCCTGGGAGAAGACCTGGCTCTACCGTGTTCGTGATTGTTATCTCGTTCCCTGGAAGCTCAACGATGACGTCATCAATCTCGAAGAAATCCCCGCAAACGCGTTCGACACCCCGGAAGAAAAAGAACGTGTCGCCGCCATCCTGGACCAATACAACGACGACTTTTTCCTCACGCCCAATGAGGACGCTGCCTTTGCAAAGCTCGCCAAAGAGCGCACCTCCCGCCATCCGCTTCGCACCTACCTCTGGCTTCCCGTGAAGCGTGCCGTACGCATCTGGTTTACTCCGCGCATCGAGCTCCTCCCTGTCTCTGGCCACGTCTTTCCGCTGGCCTACATGTGGGAAGAAGACCCCGTCGATCAGCGCGTCACCTCCGGTTTGTTTCTGCTCAATATTGTTTATATAGCGCTTGGCGTTTGGGGAGCGTTCCTGCTTTGGCAGCAGCGCTTCGCACGCCCGGCAGTGGCGCTGATGATTGTTTTCATCCTGCTGCGAACAGTGTTTCTCACCACCCTCGAAACGCCGGAGCCGCGCTACGTTCTTGTCTGTTTCCCCGCGCTGCTCGCGTTAGCCGCCCAAGTCTTCGCCAAGCGCGGCACACCTTCGTTGTAGTGGCGGGTCTTCCGCGGTATTTGCGTCCCGGTTCCTACCGGGAAGACCCGCGCTTTACTCTTACATTCCCCCCACTCTTCGTATTGGTGGCACACCCACTCCCTTGTCCCGAGCGGAGCCGAGGGATGGTTGTGCGTTGCTCATAAGGGTAAGGTTTTCCGTGTGGTCGAAACTCATCGTATCGCCACCCGTTGCTCTAAATCACTTTCTTCAGCAGCCTGCCTAACGCTCTTCAACCGGCTCCGGGTGAATCGTCACGCGATAGATCTGTGGAAAGTGTTCTTTCACCCGGTCTTCCAACTTGGCGGTCACGTCGTGCACCTGCGTGATCGGCAACGTACTCTTCATCGTGCAATGGCAGGAAACAAGAGTGCGATGCTCCGCCTGCCGCACGCGCACATCGTGACAATTCACGATCTCGTCGTATTGCGCGGGCATCTGGTTCAGAAATGCATCCACCGCCGCCTCCAGCTGTCGCAGTTCTCCCGCGCCAGCGTCTGGTGTGGCAATGTGCCGGCCGAGCGGTTCGATATGAATATTGATCTCCGTCGCTTCATCGCGCAGTTCGCGTATCCCTTCTTCGAGTTCCGTGGCCTGCCGGTGTGCATCGCGCAGGCTCAGGTTTTCATCCACTTCCAGGTGCAGCTCCACGAAAAGCTGCCCGCCCTGCTGCAGCGCCGTCAAATCATGAATCGCCAGCCCCATGCGCTGCGCCACCGCGCGGATGGCTTCGAATAAGTGTTCCCCCTGCGGTGCGCGCGGCTCCGCATGCACCATCACGTCCGAAGGAATGATTTGCTCGATGCGTCTCTCAATCGCCGTGCTGAGCGCATGCACCTGCTCCAGGCTCGCCGTGCGCGCCACGCTGACCGTGGCATCCACAAAATACCGGCTGCCCGCCCGCCGCACGCGCACGCGGTCGACGTCCAGCACGCCGTCCATGCGCTCCACGGCACGCGCAATCTCCTGCTGCAAGCCGGCAGGTGCGGCATCCAGCAGCGCGTCCAACGTGCGTCTGCCTAGCTGTGACCCGACCCACAGGATCACTCCCGCCACGCCGAGTGCCGCCACTGCATCGGCATAAATCAGCCACGGGAGATTCCAGGCCTCGCCCGCCCACACCAGGCCGATTCCCAGGATGACCACCATGGTGCTCCACACATCGGTCGAAAAATGCAGCGCATCCGCTTCCAGGGCCTCGCTGGTATGTTTCCTCGCGACCAATGTCAGCGCCCGCGCGCGATTCATGTCAATCGCCAGCGCCACCAGTAGCACCACGAATGCCGTCACGCTGGGCTGTATATGTACGCTGTGGAAAAACATTCGGTGGAAGGCTTCATAGATGACGTACAGCGCAGTCAGGAACAGAAGTCCGGTTTCAATAAACGCGGAAAAATTCTCGAACTTGCCGTGCCCGTAAGGATGCCGCTCGTCGGCGGGCTGATCGGAAACTCTCACCGAAAGGAAAGTGATAATGGCGGCGATCAGATCCAGCCCGGAATGCAGCGCTTCCGACAGCACGCCAAGACTTCCGGTGCGCGCCACCAGAAACGTCTTCAACGACACCAGAACCACCGCCGAGCCCACGCTCAGCAGCGCCGCTCTCTTCTTTTCCCGCACCATTTCGCCTATGTACGTCGCCATCGTCGTCCGCTTAGACTACATCAACTTCAATGCCTTCGGTCCGCAAGATCATCCCTGCATTCAATTGCCGCTCCTCAATGAAATTCGCCTTGCATCGCTGCGTACCTATTGTGGTACTTGCTGTTTGAGCAAAGACAGGTTATTTTTTCTGCGGTGCTGGGAGCCTCCCTCATGATTCGTAAGATCGTTCTGTTGGTTGTTGTGTGCCATCTGTTCGTATCTGCAAACTTTGCGCAGGCGCCCCCAGCCGGAGCGTCCGCGGCTGGCGTGTGGAGCGCGCTTTCCGCCCCCGCCATGGATCCCGCGAAATATGCCCATGTGGAGAACGTTTCCATCGTCCGTGACCGCATTCACATCACTCTCACCGACGGCACCATCCAGTTCACCCAGCCCGTCAACGGCGTTGTTTTCGGCGCCGTTTTCCATGGTAATGGCCGCCTGCAGGCTGATCCACCGAATCCCATCGAAGCCCAGCAGCTCCGCCTCTTTACCAAGCAGGACAAGCTGGATATGAACTTCACCGACGCCACCTTCAGCTTCACCGATGGCTTGCTCGACGAAGTCGCAAAACAAGTCAAATGGAGGGACTCTGGCCCCTCCGGTGATGACTTGTATGCCAAACGCCAGCAGGAGCGCGAGGAACTTGGCGCCGAGTATCTCCCGCGCCTCTTCAAGAGCGTCCTGTCCGGTGACCTGAAGCGTACCGCCTATTTTCTGGCAGATTTCAAGACCAAGGAAAAAGGCTGGGTCGAGGTCCGCGATGACGCCACACAACTCGAAGAGATTCGCATCGGCCGCTGGGCCGATCTCGGCGGTTTCAAGGAACACGATTACTGGATGCATTTTCCCGCCGATGGCCGCGACCCACGCCACGCCTATGACGATCCAGCCGCCCGAATGGACTATTTGATTCCCGGCTATCAAATCAACGCCGACGTCGCGGAAAATGCGGAGTTGAATGTCACCACCAAGACCACCGTGCAGCCTCGCTACTCGGGAGAACGCGTGCTTCTGTTCTCTCTTGATCCGAATCTCCGCGTCAGCTCCCTGAAGGATGCAAAGGGCCGCAATCTGGAATTCTATCAGGCCAGGGAACGCAAGGACCGCATCCAGTCCTACGGCGAATATGTGGCTGTTGTTCTGAATGATCCCACCCAGGCGGGACAAGACCAGATCCTGGAATTTCAGTCCGGTGGAAAACGCGTGGTCTTCAAGGTCGGTGACGGCAATTATTTCTGCAAAAGCTTCGGCTGGTATCCCTCGGCTTTTGCCAACGAGCTGGGAGTGGAGACGTTTGCCTTTCGTTCCAGTTTCGACATGACCTTCAAGAGTCCCAAAAAGTTCAGTCTTGTTGCCACCGGGAATAAAGTCAGCGAGACCACAGACGGCAAGGAATTGATCACCAACTGGAAAAGTGGCATCCCCTTGGCGGCGGCCGGCTTTGTCTTCGGTGATTACAAGATCACTAGGGAAAAAGTCGGCGACGTGGAAATCCAAGTCTATGCCAACAACCAGCCAGATGATCTTCTCAAGTCTATTCAGTCTGCATTTGATAACCCCTTGGGTAGCTTGGAAGCGGGACCAAATGCCGTCGGAGGTTCAGGTGCACGTCCTCTGGCCGCGATCGGAAATCTAACTGCCTCGGCTCTGGGCAAGACCATTAGCTCCGAAACCGGAAACACCCTCCGCGTCTTTCAGAGTTACTTCGGCCCCTATCCCTACAAACAACTCGTGGTTACCAACATCATCGGCAGCTACGGCCAGGGTTGGCCCGGACTTCTATATCTCGGTTGGTTTACCTTCCTCGATTCCACACAACGCCATGCCCTCGGCATGAAGGATCAGGTGCAATTGACCGATTTCTTCAGAGGGCATGAGAGTTCCCATCAATGGTGGGGCCACCGTGTGGGTTGGAAGAGTTATCACGATCAATGGCTTTCCGAGGGCTTCGCTGAATTTTCTGGAAAGCTTTACGTGCAGTACCGTCGCGATCCCAAGGAATTTCTCACCCAATTCCGCCACGACAAGGATATTCTTCACTCCGGCGACATCCATAACCATCAAGTGGATTCCCTTGGCCCGATCTGGATGGGCCGGCGAATCGCTTCCTCAGAAACCAATGCAGGCTCTTATCAGAACCTCATCTATTCCAAGGGCGGCTACGTCCTACAAATGCTTCGCGCGCAGTTAAACGATTCCCGCAACCAGGATCCGGAACACATCTTCAAGGAGATGATGCAGGACTATTGCAAGACCTTTGATAACAAACCGGCCTCCACGGAAGATTTCAAAGCCATCGTCGAAAAGCACATGACCCAGAATATGAACCTCGACGGCAACCGCAAGATGGACTGGTTCTTCAATCAGTACGTCTACGGAACCGGCATTGCGCAGTACAACTTTCACGTTTCGCTCTCGCCCACTCCCGATGGCAAGACTTCCGTCACAGGTGAATTGACGCGCTCTGGTGTCGCCGAAACCTGGAAAGATGTTGTTCCGATCTATGCCCACATCGGGGACAAGACCGCCCGGCTGGGCTCTCTTGCTGCGATGCACTCTGTGGAAAAGGTGAATTTCGTAATTCCCGGAAAAATCGATCGCATCTCAATCAACGACAACGAGGATCTTCTAGCCGACGTTAAACAATAGGTTCAAATGCAATTTTCAGGTTTTTTGCCGCGGCACAAACCGCAGCGCCGCCGAGTTCATGCAATACCGCAGCCCGGTTGGCTCCGGGCCATCTGTAAACACGTGCCCCAGGTGGCCATCGCACAGCATGCACTTCACTTCCGTCTGCACCACGCCAAAACTGACGTCCCTTCTCTCGTGCACATTCTCTTTCGCCAGCGGCGCCCAAAAACTCGGCCAGCCCGTTCCTGATTCAAATTTTCTGCTGGAATCAAATAGCGCGTTGTCGCAATCAATGCAGCGGTAAATTCCAGCATCATGCTCGTTATACAAGGCGCCGGAGAATGCCCATTCCGTGTCCCCACGCCGTGTCACCTCAAATTGCAGCGGCGTAAGCTTCTTCTTCCACTCCGCAACAGCCTTCCTCACTCTCGGCACGATCACCCGGCCGAGGCTGCTGCCGTCATCCGCAAAACGAACAATCGTGACCGTTCCCAGTCCGTCTTCTGTCTCATCAGCGAACGCTGGATGAAGCGCGCGCTGCACACCCAGGAACGCCCCTGTGGCCACCACTGTTGCGGCCCCGAAAATAAATCCCCGGCGCGTCCCATCGTTCATAAGTATGCTCGCTTGCCCTGCATTTCTACTTCGCGTTCATGGGCGGTGCGGGCAGCAGCGGCAGGCGTTTCGGCTCGCCGCGCGCCCCGCGCACCTCGAGTTCCTCAAAAAACAGCGAAGGCGCTACCACCGATGCCGGCAGGCCGCTTTGCGCGGAACCGAACGCTCCCAGCGCCGTGCCCGCAAACCCGCTGATCTGGCTCTGCATGTAGTTGTAAGCAAAATAATCGTTGCCGATGGCTGCAATATTTCGCAACCCTCGCGTACCCAATCCGCTGATGCGCGCTCCCCGCACCAGTTCCTCCCGGCCGTCCTCCGGATAAATCTTGTAGACGATCAGCGGCAAACGGTCCGTGGCCGCGTTTCCCCCAAAGCTTGCCAGCAGCTCGGAGAACTCTTCCTGGTGCAGCAGGCTCAGCGCGGGGTTGTCCATCTCTCGCACCACAACGCAATAGTTCAGTTTTTCCGCGCGGCACGCGTCCAGAAATTTCTTCCTCAAGTCTCCAGCAGAAAGAGTTTCCCTTGATTGGAAAAAGAGATTGCTCATCGTTGGCTTCGCGTCATTCAAGAATGCCGCTCGCCCGTGGCCATTCGACTTTTCCGAGTCGGGCCCGGGCCGCCGCGACATCAGCAGCTCTTTCAGATTGCCGCTGTCCACCACCGTGACCTTTTCTCCCTGCACTCCTTCATCGTCCACCCCATATCCGCCCAGCAAGGGTGTGCCCTGGTATTCCTTGGCCCCGGGATCATCCACAAGAGTTACGCTGGCTGGCAGAACTCGCGCTCCCATCTTTCCCACCCAATCGCTCTTTCCTCCGAGCCCGTTCAGCATTTGCTCAACAACCGGCTGAAACGCCAGCGCAGGCCGCGCTCCATTCATCGCTGGGCCAAACACCTGCGCAAGCAGCGGTGCCGCCGCGCGCGCTTCGAAAAGCACCGGCCCGGTGTAATCCGGCGCGGGCGGCGCAGCCCTCATGGCCATCAATTCCGTGCCGGCAACACGAATGTCCTTGCGCACCGTATCCACGTTCGGCAGCTCCGCCGGCCGCGGCGCATACGCTGCGTAATAATGATTCAGCGCCATGCCATCGTCGGCCAGCGCGTTCATTCCCGTTTCGATCGCCGCGAAGCTGCGGTTCGTGCGGATCTCCGTGCCCTCGCTGGTCATCAGGTATTCCGTTGCGTACACCAGGTAATACGTTTCCCGCGACTCGTAAATCTGCGGAAAAGCCCGCAGCACCGCCGAAGTATCCCGCGCTTCCTGTTCCCAGTTTCGGCTGGACCAATCCGGCGTGATCAGTGGCTCGATGTTCTGCACCGGCCCCGCTTTCGAAAAATCGTCAATGTCGGATTGCCGCGCCAGGCTGCTCAGGTAAGCCTGTTTCCGCGAATAGGTCTCCACCGCTTCCTTAAACGCCTGGTCCGTCGCGATCCACAGGTCCTGCCGGAGCGAATCGTAATCGCGATCGATTCCCACCGTCCCCGTCGGTCCGATGAATCCGCGGAAACTGTCTTCGCTTACAAAATTCGAGCTGTCCAGCTTGTAATCTCCTACGCGCGCTACCACGTTCATAAAGCGGTTCTTCGTTCGCGTGCTGGAGAGCAGCGCGCCATATTCCGCGACAACCTCTTTCACCTCGATATCCAGCAAACGGTATTCCACGTAATACGGCCGCACCGGCAGCTCTGTGCCGGGTATTTTCAATTCCAGCCGGGTTTTCGCCCGCGCCATTTCATCGCGCATCGCGCGCAGCGTTTGATCGTTCTCCTTCGGTGTCTCCGCCAAAGCTGCTCCACTCCAGCAAAGCCCCGCCGCAAGAATAATGGCCATCTTCCATGTTGCGCATGTTGCGTGCTTCACTGCAGGCCTCCCGTTTTTGCTTCGCTCCCGGGAGCCGCGGAGCGCTCACCGTCATGCGCCGGCGGCGGTAAAATAGGCGGCCGGTCCGTGGAAGTTTCCTTCTTCTGTACTTCCAATTCCGAAGTGAGTATCGCGGGAGCTGCCGCTGCCACCGGCACCGAGCCTGATTCCGCCCCGCAGTAGCCGTTGAAAACTTCCGGTGTATCGCCGGTCGCCACAATCTTCGTCAGTGCGGCCAGTGGCGTTCCCACAATGTCCACTCCGCGCACCAGTTCGTCGGGCCGCCCGTCGGCATACACCTTGTAGACCACCAGCGGCAGCACCTGGAACGCCTGCGGCTGTCCGCGCCCGGTAAATGTAAATCCTCCCGCAATGTCGTCGATCAACAATCCAAAAGGCTTGCCTTGCGCTTTGATTAGCTCGATCAATTTTGCGCGGAGCTGTGCGTTCGTCACCATTTTGCTGCTCTGCACGATCAAGTTGCCTTGCCGCGATACGGAAGTCGCGCCCAGCTGTCGCCTTCCATGCCCGTTCGAATGCTGGAAACCCACCAGGGGAGAACGCGACATTTCAAAATTCTTCAGCACCCCGTGGTCCACCAGCGTCACGCGCTGCGCCGCCACTCCCTCGTCATCAAATTGAAAATAGCCCAGCAGGTCCTGCGAGCCAAGCTTCTTCATCGTCGTGTCATCCGCGATACTCAAAAACTCCGGCAGAATCTGCTCGCCAACCTTTTTCGCAAACGTCTGGCCTTCGGCGACATCCTTTTGCCGGTGCCCCTCGGCCCGGTGGCCAAACACTTCGTGGAAGAAAACCGCCGCCGCGCGGCCGGTAAGCAGCGCTGGCCCCACGGTCGGTTCATTAATCGGCGCGGCGACCAGTCCTTCAAGTTCCTTGCGCATCGTTGCTTCCGCCGCGTACACCGCTTTGTCGTCCGGCGCATCCCCGGGATTTACCCAATCGAAGTTGTAGTAGCGGTCGAGGTCCATCCCGTCCGGGGCCTTCCCCTGGATGAACAATTCCAGCCGGTAGCGAATCTGCCCGTGCTGGAGTTGCGTGCCTTCGCTGGTCACCTGGTAGATGTTCTGCGCCTGTGCGGTGAACGTCACGATGCAATTGATGACCGCCGTCGATTCACGAAATGCCTTGGTGTATGCGCGCACCTTTTCTTCCCAGGGCTTGCGGTCCAGCGTGAAAAAAATCCGCGGGCCAATATACGTATGCGCCTCTTCACGCGAAAAATCCGGTGCGCGGCCTTCCGCCGTTTCCACCTTTACTTCCTTGCCCGTCTTGATCTTGATCAGCGCTTCCTCTGCGGCGCGGTACTGCTTGTCGGTTTCCAGCCAGATCGCCCGCCGCAATACATCCGCGTCATCGTCCACCGGCGCCGAGGTGCCTGGGCCGCCGTTGGGCGACAGCCGCTCCCCTACCTTGTGCGTATTGTCGAGGTCATAGCTGCCGGTGCGAACGCTCACTTCCAGCCAGCGGTTGCGCGCTGCCTCGCTGCTCAGCAACGCCCCGTTCGAACCGGAAACGTTTGCGCGCTGCGAGTCCGTCACCGTATATCCGATGTAGTAGGCCGGCGGATCCAGCGTCCCCAGCGTCGCCATCGAGCGGTCCAGCTCCGCCTTCATCACATCCAGCAAAGGCGAGCGCTTCACCGCGGCATCCGGCGGCGCGGCCTGCGCCACTGGCGCGGTTGCCGGCCCCAAGGTACTCAGCATTGTCATGGCGCATAAGAAGGGAACAACGTGGCTACGCAGAAATGTGGTCAAAGAAAGCCTCACTCAGGTTTACACGGCATCACGGAACATTCAGTGTACGCCACTGCCGGGAACCAGACAAAGCAGCACAGTCCGAGGAATCACGCGCCGCATAATGCTTCTTCGATGGTTGCTCCATGGAGACCGTTGTATGGTGCCAGTTAATTGAAAAGCCCTGGCTGCGTTTTGCAGCCAGGGCCAAGTGATTTCACTGGTCAGATTACATTGCCAAGACTATGTACACTGCTCTATCTTCGGATCGCAACCCTTGAGCACCGCACCCGTCCCGCCCGATGAACCGCGTGTCACTACGATTGGAATCACGACAGCCGGTATCACCGCCAGAATCCCCAGCGTAATCGCCGCGCCCTTGCTGATGTGATGGGCAACTTGCGCCGGCGCTG
This sequence comes from Candidatus Acidiferrum sp., assembly GCA_041476465.1. GTDB lineage: Bacteria > Acidobacteriota > Terriglobia > Acidiferrales > UBA7541 > Acidiferrum. The sequence continues at coordinate 18,748 of JBGOTL010000022.1, read as the reverse complement.
CGCTTAGTCCGCCCACATCCGTGTTACTCGCTGCTTCCGTCACCAGGCTCGTGGCCGCCTGCGCGGGGGCTGCCGGTCCGGCGCTGTCTCCATTGCGCACCGTGGTCATCTGCCCGCCACTCACTTCCACGCAGATCCCGGCCAGGTTGCAGACCTTCACCACGCCTTCGAACACAATCACGCTCATAACGTTATTCAGGTACGCAACGTAAAAATCCGTGCCCACAACGCCCGCGACGCCCGCCGCTGTGCGTACTTCAAATTTTCCGCCGGGCTGCGCAATCTTTTGCGCTTGTGAGCGCAGCTTCCCGTAGGTTAGCTCCAGGTCCGTCTGCTGCGCCCCCGCATCATGCTTCACGACGCGCAGGGAAGATTCCGATCCTACGTTTAGCACCGATCCATCATCCAGCGCGATGCGCGCCCGAGCGCTCGCCTGTGTGTTCAACAGGTCTTGCCAGTCCACCGCCGTTTTTGCGGCGGCGGTCAGCGTTTTCGTGCCGCGGGTGATGCTCACCGCGGGAATCAAGCGCGAAACCTCCCCGGCGCGTTGTCCTGCGGTCTGTGGCGCGGCCCAGGCGTCCGTGGGAACCGCGATGCTGAGCGATACGAGTAGCGCCAGAACAAAGGCGGGCCGGGACTTTGTCTTCATTGAGAACTCTCCTGTGGTAGGTGGCGTACCTCTGTGTTACTGGAGACGTCTCCCTCTGTCAATTGAAATCCGGCGTTGTTTGCCTACCTCGCTACACTCAGCTCGCTTCCTCATTGCTCCGGGCTCTTCGTCGCTTCATCGGGCCCCATAAGCAAACTGGGCCGTTGTTCGCTTCTGCACACTTTGATCTCGCGGGTCTTGCGCTTACCTTTAGGCAGAGACAGAATCTAGCCATGCGTGCCTTGGCCCTTGTCCTGGTTGCCGCCGCCATCTCTTTTGGTGTCTATTATTTTTATCTCAAGAAAATGCCCACCACGGACGAAGGTACTGCTTCCACCCAGGCCATCAGCTTGACCGGCGTGCGCGCTGATCTGCTGCAGATCGCGCAGGCGGAGCGCGGCTTCATTGCCCAGAACTCCCACTGTGCGCCGCTGGACGAACTCCTCTCTTCCGGTGCCATGACCATGACGCGTTCCGAGCGCGACGGCTATTCCTACTCTGTCGAGTGTTCCGCTTCCGACTTTACGGTCAGTGCGCGCCACGCCCCCGCGCCCGCGGGCTCCCCCATCCGCTACCCCAATTTGGCCATGGACGCCACCATGCAGGTCCGCGAAATAAACTAACCACCCCTTCGCTTCATGCACAGTTTTGCGAACTAGAACGCGTAGCGCAATGAGAACTGGATCAGCCGCGGCGTGCCGACGGTAGAAAAAATCCTGCCGAAGGCACCGGGGATCTCCACGTCAGTGGCCGTGCCGTTGCCGGGGTTCGCGAAGTTGGCATGGTTCCAGACGTTGAAGAAGTCCGTCGTGAAGCGCAGGGAATTTCTCTCCGTGAGCTTGAAGTTCTTGAGCAGGGAGAAGTCCCAGTTCTGCTGGTGCGGCCCACGGTAGATGTTGCGGCCAAGGTCGCCGAACAGCGACGTACAGGAGTTTCCGGTCGGATCGCTGTTGCACGCGGCGGCATCCACGAGCGGCGCGGACACAAAGTTCGCCGGATTGAGGTAGCCGTTGTCCACCCGGGTATGAATATCGCCGCTCGTGAGGCCCGCGCTGATCGAGCCCCCGGGTGCGAGGCTCGCGCCTGCTGTACCGGACGCCAATCCGCCGCCGAGGATCGCAGTTCCCGCGGAGGAATCAATAACAGAGAATGGCGCGCCGGACTGGAAGATTGTGATCCCGCTCACGGCCCAGCTGCTGAGAGCCACGCGCTTCCACCCCTCCGCCTTTGAGAAAAATGGCAGGTCGTAACGGTAGCTGACCGAAAGCCGATGCTTGCGGTCGAAGTCGGAAAGGCCGCGGGAGTTTTTCAGATCGGACTCGTCGTTGAAGGCCGTATTGAGTGCGGTGTTGCCGCTCGATGTGGCATCCGTGGATTTCGACCACGTGTACGCCGCTTGGAAATAACCGGCCGCCCAGCGGCGCGACACCGTCGTTTGCAACGAGTGGTAATGCGAATACGCGTCGTTGGCGAAAAGCTGCATGAAGCTATAGCCGTTTATGCCCGAATTGTTCGAACGAGCCGGACCGTTGCTAAATGTGTTTGTCGTGATTGTGAACTGCTGTCCCCCCGTCCCGGTCAGGATGATCGGGTTAGCCGGAGTGGCGAGCCGGGCCTGAATGTTGGTGCGCGTTTCGCGCAGATGTACGGCATGCGTGCCCACGTAGCCGACTTCCACGACCCAGTCGTGGCCGAGCGCGCGCTGAACGGTCAGGTTCCACTGCTGTGTACTGGGGGCAACGAAGTGCCTGGGCTCAACCAGGCCGAACAAGAACTGCGAAGGGATCACGCCCGGCCCAGCACCGCTGCACACAAAGTTTGGCGTCTGCGTCGTATCCGCAGTAGGTGTGCTCGTTCCGTTTACGAAGAATCTGTCGAAAGCGCCGAGGCACGGAACAAAGTTTGGATCCAGAACTCCTGCCGCCGGCAGATTATTCGGCGGAGTCAGAAAAAAATTCGCCAAGCTCCCCGGCGGCCCAGGCGCGGCTGCAATAGGCAGGAACGGCGCCTGAAAGGAAAGCTGGTCCGCCGTGCCCACATCCTCGCGGACGAAGTAGATACCGAAACCGCCGCGGATCGTCGTGGTATGACGGCCAAAGAGGTCCCATGCGAAACCGACGCGTGGTTCCAGCCCCATCGCGTAGTTGTTCCTGTAGGTCGTATCGCTGCCCGTCGGATCGAGTCCTGAAACGTTCAGACTCTTGACGCAACTCCCGTAAATGTACGGGTACTTACCCTGATTGGCCAAATCCGCATCCAGATTGCCGATGTGACACAGGTTGTCCCGGAACGCGCCAAGCATCTCGACCCGCAGACCGAGGTTGAGCGTGAAGTTCTTGCGAGCCTTCCAGTCATCCTGGCCAAAGAACGCGAAATCATTGGTCCGATATTCGTGATTGAATACGCCGCCGCCGCCGAAGCTGCCGTCGGGAGCGCCGATGAGGAATTTTTGGAACGCATTGGCTCCTCCCGTGGTGTTGAAGAAAAAGAGCTGGCCGTTAAAAACCTGGGGAAACTGCTTGTCGAGGTTCACCCGAGTGTACTCGCCGCCGAACCGGAACACGTGCGAGCCCCGCACCCAGCTCACCGTATCCACAAAGTTGAAATTATTCTGCGTCTGGAACTGGTCCGCTGGTGGCGCTGGTCCGAGCTGAAAGCCCGCCCCAAAAATGCTGAACTTGTAAATGGACTTCGTCACGTTGTTCGTGGGCCGGTTGATGCCCAAATCGCTTGCGGTTACCGGCGGGATGTTGACCAGACTGTAGTCAATGCGCACAAAGCCGAAGCGGAACTCGTTTACGAGTGTCGGTGAAAAGAGATGCGTTTCACTGCCGGTAAAAAACCGGCCCTTCAACGGCAGGTCATAGGGGAAATTGAGATCGGTGGCGCTAATGCTGCTCGAAAGAGTGCCGCCGAGGGAAGCCTGGAGGCCACCGGCGCCGAAGGGAAGGATTGATTCCGAATTGGAGAAGAAGAAGCGGGCGGCGACTTTGTCCTTGCCGCCGCGGAATTCGCGATCCCAGTTCGTGGTGAACTGGTCGTCGGTATACTTACCCGTCTTGCTGATGATGAAGGGAGCCGTGCCCCCGAAAACTCCGGGCGTCGGAGGAGGGATCGAGGGGATCAGGAACCCACCCGGGCTGCTGCCGAATTGGTCGCTCTTAAAATTCAACAAGGCCAGCACCACCGGGTCGATGTCCACCGCGGTCAGGGGAAAAGCCGCCGTGCTGAACGCGGCCGCAATGGATGCCGCATCGCGGTCGGGCGGAAGCACGGGGAAAGCCGGGTTATTGATCTGTGTGCCCGGGGAAAGAGCGCTGCGCTGGCGCGTGCCCTGGTAGTTGACAAAGAAGAACCCGTATTTCTCCTCGCCGACGGGGCCGCCCAGGCTGCCTCCGAAAATGTTCTGTTTGACCGGGGGCTTGGACTGCCCGGCGGCGTTCAGGAAAAACTCATTGGCATTCAGCTTGTCGTTGCGGAAGTACTCGTAGACGTCGCCGTGAAAATCCTTTGTGCCCGATCGCAGGATGGCGTTGACGTTGCCGCCGCCGTTGCGGCCCTGGCTGGCGTCATAGAGCGATGTCTGCACCTTGAATTCCTGGATCACATCGGGGTTCGGCAGCGGCACGTTCGTCGACTGCGCCACGTTGTAGTCCGTCGCGCTGATGCCTTCGATCAGGTAGTTGTTGTTGTCCTCACGCTGGCCGTTGACGATGACGCGAACATTGCCGCGCCCGAGCTGCGCAGAAGCGTTCAATTCGCTCTGCGCGCCGGTGGAGAGGGTTAGAAGCTGCTGATAGTTCTGTGTGGCCAGGGGCAACTGGCGAACGGTCTCGGTGCCGATGGACTGGCCGGTGGTGGCGTTGGTCGTCTCGACGCTCGTGACCTGCGCGGAAATTTCCACTTTTTCCGACACCGTGCCGGGTTTCACCGCAATTGTGATACGCGTCGTTTCGGTGATGTGCACTTCGATCCCGAGGGCTTTGGCTTCAGCGAAGCCGGCTCTATTTACGACCACGTAGTAGGTACCGGGAGGCAGCAGAGCTGCGACGAACGATCCCTCTGTATTTGTCGTAAGCCTGCGCGCAAGGGCTTCCGTGCGCGTATCGATGATCTGCACCTCCGCGCCGGCAACCGACCCGCCACTGGTGTCCGTCACCACGCCGCTGATCGCGCCCGTCGCGCCGCCCTGTCCATAGGCGCGCGTGCCGGTCAGAAACCCGGTGAGCAACAACACCGCGAACAAGAATCTAGGAATGCCTCGCATAAGTCCCCCTTCAAGTCTAAGCGGGAATTTCCGAATTCAATTTTTTCCTTCCGCAAAACGATATGCCTGCCGTCCTCTGGTGTCAACTTTAGATTGCCCTGGCCGCTCGTTGCGTGGCATACCCGCTTGTTGAGCAATTCCGCTGGCTGGCTTGATCGGTTTCTCCCCTCCACCCGGCCTTCCCGCTAACACTCCTCGGCCTTGGCAAAGAACAGTTTATTGATCTCGCAACACAGTCGCTTTCGTGTCTTGCTCTGCCTGCGGGATACTTGGAAAATTAGTAAATGCGATCTTTCTTCTACTTTCTTGCCGCTGCCGCGGTTCTCTGCTTGGGTGTCTTCAAATATCTGAAAGTGATGTCCGTCGACGGCCAAGGCATAACCATCGCTCAATCCCTGCGTCTTGCCGGTGTGCGCAGAAGCTTGTTACATATCGCGGAGACCGAGCATACCCACATCACTACCAAGAGCGAGTGCCTTTCTTTGGACGAGCTTTCCTCTGCCGAGCCATCCGAGAATCTTTACTCTGAGCGCAACGGCTACGTCTACTCGATCGAATGTTCCGCGTCTGATTTCAATGTGTTCGCAAGGCACGCGCCTCCGCCCCCCGATTCGCACCTCCGCTTCCCTGATTACCTGGTCGATCAAACCATGAAGGTCCGCGAATTGAACTAAAGATTCCATCAAAAATTGACATGCTGCGTTTTCTGCCCGGCTTCTGCCAATCCCGGATGAGGGCTTTCAGGGATATATGCCGTAAATCCCCATTTGAACTGCTGTGCTGCTGACCGGGTGGGTTGCGCCACCCTCTTCTGTTCACGGAACTTCTGTCCCTGCCCTCTCGTACTTACTTGTGACAGCGGTTCCCGCATCAAAACGTACACTCGGCAAGCGAGAGAAGGAGTAACTTATGAACGGAGAAGTCATTGGACTGGCGGCGGTCATCATGATTTTTGGAATTCCCCTGGCAGGTTTGTATACCTATTATCGCGTGCGCAAACTGCGCTCAGAAGAGCGCCTCGCGGCGCTGGCCCGTGGCGTGGAAATTCCCATGGAGCCGGAGTTGTCGCAGGCGGCGCGCTCGCGACGTGCCGGCATCCTGCTGGTCAGCGGCGCCATCGGCTACATGGTTACCTTCGGCCTCATCGCCCGCATCGTGGGAGAGCCGGAGACCCTGGTCGCCGCGACCTTCGGTATCATCCCGCTGGCTGTGGGCATCGGCTATTTTCTCGATTCCACGCTGGTGCGCCGCGACCTGCGTGCATCCTAGTGCCGGTCCAACTAAAAGAAATAAATTTGGGAAACTTGGTTGTCTGTCAACTCGTGTAAAACGACTTGCGGGGAGCCTGGTCACAAAAAGTTGCAACGCCACAAGTTGGACCGGCACTAGCCGCTTCCGATTGCTCCGCTCTCCGTTAATGGCGGGGCTTTTTTTACCCTGAGTTCGTCCAGGCGCTCGCCCTTTTTGGCGTGCCTAAGGTGTCCGCTTCTGGTCCACGACCAGTACCCCCGCCTCCGCATAATCCGTCGCCGCCACGTCGTGAAACGCCACGTGAATGTTCTCGCGTTTTGCTCTTCCGTCTTCCACCAGGACCTGTGTCACCCGCTCTGCAATTTTTCTTTTCTGTTCGGGCGTGCGTCCCTCCACCCAGGTAATCTGAACATGCGGCATGCATTCCTCCTCAAAATCTTCACGCAAATTGTACACGTTTCGCACGCGTGCTCGCAAAGATTGACCGCTCTGCGGTCATACCTACAATTGACCGCTTCGCGGTCATTCCTACAAAGGAAACCGCGGACACCCGCCCTGCGATGCACCTGGGGCGGCCCTTGCCTGTGTTAAACTTCTTTCGCATGCATCCTGCTATTCCGCACCTTCTGGATCTCCAAGGCATTGACCAGCACATCGCCGCCCTGCGCGCCGAGATCGACTCCTTTCCCAAGCGTGTCCTGGAAGCCGACGCCAAGCTAAACGGAGCGCGCGCCGCTGTTGCTGCCGCCAAAGACGCTCACAACAAAATCCTCGGGGAGCGCAAAAAGTTTGAATTTGAAGTTCAGCAGTGGAAAGACCGCGCCCGCAAATACCGCGACCAGACCAGCGCGGTGAAAACCAACGAAGCCTACAAAGCCTTGCAGCACGAAATCGCCGGCGCCGAAGCCGAATCGGCCAAGGCCGAAGACGCCCAATTGGAAATCATGATGGTCACGGAAGAAACCGAACTCCGCGTCAAGTCCGCGGAAGCCGCTCTGAAGGCCGCCGAGCAAACCATCAACGCCGAGCGCGACCTACTCAAATTGCAAATGATCGCGAAGAAAAAAGAACTCGAAGCCGCTCTCGCTGAACGCGAGCGCACAATTGTTCCCGTGCCCGAGGAGCTCCGCGAACTCTACGCGCGCGTTGCCAAGCGCCACAATGGCTTGGCGCTCGCCCGCGTTCGCGACGATCAGTGCAAGGGTTGCGGCCTCCGCGTCCTTCCGCACATCCTCCAGCAGTTGCGCCTGGAGAGCAACGAAGAGATCCATCGCTGTGAAAACTGCGGCCTCATCCTGTTTTCCCTGGAACCCTTGACCCAGCCCAAAGTATCTCCCTCGGGAGAGATCGCGTCCGACCCCTCCTGATGCGTAAGAAGCCACAACCTCCGCATGGAAAAGGACTCTTCGGCGACCACGCTGCCGCTGACGCCAAGCCTGCTGCAACCGCCGCGTATCGCGCGAATATTGACGGCGGCTCGCGGGGAAATCCCGGCCCGGCGTCTTATGGCGTGGTGATTCGCGATGGCAGCGGCCAAATCGTTGCCAAGCTGAAAAAATATATCGGGCGCATGACCAACAACGTCGCGGAATATTACGGCCTGATTGCCGCGCTCGATTATGCGGAATCTCACGGCGTCCGGTCGCTGCGCGTCGAAAGCGATTCCGAACTGCTGGTCAAACAGATGCGCGGCCAGTACAAAGTGAAAAGCGAGGATCTTCGGCCGCTCTTCGAGCGCGCAAAAAAAATGTCGCAAGCGCTGGAATCTTTCCGCATCGAACACGTCTACCGCGAGCAAAACAAGGAAGCCGATTTGCTGGCCAATCAGGCTATGGATGAGACCGCCGGCAAAACCGGCGCCGCGCCATCCAAGCCGGCAAGCCAAACTGCCGGCGAAAAATCCGGGCCGCGGCTAATTCCCGCGCGATATCGCGGCGGCGTTCTCTACCTGCTCGAAGACGTCGAAGTGCCCGACGGTACCGTGGTCAAAATAATTCTTCATTCCATGTACGACCCCAGCAAGAAATAATAAGCATCCCGAAAGCGTAGGGGCACGATATTGCTTGCCCTGAGCGTTGTCGAATGGGTCGTGCCCCTACTTCAGCGCGTAGGAGCGATACAGCGTGTCGCGCTGCGCGGGGATGAACCCGGCGTCGGAGATGATGCGGCGCAATTCGCTTTCGTTGGTGCGGTTCTTCACCCCGGCGGCGAAGACCACGTTTTCTTCAATCAGAATGCTGCCCACGTCGTCGGCGCCGAACTGCAAACCCACCTGGCAGACTTTGATCCCCGGCGTCAGCCAGCTGGATTGGATGTGGTCTATGTTATCGAGGTACAAGCGGCTCACCGCCAGTGTCTTCAGGTAATCCACCGCCGTGGCTTCCTGCACTTTTTTGCCTAGCGCGGTATTTTCCGTGGCGAACATCCAGGGAATGAACGCTGTGAATCCGCCGGTATCTTCCTGAATGCGCCGGATGCGTTCGAGGTGATTCACGCGGTGGCGCAACTCTTCTCCGCACCCGAACATCATGGTCGCGGTGGTGCGCAGGCCGAGCGCATGCGCGGTGCGGTGCATCTCCTCCCATTCGTCGCTGGTGCACTTCAGCCGCGCAATTCTTCCGCGAACCTCATCATCCAGAATTTCCGCGCCGCCGCCGGGAATGGAATCCAGCCCCGCGTCCATCAAGCGCTGAATGGTTTCGCGCACGCTCAGCTCGCTCACTTCCGCGATGCACAAAATCTCCGGAGCGGAAAAGCAGTGCAGGTGCACCTGCGGGAAACGCGCCTTCAGCGAGCGCAGCAGGTTTTCGTAGTAGCCGATTTGCAGGTCGGGATGCAGCCCGCCTTGCAGCAGGATTCCTGTTCCGCCGAGCGCGAGCATCTCTTCAATCTTTTGATAGATGGTCTCGAACGACAGGATGTATCCGTCCTTCGCGCCCAGCGGCCGGTAAAACGCGCAGAACGAGCAATACTCCGTGCAGAAATTCGTGTAGTTGATGTTGCGGTCGATCTGGTAGGTGGCCACGCGCGGGTCCGTCTTTGCAAGGCGCAGTTGGTGCGCGGCCATCCCGAGACCCACCAGGTCGTCGGATTGCAGCATCTCCAGCGCTTCTTGTTTCGTCAGTGCCAAGATAATTCCTTCTTCCAACCGCGTTTTATTCTAGCAGGTTGCGCTCACCTGCTCACCTGTTGCACTTCGTTTGTGAACTTACAGGGATCTGCTTTTTCCGAAAAAGCCAAGAAAAAACAGATTCCTCGTCGCCTGCGGCTCCTCGGGATGACACGAATGGGAGCTTTTCAGCAACTCCCCTAAAGCCCCGCGCCTACAGGGGGTCGGAGCTTTAGCTCCGACATTAAATGCTTGGCTTTCAATGGGCTTCAGCCCCTGAGGAAATGGTCTCAAGCACTTTTCCCCAACCTGCTAAGTATTCGCTCGTAAAGTCTCCAATTTGGCCGGATCGAGTGCCCATGCGATGGGCTTCGCGCGCAGGGTGAGTCCCAGCGCCGCCGCGTGGTTGAAATAATGTTCCAGGCCTTTGCGGTTCTCCGCATCCAGCGAGAAATCGATGTTGTCGCGCAGATAAGCAACCAGCGCCGCCGCGGGCAAATTCAGTTCGTGCGCGGCTTGCTCGCTGATCTCCGCAAGGTGCGCCATACCATACGCGCGGGACGCCGCAAAATCGGCGAATACTTCCGGCGTTATGGCATCGGGCCGCGCCGCCCACACCGCCAGAACCGCCGGCAGGCCGGTCATTTTTCGCCATTCTTCCGCGATGTCATAAACGTGCAGCTTTTCGCGCAAACCGGGTATTGCGCCGGGCGCCCCTTTCTCAATTTCCATCGACAGCCGCAGCGCGGGATCGCCAATCAAGAGCGCTGCGTCGGCTTCCTGCAGCATGGCGGCAACATCCGGAGGCCCCTCAAAAAATTCCGGAGTAATTTTCCAATGCTCGGCACAGAGGATGCGAACCAGCGCCTGCGTGCTGCGCGAGCTGCGGTCGAGCGCAATGCGCCGCACTTCCGCGATCGGTTTCTTGGAAATCAGCAGCAGGCTGCGCACCCGGTTCTTGGCGGCGATGGCGATGTCTGGAAGAACCATCAGGCCCTCGATGCGCTGGTACTCGATGGCCGGGATGATGGCAACGTCCGCGGCCCCGCCGCGCAAAGCCTCCGCGCAAAGCGACGGCACGGTGAAGCTCAAGTCGTACTTGCCGCGCAGCGCACCATTGGTAAAGCCCCACACCAGCGGCGCGGTGTTCATGTACTGCACGATGGAGATGCGAAGTTTGCTCACGTTTACTTTCTTTCGGGGACAGGAGAAGTATAGTTGACCGCTTCGCGGTCACCAAGACACAGACGCAATTTCTTGTTGCGGCAAGCCACAGGGTATGAAAAACGGTTTGTTTTGTTCGCGATGGATGAAACGGACGAATTTTTTGAACGCGAGATGGGACGAATGGGTCGACAAAACTCGAAACGCGAAACTCGAAATGCGTAGGGCCCCCCACCCCCGGGGGGCAATTTGTATGAATATCAAAGGAAAAGAGTTGCTGAAAAAGGGATTTGTAAGAATATGAAAACAAAGGAGGCACAAACCCTCTTGCGAGCAGAAGGCTTACCGGGAACTTCGCGCCGCGCATCTCATCTGTCATCCCGACCGCAGTGGAGGGATCGTGGCTGGACTTAGCCTCAGGCGCGCTCACTGGAAACAGCGCACCCCTTCCCCCCACCCGGGTGTTTTTACCAAAGAGTGCGGAATTAATTGAAAATAAAAGAGTTGAGTTTTTGGCAGGTGCAAAAGAGTGCGCAAGAATGTCAAAACAAAAGAGATGCGAAAAAAGGGCTTCGTAAGAGTATGAAAACAAAGGAGGGACAAAACAGGGACCACGCACAAGGAGAGACGAGGGGCTAGCGGGACTCTTGGCGGGCTGATATCGAGAACTCACGGCCGAGGATATCATGGAATTACCGACTGGTTAAGTAGTATGCAGGGAATGGTGAGAATTTGGGGCTGGCTGGCAATGGGGCGGAATTAACGGCGCGGGCGGCAGCAAGATCAGGTGAAGAATGCAACAAAAGGGTTCGCGCTCTTTTTGAAAAACTAGGTATGTGAACGTGCCAAGTTGCCTTCAGGCAACCACGTCTGGAAAGGGACTATTCTCGGCCCCGTAACTCTCTAGGTATCCGGCGATCGCGTATTGGAAAACCCGGATCACGACACCGCACCCTTGAGAGACCTCAACGACTCTCTTGTTTAGTTCCTCATACGCTGGATTAGGCAAGATTGCCTCTGTTAGAGCGGTAACTGCGGCGAGATGGACTATATCAGCCTCGCGCTCTCCCTCGCCGAGTACCCATACAACGGCGTTGTCACCTTGAGCTTGTCGCCAGTTCTCGAATGGCCTCTTGTCCCAATGATATGTGATCTGGTCGCGTGTGGCTTTCAGCACACGAGAATAGAGAGAGTCTGGCCCCACGTCGATCAGTGCGTCAATTTGCTCCCTCTCAACATGCGAAGCGCCACCCTTCCTGGCGGCCTCTCTGATAACAGCTAGATTCCCCCTGAGTAACGTGTCAATGGCTTCTTTCAATTGCGCCGCCGCCATCAGAAACGTCCAACACAAGTCACGCAGACCCACCAGCCCAGGGGTCCTACGGGCAAGGAGAGTCATCCTCTGGGCTGCTTTCAGAGCGTTGATAGATGCCCCGAGCCGAAGCATCAAGACGGCCAGCGCCGGCTCTTTGGTCAGGGACTCTTTTCCCGCAGTCAAAGTCCATTGCTGACGGCTTACCTGCCTGCGGGGCACCTTGCCGGCTTGCGTTTTTTTGAGGTGCGGGCCGTCACAAATTGGGCCTGGTAAAACCCTCTCCCATGAATTCGCGCATCCGGCACAGACTATCGCGCGACTCGCCACTAGCGAAAAATCAACAACTCTCAGAACTTTGATCGTGTTTAGTTTCTTGCAGTGCGGGCAAGCAAACGTTATGAGTTGGGTCGGCGGTTCAAATCGTGGTTTCGCCGGCATGCAAGCACCTCCACCTGATGGTGAGTGATTGGTTGTTGCGGTGTCAAATATCACCACGACTATGCAGGAAAGACACCGGTCTTCCCGGTAGGAACCGGGACGCGCACAACGCGGAAGACCGGCCACTACAGCGGCGTGGGGCCGACGCGGGGCAGCCATCGGCGGACGGAGTGGCAATAGGCGTCGTAGGGCGCGCCAAAGGTTGTGCGAAGGTGCGGCTCCTCGTACAGGAGAACAAAAATATGAGCCAGGAGCAGCCAGGGCAGCGTGAAAAGCAGAATCGCGGGCGACTGTTTGTAGAGGCCGAAACCCGCGAGCATGATGAAGCCGCCGATATACATGGGATTGCGGACGAACTTGTACGGACCGGCGGCAACGAATTTGCGCGGCGGGTCCATGGGCGCGGGCGTACCCTCCCCGCGGGTGACAAACGTGGCGATGCAGGCGAGCGCGATAGCTCCACCGGCGAAAATCACGGCGATGCCCAAAGCGCGCGTCCAGCCAGGCAACGCGAAGCCGAAGGTGCTGTCGTAGCGGCGCTGAACGCCGAGTGCGGCCCAGGCCCACAGAAAAATGAATCCGGTAGCAAAGAGTGCAGCGCGCAGTGCGATGAACAGCGCTTTCATTGCGTGGCTAGTCTAGAAGTTGGCGAATACCTCGTCCAGTGGCGTGGAGTCTCGCGCTGGGCTTCTAATGAGTATTACTTATCGAAGCGGTGGACGGTCACATTCTTTCTGCGGCAGCGGTGGCGGGGACAAGAGCGACAGACAGAGCGAAGCAGATCCCTCCACTACGCGGCCGGCGCTCGCGTTCGCGAGCGGAGGAAAAAGCCGGCCGCTCCGGTCGGGATGACACGGAAAAAAGACGGCGGGCAGGAGGGAAAGGCAAAGTCAAAATCCCCACCCTTACAAACCAAGGGTGGGGCACCCGGGGAGAGGAAGGAGAAAAGCCTCAGGGGCTGAAGCCCCTGAGCTACAAGGGAGCGGCACCCGCGGGCAGGCGGGGGCACCCGGGATGTTTTGAGATTAGAATGCGGGGACTTGACAAGAGAGTTATCGGGCGGGTAGGCTCGCAGCGCGATGGAGCTAGATGCATCCCTCTCCTGGCTCGCATTGACGCTGACGCCGGGAATTGCCTCGCGTCTGACTGCGCGTTTATTGCGCGAGTTTGGCGCGCCCGAGGATGTTTTTCGCGCGCCGCTTACGCGGCTGGAAGCCTGCCATCTGCCGGGCCCGGTAGCGCAGGCGGTATTCAAGAAAGAGTCCTTTCCGCGCGCGGAAAAAGAGCTGGCCGCCGTGCGGCGCATCGGCTGCCGGCTGATCAACTGGAGCGACCCAGAGTATCCGCAAGCGCTGCTGCAGATTTACGACCCTCCGGTGCTGCTGTACGTGCGCGGTGACGCGCAAATCCTCAATCTGCCGAGCATCAGCATCGTGGGCACGCGACGCCCAACGCTCTACGGCACGCAAATGGCGGAGCGCATCGGGCGCGAGCTGGCGGCGCGCGGGTTGGTGATTGTGAGTGGCATGGCGCGAGGGATCGACGCCATCGGCCACAAGGGAGCAATGGCGGTACACGGCCGCGCCATCGGCGTGCTGGGCACGGGCATTGATGTTTGCTATCCGAAAGAGAACAAGAAGCTCTACGAGCAGGTGCTGGAACGCGGCGCGATCATCAGCGAATTTCCCACCGGGACGCATCCCGCGCCGGAAAATTTTCCCATCCGCAACCGGATTATTGCGGGGATGCCGGCGGGGGTGGTGATCGTGGAGGGCGCGGAATTCAGCGGCTCGCTGATTACCGCGCGGCTGGCCATGGAATTCGGCAGAGAAGTGTTCGGCGTGCCCGGCAACGTGACCCAAGCGGTGAGTTTCGCGCCGAATCTGCTGATCAAGCAGGGGGCCAAGCTGGTGACCAGCGCGGAAGACGTGATCGAAGAGCTGCCCACGCCGATGCGCGCGGCATTGACGCAAGCGGAGCAACCCGAAGCCGAGCAGCGGAATCTGCTGGTTTCCGCGTCGCTCGACGGTTCGCAAAAGAAAATCTACGAGATGCTCAGCGCGGAGCAGCCGATGCTTATTGACGACATCGTGGAACAGAGCGGCTTGAACTCTTCCGAAGTTCTGGCTACGCTGTTTGACTTGGAGATGAAAGGCATCGTACGGCAATTGCCGGGCAAACAGTTCAGCAAAATACTGCTGTGATGGCATTTAGACCCGCGGAGTGGCGGCGCTCACGGCGGGCACATTCGCGCTGAAATGAATCCATAAACGCGATTGGCGCATCTGCTTCAGGTAGCGAGAAGGACACAGGTTTTGCCAGTGGCCCTTCCTCCAGAAGATTCCGGGGTTACAAAGACAACATGGCACGTTCGCTGGTAATCGTCGAATCGCCGGCCAAGGCGAAGACTATCAATAAGTATTTGGGACGCGACTATATCGTTAAAGCGTCGCTCGGCCACGTCATGGACCTGCCGAAAAAGACGCTGGGAATCCTTTTGCCCGGCGAGCAAGGCGGCAAGAAGAAGAAAAAGAAGGCCAAGGGCAAAGGGAAAACCGGAGAAAAGGCGAAAGAGAAAAAACCGGTCAAGGCCGTCGTGGTCACCAAAGAAAACATTTTCGAACCCACGCTGCAAGTAATTCCCGGGAAAAGAAAAGTCATCGTTGACCTGATGAAAGCAGCAAGCTCCGCGGACATGATCTTTCTGGCGGGCGACCCGGACCGTGAAGGAGAAGCCATTTGCGCGCACCTGGCCATGGTGCTCTCCAAGCCAGGCCTGGTGCCCGAAGAAGAACACGAAGCAGAGCGGAGCAGGAAGCCCGGCGACGCGAAAGCGCCCAAGAAAGAGAAGAAAGCAAAGGCGCGAGAGATTCTCCCCATCGATCCCAAGAAGATTTTTCGAGTCACATTCAATGAAATCACGCCGAAAGCGATCCGCGCGGCATTCGAGCACCCGGAAAAAGTAAACGGCGATTTGGTGGATGCGCAACAGGCGCGCCGCATCCTGGATCGCCTGGTGGGCTACAAAGTTTCGCCCATTCTGTGGGACAAAGTCCGCCGCGGGCTTTCCGCGGGACGCGTGCAGACCGTGGCGCTGCGCTTGATCGTCGAGCGCGAGCTGGCGATTCGCGCCTTCGTTCCTCAGGAATACTGGACCATTCACGCCATGCTGGATGCCGGGCAGCCGCCGGTGTTCGAGGCCAAGCTTTTCAAACACAAGGGCGAGGACATCGCGGTCGGCAATCAGGAAGCGGCGGAAGCCATCGTCGCCGCGGTGAGCAAAGCCAAGTGGCAGGTGGCCAGCGTCACGCAACGGGAAAAGAAGCGCAATCCGCCGCCGCCGTTTACGACTTCAAAATTGCAGCAAGCCGCTTACAACCGGCTGCGTTTCACGGCGAAGAACACCATGCGGGTGGCGCAGGGCTTATACGAGGGAGTGGAGCTGGGCGAGGAAGGCTCGGTGGCGCTGATCACTTATATGCGCACGGATTCCGTGCACGTTTCGAACGACGCGCTGGCCCAGGTGCGCGAACTGATTCCGCAGCGCTTCGGCGCGGATTATCTGCCGGAGAAACCGAATTTCTACAAGTCCAAGAAAGACGCGCAGGAAGCCCACGAAGCCGTGCGGCCCACGGACGTGGCGCGGGCGCCGGAAGATGTACGCCGGTACTTGAAGGACGATCAGTTCAAGCTGTATCAAATGATCTGGCAGCGCTTTGTCGCTTCGCAGATGCTCCCGGCGATTTTCGACCAGACCACGATTGATATTTCCGCCGGCGACTTTACATTTCGCGCGACGGGCTCGGTGCAGAAGTTCGCCGGCTACCTGAGCGTTTATCAAACGCAATCCGTGAACGTGGACAGCGAGGAAGACCAGAAAGGCGAAGAAGGCGAGGGTAAGGCGCTGCCGCGCGTCAGCGAAGGCCAGACGCTGCGCCTGGAGCAGATCCGGCCGGATCAGCACTTCACCGAGCCGCCGCCGCGCTTCAACGACGCCACGCTGGTGAAGGAACTCGAAGAAGACGGCATCGGGCGGCCTTCGACGTACGCCGCGATCATTTCGACGATTGTCGAGCGAGAGTATGTCACCAAGGACCAGGGACGTTTTTCACCTACGATGCTGGGCGAACGGGTGAGCATCCTGCTGGTGAAAAGTTTTGAAGACATTTTCGACGTCACGTTTACGGCGCGGCTCGAGGAAGAGCTGGACGAAATCGAGGAAGGGAAGCTGCCGTGGCGCGAAGCGGTGAAAGAGTTCTGGGATAAATTCGTCGTGGACCTGGAGAAGGCCGATGGCGAAATGCTGTCTTACAAGGCCGGCATTCCCACGGGAAAAAAGTGCGAAAAGTGCGGCCAGGGAGAGTTGCTGGAGCGCATCAGCCGCCACGGTTTCTTCCTGGGCTGCAACCGTTATCCGGAATGTGATTTTATCCAGGACCTTTCGCCGGAACTTCCGGAAGCGCAACCCGGCGACGAGAACAAGATCGAATACTGCGACAACTGCGGCAAGGAGATGGCCATCAAGCGCGGGCGGTTTGGCACCTTTCTGGCTTGCACCGGCTACCCGGATTGCAAGACCACGCGGCGGCTGGTCCAAGGCACGCGGAAAGCGCACCAGCCGGATGAGCTGCTGGAGGAAAAGTGCACTTTGTGCGGCGAAGGCCTGGTCAAGAAGCACGGCCGCTTCGGCGAATTCATCGGCTGCACCGGATATCCGAAGTGCAAGTACACGCGGCCAATCACCATGGGGATTAAATGCCCGAAGTGCAGCGAGGGCGAATTCGTCCGCCGCGGCAGCGCCGGGAAGGGTGGCCGCGGCAGGCCGCGGCTCTTCTACGGCTGCTCGCGATATCCCGATTGCGACTACACCACGCCGCACATGCCGCTGGCCGAGCCGTGCCCGAAGTGTAAAGCGGCGTTTATTGTGGAGAAAAAGACGAAAATCGGCCTGGTGTATGCTTGCCTCAAGGAAGGTTGCGATTGGGAGAAGCTTGTCCCCGAAAATCCGCCGCATGCAGAACCGGAAGAAGTTGCTGCGCAGGTTGGGGCAAAATTATAAAATTCACATTAGATTTAAATCTGCGTGGGAATCGCTGACCCCAAAGTACGAGCTACAAACGTTTCCCTGCTGAGGCCTTTCGTTAGAAGGGCTGAATCAAAATAGTTGCTTTTTCATGTTGCTTACGATTCGGTCTGCCACCTTTCTTTCGCCGCCACGTTTCCAGCCGCCGAACCACATAGAGCGGTCCCCCGCCTCGCCAGCCCACACCAGCGCTTTGTCCTTGACGCTAAGTAGCCGCTCATTGCCTTCGTTTTTATCTTTGCCGCCGAAAACAGTGTGGTACCACTTATCGTCAGCCTTGATGGATGCGCCTGCTAGTACATAGTCAGCGTCCTTCTCGTCGGTCACGATTTTTACCGGCAATTTCTTCTTCATAATTTCAGGAGCTATAAATCCGTCAAGGTTGCCATCCATAGGTGCGATAAAAATCTTTGATCCCGCCGGGATTTTTGTGGCTTGGGCACTCACAGAAATCGAAGTGAACAACATCATTAGGATAACTGCTGTGGCATGTCGCACGAGAGCCTCCGTTCCAGAGAATGCGATTTGGTGTGAGCATACTCCGTTAAGCGGGGCTGTCAACTGAACAAATTTATTAGACTGTGTAATTCACGGACAGTTAAGTTCGCAGGCCCGGAGGAGTGTCAGCGCGACGGTGCGGGCCAACTTTGGAAACTCTAAGGGAACTGCGAAATTGTATCTCCCGTTTTAACCAAAAAGCGCGTGGCAATTCGGGCAACTACGGTCGTCAGACGTGGCCTATAATCGAAACTGCGCGAAGGGAACACACCGCGGCACAACATGAAACAGGCGATTGGCAAATTTCTCGAGTATCTGCAGGTGGTAAGGAATTCCTCGCCGCACACGATTACGAATTATGGCAAGGACCTCGCGCAGTTTGTGGCGTATTTATCACCGCCGGGGGCGCAGCTGCCGGCGCTCGGCGGCGTTACGCACATGATGATCCGCGAATTCGTCGCGCACCTGCACGAGCATGGCTTGCAAAAGAGTTCCATCGCGCGGAAGCTTGCGGCGCTGCGCTCATTTTTTAAATACTGCGTGCGCGAAGGACAATTGAAGGAAAATCCGGCGCGGCTGGTTCCGACGCCGAAACTCCCGAAGCGTATTCCCACGGTGCTTTCCGCCGAAGAGATGGGCGACTTTCTGAATCAGCTGGGCACGATGGGGCAATCAGCGACGGGCCCCGGGGAGGGAAAAAAGCAGGCGCCGGGTCCGCCAGGCAGTTCAGGCAGCACGCGAACCCAGCGAGACGCCGGGGGACTGCTCCTGCGCCGCGACCGGGCGTTGCTGGAATTGCTTTACGCCGCGGGCCTTCGCGTCAGCGAACTTACCGGGCTCAATCTTACGGACATGGACCAGAAAGAGCGCGTCCTGCGCGTCCGCGGCAAAGGCAACAAGGAACGCATCGTGCCTTATGGCGGAAAGGCCCAGGAAGCCCTTGATAAATACTGGCCCCTGCGCGCAGAGCTGCT
>JBGOTL010000021.1:0-39970 GCA_041476465.1 Candidatus Acidiferrum sp. | reverse complement strand
GCCGCGAGAAATGCCTTCGCACAAAGGCTTGGGTTCTACGCTTGGTTTTTCCCTGGCCTGTTGAGCTCTCATGACTGCACCTTGTGCCGCCATTCTACTCCCGCTCGGCCCTGAATTACCTCTGCCGGATGAAAAAAAGAGATGTGGGTGGAAATTTGATTATCGAGATTGCAGTCCAGCGTGCACTTGTTCGAGGAGCGCGCGCAGGCGCAGCGTGTCGCAGGGAGCGCCGCCGAAGCGGGCGTGCGCGTAGATTTGCGTGAACTCGCTGACAGCGGGCGCCAGCGCGGGTGAGTTCACTTCAGCCGCGAATTCAAAAGCGGTTTGTGATTCCTGCCGCGCGAAGCCACGGCGCTCCAGCATACGCAGCAATTCGGCGTAGAGACGCGATGCCAGCTGCGGATTTGTGCGCGCGGATTCCGCCGAGCGTAGCTGCCAGGAGAAACGCAGTTGCTGGAGCAGCGCGCTGACCAGATCAAAGCGCAACACCACCAGAAAAAGAACCAGCGCCACGGGCAGCAAATAACGCAGCCGGACATGACCGGCCTGCCAGGAGATAATTTTCTCCATGCTCTTTTCCTGCGCGCTTCGGAACCAGGCGCGAGCCGATTCCGTCCAGTTCCGCGAATTGCGATGCATGTTCTGGGCAAGATTCGCCTGATGGGCGAAGTCGTAGTTGATGACCCACTCGTTCCAGGTAAGTTCGAACCAGTCCATGAAATAGCCCAGGCGCGAGAACAAGCCGCTGGCAGGCGCGGGGGCGGGCGGCGTGGGATCAAAGGTAATCCACCCAGTTCCCGGGAAATAAACCTCGACCCAGCTGTGCGCGTCGCTGGCGCGAACGATGTAGTCTCCTCCGAGATCGTTGTATTCGCCGGGGAGAAAGCCGTTCACTTCTCGCGTGGGGACGCCCAGTGTGCGTAGCATTACCGCCATGGCCGAGGCGAAATATTCACAGTGGCCGGCGCGGGTTACGAAAAGAAAATGCGGGAGCGGGTCATCGCCGGGCTTCCCCGTGAGCGTCAGGGAATACGAGAAGCTGCTGCGCAGGTAATTTTCGATGGCCACCGCCTGGTCATAAGGCGTTGCGGAGCGCGCGGTAACCTGCCGGGCAAGTTGGGAAATTCGCGGGTCGAGCTGCGGGAGCTGGAGATAAGTGTCGCGGACCTCCGCGGAATAATCGGAACCCGCCACCCGGAGCTTTGCAGGGGAAATCGCGGGCAAGAGGGAGAACCCTTCGTACCGTATGGTGGCAAAATTGTGATAGGGGTTGAAAAGAGAACCCGTGGCGTCGCGCAACAGATACGTGCGCCGGGAGGTGGCATCATAATTTCCTCCGTCGCCGGAAAAGTTTCCGCGCACGGAGATGACGTTCAACGGCGCAAACAACGCGTCGCTGGCGATGGGCTGCAGCAAAACGGTGTACTCCACCAGAACCGCCGAACGTTCTTTCACTATTGTGGGCTTGGTGACAAATATCCAGCCATCGGAATTCGGCGGCAAAACATCGGGATGGCGTTCGTTGGTGGACCAGCGTTTGCCGTCAAAAGTGGATAGGGCAATGCCACGCCAGCGCAGCAGCGGGTAGGCAACGGGCTTCCCGGTCCGCACCCGCATCACCACCGCGGAATTCTTCTTGATCTCACCGATCTGCCCGAGTTCCACATCATCGTTGAAGCCGGCCATCAGCGAGGGCTGAAAGCTGGCGCGGCCGAGATATCCGGCGGTGAAGCGTGGAAAGAGAAAAAACAGCATACTTCCCAGCAGCATGCCGCCGAGCGCCACGCTGAGAGCGGCCAGACTCAGAGCCCGGGTGAGGCGGCGTTCCTGATCGGAATGCGCGGAGACCGGCGGCGAAACCGCCCCGGCGGCGCCCCGGCGGACTTCCAGTCCAACAAAGGTGGCGACACCAAATAAAAGAAAGATGAAGAAAAGCGCCAGAAACTGCGTGTCCACGGTCAGGACAGCCGAGGCGAGAATTCCCGCGAAAGAAAGCATGGCCAGGAAGAGCGCGTCGCGGTCGCTGGTGGCGCTGTAGAAGCGCACCAGCATGACAAACAAGAGAAAATGCACGGCGGCGAGGAGCGCGGCATAGAGCGCCGGGTTGGAAGAGTTCGCAACATATACGCGCGAAAAGAGAAAGACATCGAGGGGAAAGACGCCTAGGTACGCCACTACCAGCCAGGTGGCCGTGCGCTGCGCGAGTTCCGCGGGATGCCCGCGCCACAAGCGGAAGCCTTTATAGAGAATGGCCGCGGGGGCGAGAATCGAAGTGAGCAAATCAAGTTTGCCGGTGCTGACGAGTGTCGCCGCGGAGGTGAGCACAAGAAAAAAGAGCGCAGCGCGGTAGAAGCGCTCGGCGGGCAGCGGAGAGATACGGGTGGATGCGGCGGCCGCGGACATGGTGGATTTTTAGCGTAGCACCCGGGGCGCGCGAGCGGGAGGAGAATACGCGTAAAGAGTAACGTCAGCGAATGGCGGAACGCGCCGCGGAAACTTGCAAGGCGGCGCGCGCGACTTTGCGCGTGAGGTTGGAGACTGGCAGCGACGATAGCTCCGCAAGAGAAATCATTTTCGCGCCGGAGATGCGGGGAAGTTTTGCCACCGGCACGCGGAAAGGAAACAACGTGATATCGCGATAGGTTACGGTGTGGCGGGCCTTGCGAAGCGGCTCAAGCTGCTGGGAAAAGTTTTCACCGGACTTGAGGAATCCGGCGAGGAATCCCCGCAATTCTTCGGCGGCATTCCTGCGAATCTGCACCGTGGGGAAGTGCCACATCCTGGAAACGAGTGCGGCGATGTCCTGCCGGGAGCGGGAATTTGGCTGCGATTTAGGAGATGGCAAGAGCAGTGTGCGTCCGCGGGAATCCGAAAAAACAGCAGCGGCCAGGGTAACCTTCACTGGCTGCCGCTTTCTGCGTTTTTCTGGAAGAATTTCTGCCAGGCCAAGTTTTCGCGCTTGGCAAAATTCTGCAACGGGACAGAGAGGGCACTGCGGCGCGCGCGGCGTGCAGATGGTCGCGCCCAGTTCCATCATGGCCTGGTTCCAGTCGCCGGGATTTTTGTGGTCGAGCAATTTGCTGGCGGTTTCTTGCAGCCCTTTCCAGCGTTTCGGTTCGCGCAGTTCGCCGCGAACTGCGCCAAGGCGCGCGATAACGCGTGCGACGTTGCCATCAAGTACGGCGAATTTCTTGCCGAACGCGATACTGAGAATCGCGGCGGCGGTGTAACTGCCGATGCCTGGCAGAGAGAGAGCATCTTCCTCGCAGGCGGGAAACTGTCCGCCATGTTTGGCGGCTACTTGCTGCGCGGCGTATTGCAGGTTCCGCGCGCGGCTGTAGTAACCGAGGCCGGACCACAGCCTCAATACGTCTACTTGTGGCGCTTCGGCAAGTGACTTCACTGTCGGGAAGCGTTCCAGGAAACGCGCATAGTAGGGAATTACCGCGGCGACGCGCGTCTGTTGCAACATGATCTCCGAAAGCCAGATGCGGTAGGGGTTTTTGGTGCGGCGCCAGGGCAGGTCGCGCTGAGAATGGCCAAACCAGTCCAGAAGCAGCTTGCGGAACTTGGCGAGCTCGCGGCCTCGGAGCATGGTGAGACGATATTCTCGCACAGATGCGAAGCGCGGCGAGTTTTTGAGCAAATTTAGCTGGTGAGGTCTTCCAGGAAGATGACCCAGGAAGCGTTCCAGATGCCGGCGGGAATGGAGCCGCGAGATTCGCTGGTAACGATGACTCTGAAGATCTCCGGCGCGACGGCCAGCTCGGAGAGCAGCGAGTGTTGCGGGTCCGGCGGATAAGGCTTGGCAACAGCAAGATGCCGCAAGATCGGAAAGATATTTTCTTCGACCGCGACGAGCGGCGTTTCAAAACCAACGCTGCGAAATTGCAGTACAGCATTCTGCTGATAAAAATGCCAGGTGAGTCCCGCGCATAGCGTTACCGCGCGCTCGAAACGCGCCGAGGCTTCCGAATCGGAAATATCGCCGCGGGTGTGAGGATCGAGGACCAGAATGACCCGGCAATCATCTTCCCGGGTGAACTCGCGAACCATCAAGGAACCCAAGCGCGCCGAGGCTTTCCAGTGAACATGGCGCGCGCTATCCGTGGGAACGTAATCGCGCAAAGCGTAGAGATCCTGGCCGCGGCCCTTGGCGAGGCTCTCCAGCGCCCCTTGCATGCCGGGCAGAATCTCAAAGAAGTCCTGCGTGGGTTCGACGGAAGGATAAACCACGGCCTCGGTGAGCAAGTCGAGACGCCGGGCCTTCTGCAAGAAGCCGAAAGGGAACCGCGTGACGATGCGAAAGGCTTCCTGACGATAAACGCCGCGGCGCGGAAAGGTCATGGGAACCGACTGTTTTACGCGATCGTGCTTGGGGAGATACGGGAAATAGACCGGGGTCTCGAGTATGGCGGTGGCCGGAGAATCCTTTGCCACGGTAGCCTCGACGCGCAGAGAAAAAGATGGCAGCGTCAATTTCTCGTTTTGGAGTTCCACAATCGCGCGGACCGTCTGACCAGCGAAAATGTGTTCCGGCAAGTCCAGGCGCAGCGCGACGCCGGAGAGGGTGACGGAGGACAAGATACCGGACATAAGGATGATGGAGATGAGGCTGGCGAGGATTAGAAATAAAAGATTGTTTCCGGTGTTCAGCGCGGCGAGGGCGACCAGCACGATGCCGCCGATATAAATCCAGCCTTCGCGCGAAATCTTGTACTCCATTTTGTAGCCGATCCAGCGGAGCGGGGTGCGCCTGGCGAGGACGGGCACCAGCGTGATGGCCACCCACGCGGCCACCAAAAGCGCGGTAAGCGCGGAAGCGCTGGCGAGGCCAAGCTGTCCGATTTGCGCGGCTGCGCCGGAATAGAGCGCGAGAAGCAGGGCCACCGTCAGCGCGGCCATCGCGAGAAAAAAGGCACGGACGGAAGGGCCATCGGCTTTGGCCCAGAGATGCGCGACTGTGGATTTGGCAATCCTCATTTTAGCGGCAGAAGAAAGCAAAAGCAGATTCCTCGCTTCGCTCGGAATGACAGTTGATTGGGTGTGAAAATGAATTCCACTGAATCGCTCGGATTTACAACGGAACAGGGACGGATTCGACGATTTCGCGGAGAACGCCCTCGGTGGTCTCTGATTTTTTTTGCAGCGAAGCGTGGCGCGAACTGGCCACCACGCGGTGGGAGAAGACCGCTACGGCAAGCTGCTTGAAATCATCGGGCAAACAATAATCACGGCCATCGAGGAAGGCACGAGCCTGCGCCGCGCGCTGCAGCATCAGCGTGCCGCGGGGGCTGACGCCCAGCGCCAGCTGATCGGTTTTGCGCGTGCGATTGACAATTTCCAGCGCGTAATCATGCAGGCTGGTGTCCACCTTGATATGCGCCACGCGTTCCTGCATGGCGAGGACTTCGCTCACGTCCGCGATGGAATCCAGCGATTCAATGGGGTCATCGCTGACGCGCTTGCGCAGGATTTCGCGCTCGGTTTCGTGGGACGGGTAGCCCATCTTGATGCGCATCAAAAAGCGGTCGAGCTGCGATTCCGGCAAGGGATAGGTGCCGTGATGCTCGGTTGGATTTTGCGTTGCGATCACGAGAAAAGGACGCGGCAGGGCGAGCGTCTTGCCGTCGACGGTGACCTGCGCTTCGTTCATGGCTTCGAGAAGGGCGGATTGCGTGCGCGGGGTGGTGCGGTTGATTTCGTCGGCAAGAACCACGTTGGCGAAAATCGGGCCGGAGCGAAATTCAAATTCGCGCGACTCCGGATTGTAGACGCTGACGCCGAGAACGTCGCTGGGCAGCAAATCCGAAGTGAATTGAATGCGCTGGAAGCTGCAATGGAAAGATTTGGCGAGGGCTTGCGCCAGGGTGGTCTTGCCCACGCCGGGAACGTCTTCGATGAGCAGGTGGCCGCGCGCGAGCAGGGTGATCAGCGCAAGTTGAATGACTTCTTCCTTGCCAAAGATGGCGCGGGCAATGGAGCGCTGAAGTTGCGAGACGATTTGAGGTGTCGCAGTCGGCATCGGTTGAAAACCCTGGTTCTTCCTGTTACAAATAGATGATAGCAGCGTGGCGCGCGTTATCCAGCAGTGGCCGCGATGCCGTCAACCCGTCCCGAACGGGCGATTAGCTCAGCGGTTAGAGCGCTCGCCTCACACGCGAGAGGTCAAAGGTTCAAATCCTTTATCGCCCACCATGCCTCGATAATCTTGCCATTAATGCGGGGGTTGCCCGAGACAGTGATTGGTTGGATGTGTCCAATCAGTGTTTTGCCCGCAAGGCAAAAACCAGGCCCAGATCTTCACTTCGGCGGAGGACAAGCGCTGGGAGCCGCCGAATCTTCACACCGGGACATCCGCCAGAACTCCGTCAGAAGCTGCAGAATACCCTTGATTTGATGGTCCCATTGCTCCCAATCATGAACGCCGGGGCGCTCGCGGAATTCGTGCGGAACTTTCCTGGACAACAGCAACTCAGAAAACTTCCGGCTGGAGCCGAACAGGCCATCCTCCGTGCCACAATCGAGATAGATAAATGGCAATGGATCGTGCGAAGTGTCCAGCAGGGTCGCCAGGGTATTGGCCTTCCGCGCGGGAGACCCTTCGGGACCGAAGGCATCGTGGACCGAAGTGCGGGCAACACTGTCAATAGCTTGGTCCGCATCCTTGAATTCCGGCGCATCGAGCGCGCCGCTCATGGAAGCGACGAAAGAAAACTGCTCGCGATACTTGAGGCCTAATTTCATCGCGCCGTATCCGCCCATGGAGATGCCCGCGACGGCCCACAATTGCCGGTCGTAGAGCGTCCGGTAATGCGCATCCACGTAGGGGATCACTTCCTGGATGACGTGGTCCTCCCACTTCGCATTCGGCGCGACACCATTGGTGTACCAGCCGTTTCCACCTTCGGGCATGACGATGATGAGGGGATATCTGCTGGCGTAGCGGACGAGGTTCGTAGTGGACGCCCAGGCGTTGTAATGGTCGGTAAGGCCATGGAGGAGCAGCAGAACGGGGTAGCGCGTGACGCCGTCCTCGTATCCCACGGGCAGGATTATGTTGAAAGGGGCTTTCGCGTGGAGAAGCTGGCTATCAAAAGGAACCGTTACGAGGGTGGCATGCGGACTGGTTTGCGCACAGAGCGGCAAGGTCACGAGAGTTAAAGCCAGAGTGAAAAAAATCTTCTGCATGTGGATGGCTCCTGGTGAATCGATGAACTCTACCGCATTGCGCAAGGAAAACAATGGTGAATCAGCGACTCCGATGGCTTGCCCGGTGCGGGCAATGCTCCGGGATCGTTTCGGGAAGTTCATGATAGGCTGTGCGTGCTGGAAATTGTTTTGCACGGGGCGCGAGATTTTTTGCCCCCCCAATCCAGCGGAGATATTTGATGCCGACCATTCTCCGTACCATTGAGATTCTAAGTTTGAGCCTGTGGCTGGGGAGCGATGTGTTCCTGAGCTTTGTGGTGGCGCCGGGTGCGTTTCATGTGCTGGGGAGCCGGGACCAGGCGGGAGCGATGGTTGGGTACGCGTTGTGGCGGATGCATTTCGCGGGAGTGGTGTGCGGCATCGCGTTTCTCGTTGCGCGAGTGGTGCGGACGCGGACGTTTGCGAGTTTGGCGGCGCCAGCGGCGTTGTGCGTTGTACTGATGGTCCTGCTCACGGTTGTGTCGCAACATGCGGTAAGTCCGAAAATGGCGGGATTGCGAACGCAGATGGTTTCGATCCAGGCGACGGCGGCGGAGAGTCCGCTGCTGGCGGAGTTCAGCAGGTTGCACAGGATTTCGGTTTCACTCGAGAGCGGTGTGTTGCTGGCGGGATTTGCGGCGATGTATCTACTGGTAAGGGAAACGGCAGCGCTCCCATGATATTGGCCGAGGGCTAATTCCAGTATCTCCCCCCTCCCCTGTTTTACATAAGTGTTGTTTCTAAAGAGGGTTAAAGTCGTTTGTTTTGATGCACTTTTGTAAGCAAACCCTCGCGGGTCTAAAGACCCGCGACTACATCTACTTGCGGGAACCGCGGCGCTTGCGACGAACCTTGGCGGGCCCGCGACGCCGCGTCGGGGCAGGGCGGATTTTGTTGGTGGTGGCGTAGCCGGCGCGCTCGAAGGCGCGCCACATGTACCAACTGGCGACGGTGCGGTAGGGGCGCCATCGTTCACCGAAGGCGAGGAGTTCCTTGGGCTTGGGCATGTGTTTTTTGCCGTAGGCGACGGACCAGCCTTTTTTGACGCCGAGGTCGTGGATGGGGAGAACGTCGGGACGGCCGAGGCGGAAGATCAAAAACATTTCAACGGTCCAGGCGCCGATACCGCGGACGGAGACGAGGCGCTCGACGAGCTCTTCGTCGGAGAGTTTTTCGGCTTGTCCGAGTGTGGGCACGATGCCATTGATGGTTTTTTGGGCGAGATCCTTCATGGCGATAATTTTTGCGCCGGAGAGCCCGGCTTTGCGCAGGACGGGCTTGCGCAGCTTCAACATTTCTTGCGGAGTAGGCGCGCGGCCGGTGGCGCTCAACGCTTTGATACGGCCGAAAATGGTGGCGGCGGCTTTGCCGGAGATGGATTGGTAGGCGATGGATTCGAGGAGGGCTTCGTAGGGGCTTTGCGCGTCGGTGATGTCGATTTGGAAGGGGACGGTTTCCACGATTAAGCGCTTCAAGCAATCGTCGCGTTCGGCGAGGTGGGCGGTGGCTTCTGCAAGGTCAAAGGAGAGCGTTGGCGTCGTCATGGCCGGGATAGATTAGGACATCGGGAAGAAAAGAGAAAGTCTAACGCAGAGACGCCCCGACCGGGTCGAGGTAAGCGCTAAGCGCAGAGGAGAGAAAAAAAGGCGCCCGCCTCAGAAGGCGGCCACTACAACGGCGAGACGAGACGCCCCGACCATGTCGAAGCCGCCGCAACGGCGAATCTGGACACTGTGCTAAACTTTCGGGTTTATGCAGACGGGAATTATTGGACTACCACAAACGGGAAAGACCACGCTCTTCCGGATTTTGACGAAGGCGCATGTCGAGGGGAAGGGCGGAGCGTCGGCGACGCACGTAGGAGTGGCGAAGGTGCCAGAGCCGCGGCTGGTCGAACTAGCCAAGCTATATAACCCGAAGAAGATTACCTACGCCACGGTGCAGTATGTGGACCTGGGCGGCATGCAGAAAGAGCGCAACCGCGATGCGCTGGCGCCGCTGCGGGAAGTGGACACCATCGCGCATGTGATTCGGGTGTTTGACGATCCCTCGGTGCCGCATTCCGCGGGAAGCATCGACCCGGTGCGCGACGTGACAAACCTGGAATTGGAATTAATTCTGGCGGACCACGACCAGATCACGCGGCGGCTGGAACGCGTGGAGAAAGATCTGAAGAAGAAACACGAGCCGGTGCTGGAGCTGGAAAAGCATGTGCTGGAGAAGTGCAAAGCGCACCTGGAAGCGGAGAAGCCGCTGCGCGAGCTGGAGTTGACGGCGGAGGAGAGAAGGCCGATTGGCGGGTTCTTGTTTTTGTCAGCGCGGCCGGTGCTGTATGTGCTGAACGTGGGCGACGATGAAGCGGACAAGCTGGATACGGCGGTGGAGCGGCACAAGCTAAGCGCATTGCAAGGGCGGCCGAATTCGGCAGTGGTGGCGATTTGCGGGAGGCTGGAAGCGGAACTTGCGGAAATGGAAGAGAAAGAAGCGGCGGAGTTGCTGGCTTCGTATGGACTCAAGGAACCGGGACTCAATCGGCTGATTCGCGCGACCTACGATTTGATGGGATTGCTTTCGTTTTTCACGGCGGGCGAGCCGGAAGTGCGGGCGTGGACCATTCGCAAGGGCTCGACAGCGGTGAAAGCGGCGGGCGCGATTCATAGCGACATCGAAAAAGGATTTATCCGGGCGGAGGTAGTGCGCTGGAACGATCTGCTGACGGCGGGGAGCCTCGGTGCGGCTCGAGAAAAAGGGCAGGTGCGGCTGGAGGGAAAAGAGTACATCGTGCAGGAAGGCGATGTGATTTTGTTCCGGCACAGCGGGTAGGAGAAGAAAAAGAATTAACGCAGAGGGCCACAGAGTCACAGAGGCACAGAGAAGAGACGGAATAAAGGGAAGACGGAAAGTCCACGATGAGTCATGAGTTGCCAGTTCGGATTGCAATGGCGGCGGGGCTGGGGCTGATCGCGGCAGCGGGAAATTTGATCGGCGGGTATTTTGTGGTGCACCGCGATTGGCCGCGGGTGTATTTGCAATATTTCCTCGCGCTGGGCGCCGGCTACATGCTGGCGGTGGCTTTCATCGAAATAATTCCTGAATCGGTACATCTTGGCGGCGAAGGTGCACTACTTTACGTGCTCATCGGATATTTCCTGGTGCACCTATTTGAACACACGCTGGCGCCGCATTTTCATTTTGGGGAAGAGACACACACGGAAGAGTTTCGGCATCAGCATGCACGGACCACGATTCTGCTGGGTCTGTCGATTCACACATTTTTTGACGGCGTGGCCATTGCAGCGGGATTCCTGGTTTCCACGTGGCTCGGCGCGGTGATCTTCATCGCGGTATTCCTGCACAAGCTTCCGGAGGGATTTACGGTGGCGTCGGTGGTGCTCGCCAGCGGAGAGAGCCGCCGCAACGCGATTCTTGCGGCCGCGTCTTTGGGGGCCGCGACGCTGCTAGGCGTGCTGCTGACTAGCTTGCTGCAAGGGGAATTGAAATACGCGCTGCCGCTTTCTGGAGGGGTGACGGTTTACGTGGCGGCGACCGACTTGCTGCCGGAAGTGAACCGCGAACCGGGCTGGCGGACCGCGTTGCTGGTTTTTGTGGGCGTGGCTAGCTTATTGATAGTAAAACACTTATTCAGCGATTGAAGTTGCCTTCCTGGCATTTTCCCCGGTTGTCCTAACTGCAACTTTCTGAGACACGCGGTGTTTGATACAGTGTGGCGGCTATGGCCAGGACGGACGTCCAACTGATGCTGGACGTGAAGGCGGGCGACGAAGCGTCGTTCGAGCTTCTCCTGCATCGCTATCGGAGGCCGCTGGTCAATTTCGTATTTCGCATGGTGCGAAACCAGGAACAGGCAGAAGACCTGGCACAGGAAGTTTTTTTGCGAGTGTACCGCGCGCGGGAAGATTATGTGCCGAGCGCGAAGTTCACGACCTGGCTTTTTCGCATTGCGACGAACCTGGCGCTGAATTCGTTGCGAGACAACCGTAATCAGCGAATGGAAATCTCACTGGATGCGCCGATTAATGCGAGTGACGAGGATGGCGACGAGCGGCTGCTGGACGTTGCGGAGAAGCACCCCAACATCGAGCAGCATTTGGTGGAGGATGCGCGGCGCAAAATGATTAAGCACGCCATCGACAAACTGCCGGAAAAGCAGCGCGCCGCGGTGCTGCTGCACAAGTATCAGGAGCTGGACTATGGCGAAATCGCGAAAATTCTTAATTGTTCGGAGAGCGCGCTAAAATCGCTGCTGTTCCGGGCGTACGAAACGCTACGGGTGGAACTAGCCCCCCTCGTAGCACAGCAAGGGAAGTAGGATGCCGGTCTTAAGACCGGCCACTACAACCCCTGTCGCAGCAGTCGAACGGGTAGAGAAGGAAGGCAGTTATGAGTTGTGGACGAATGGAAAGCAAGATTCTGGGATACCTGGACGGGCGCCTGAAGGAAGGCGAACGATTGAAGATGGAGAAGCATCTCGTGTCGTGCGCGGCTTGCCGTGTGCGTGTGCACGAATTCAGCGCGGTGTCTGGTTTGCTGGACGAGTTGCCGCAGATCGAGCCTTCGCCGGCATTTGACGTGCGCGTGCACGCGCTGGTGGCAGCGGAGCCTGAGAAGAAAAGCTGGTGGGCGTGGATGGCGCCTTCGCCGCGCGTGGCGTTTGCGGCGTCCATGCTGCTGCTGGCCACGGTGTGGGTGGGTTCGCGCGCCGTCAATCCGGGAGTGAACGGAAGCAATTCAGGCGCAACCATTGATGCGCAGGACATTCCGGTGCTGGAAAATTACGATGTGCTTTCAAACTTCGAGGCTTTGACCGACCTGCCGCAGCCGGTGCAGGCGGAGGAAACAAATTAGCTGATGGAATGAGATGAAACTGCGACTCCAATTCGCTGGATGGATGCTCACGCCGCTGCTGGCGGCGGCGCTGGCTCTGCCGTGCGTGGCGCAGCAGCGGCCGCACGCTGACGAGCATCCGCAGAAACCCGCTCGTGCGCCGAGACAGGAGCAACGACAAGCGGAACGACAGTCGGAACGACGGGCGCAACGACAGGCGCAGAAGCCGGTGGAGCGCCAGCGCCCGCAAAACGACAGGCCGCCTAACGCGAGAACGTACACTCCACCACCTCCTCCGCGCAATATGCAGGCAACCCGGCCGCCACGGACCGAAGCGGGGAGTTCTGTGAACGGCGCGAATCGGCCACCCATCCGGAATCAGGAAGAGCAGCGACGACTGGAGCAGAATAAGAAGCGCTTTAATCAGCTTCCGCCGCCGCAGCAACAGGAACTGCGGGAACGCGCGCAGGTGTGGCAGAGGATGACACCGGGGCAGCGCGAGCACATCAAGAACGAGGTACTGCCAAAGTGGAAGGAGTTGCCGCCGGACCGCAGGAAAGCGATTCAGCATCGTCTTGGAGTATTGCAGAACATGCCGGAGTCCGCGCGCAACCAGCACCTGAATGATCCGAATTTCACTCGCGGGATGAGCGAAGAGGATAAGTCCACCCTGCGCGATTTGAGCCATCTGCATGTGGGCGGCGCGCCGGAACCGCCGGGTGAATAAAAGCGCTTCACGTTTTACATCCCCAAAAACTCACATGATTCTTCAGGGGGCGCAGCAATGCTGTGCCGGTATCGGCGAGAAATGCTCGATGCATGAAATTTCCAAGTACAATTTGGATGGAAAGCACTCCCATGCTTTGCGTTGACAATGCCTCGCTCCTCGCGTCAACTTGACTAGTCCGACTTCTAAGCAGCCAACAGACGGAGGGATTTTCCGCTCGTGTCCACGCGCTTCCCGGCGGTTTCAACGCGCTTCCGCGCGATGCAGCACCGCAATTTCCAGCTTTTTATCGGCGGGCAGCTGGTTTCGCTGATCGGCACGTGGATGCAGACAACCGCGCAGCAGTGGCTGGTCTATAAACTGACCGGCTCCGCCGCGCTCCTCGGGGTATTTGGTTTTGCCAGTCAAGTGCCGATCCTTTTTCTCGCATCGCTTGGCGGATATGTGGGTGACCGCTTTGACCGTCACCGCCTGGTGATCGCCACGCAGACGTGTTCGATGATTCTCGCGTTTGTGCTGGCGGCGCTGACGCTGACCAACATGATTCGCGAGTGGGAACTGATTTTGATCGCGTTTCTGGTGGGCATCGTGAATGCCTTCGACGTGCCGATCCGGCAGGCGTTTTTTGTGCAGATGGTGGGGAAAGAAGATCTGCCGAATGCGATCGCTTTGAATTCCTCGATCTTCAATGGCGCGCGCGTCGTGGGTCCGGCCATCGCCGGATTTGCGATTGTGTGGTTCGGGGAAGGCTGGTGCTTTTTCCTGAATGGTGTGAGCTTCTTCGCGGTGATCATAGCGTTGCTGATGATGCGGCTGGTGCGGACCGAGACAAGGCCAACCGGGGACTCGCCGCTGCAGAGTTTCATTCAGGGCTTTCGCTTTGCCATGAGCGATGCGCCGATTCGCTCCGCGCTTTTGTTGTTGAGCGTGCTGAGCCTGTTCGCCCTGCAATACTCAGTGCTCCTGCCAATCTATGCGAACGACATTTTGCACGGCGGCGCGCGCAGCCTGGGGCTGCTGATGAGCGCGGCGGGAGTGGGCGCGGTGTTCGGCGCGCTGCATTTTGCAGCACGGACCCATTACAGAGGTCTAGCCCGGTGGATTGCCGCGACGTGCATGACGTGCGCGGTTGGACTTCTGATTTTTTCCGAAGCGCGGTCCTTCTGGCTCTGCTCGACGGTTCTTTTTGTTGTGGGTTTCGCGGCGACCTCGCAGATGGCCGCGACGAATACCATCATTCAAAGCCGCGTGCCGGATGAACTGCGCAGCCGATTGATGGCGGTGTACGCAACGATGTTCATGGGCGTGCAGCCGATTGGCGCGCTCATCGCGGGAGGTGTGGCAAAAAGTATCGGTGCGCCGAATACGCTGGCAATTTTTGGGAGCTTGGTACTGCTGGCGAGCCTATTTTTCATTTTCCGCGTGGTCATGCGTATTGAACAAACCCGGCGTGCGGCCGAGGCTTAGCGTGCTAGGTGGCGTTGGGACGATAGAGCCAGGCTGGTTTGGTGAGCGGCTCCGTGGCGGGCGGGGTCCTTCGGCTTGGCTCAGGATGAACAAGCCCCGCCCCTACATGGGCCGGAGCGATATTTGAACTCGCAAGAATCGCGTCGACTTTCGGGCGCAGCGGCGAGAGGGAACAGACTGGATCGGTGGCGGCGGCGGCGCCGGCGAGGAGAAAGGCCTGGCAGCGGCAGCCGCCAAAATCCTGCGCGCGGCGATCGCAGTTCTTACAAGGCTCCTGCATCCAATCTTCACCGCGAAATTTCTGGAAGGCTTCGGAGTTTTCCCAGATTTCGCGAAGACTACGCTGGTTCACATTTTCAAATTTCATTCCGGGGATGATTTGCGCGGCGTGGCAGGGAAGCGCCTCGCCGCTGGGCGTGACGACGATCAGTTTGCGGCCCCAGCCCCCAACACACGGCTTCGGGAATTTTGCGTAGTAATCCGGGACCACGAAAAGAAGGCGCGTTTTTCCGCGCAGGCGCTGTTCAGCGCGTTTGAGGATTTCCAGAGAGCGATCCAGTTGTTCGCGCGTGGGCATCAACTGTTCGCGATTCGCAAAACCCCAGCCGTAGTACTGGACGCTCGCAAATTCCACGCAGCCGGCGCCGGAAGCTTCCACGATAGCCAGCATCTCTTCAAGTTCAGCGAGATTCCGGCGATGGATGACGAAGTTCAGTGTCAGGCCAATGCGGTAGCGCTTCAACCAATCGAGGACGCGGAGTTTCTGGGCGTGGGACCTGGTGCCGGAGACCTCGCTGGCGGTATCATCGCGCGCACCCTGAAAACTCAGTTGAAAATGATCGAGGCCTGCTTCAACAAGTGAAGCGAGTTTCGCTTCGTCCATGGGAAGACCGGAGGTGATGAGGCTGACGTAGAGGCCGGCGGAGCGCGCATTGCGGACCAGGTCGAGAAGGTCAGGGCGCGCCAGAGGCTCGCCGCCGGTGAAATCGGTTTGGAGAACACCGGCTTCGGCGGCTTCCCGGAACACGCGGGACCAGACTTCGGTGGAGAGTTCGTTGGAGCGAGCTTGCAGTTCGAGAGGATTCGAGCAATAGACGCAGTGCAGCGGGCAGCGGTGGGTGAGTTCCGCGACCAAGGCAAGAGGTTTGGGGACCGCGGTGGTCATGGCGCGGCTTCAGGGGTGAAATCAAGGGCGCGCTGATCGTGGAGCAGGGTGAGGTAGCCGAGAATGTCCTGCTCGACTTTTTGCGGCTGCGCTTTCGAATATATTTTCTGCAATTCATCGACGATCTGCTGGACGGTGTGCTGGCCGTCGCAGCGTGAAACGATTTCGAGGCTGGGGCCGTTAAGGCGCAACGCGCGCTCGGGCATTAGGAGCGTGCGCGGCTGCTGCGTTTTTTCGTTCAAGCGGCAGCCGGGCGCGAGCCTTGGATGTGATTGCAGATCGGGTATCATGCTGAGACTGCTCCGCGCGACAAATTATTTTTATGCATGACTGCCTGCACATTTGAGTTCCCGACTTTGCGGATTCTTGCTGACGAAGATGCCAGATTTGTGTTTTTGCAAACAGAAGCAGCAAGTTTTCCAGACGCGGAGGCGAGGAAGAACTTCATGACCTGCTGAACTTGCACGTGGTCGTTGCTTGTTCCAACACCTGCGGCACATGCTGTGGCGGTATCCGTCATTCATGTGCTGACCTCACAGACGCTCCGTGTTTGGAACGAAAGCACCCGGCGGCGGCCAGCCCGGGTTTACGTATGCAAAATAAAGGGCGTCGAGCTGCGCCCATAGGATGTCGCACTTCGCGCGCAGCGCTGCGTGGGCCTGGTCTTGTTCGTCGCGCGAGCGGGCGTGCTTCACAACGTAGGCTAGCGCGAACTCCGCGTCCGCAGGTGCTTGCGCCAAACGGCCGGTGAAGTAGTCGAGCCCGCCGGAGAGCCATGGATAGTGCTGGCGCATGCGATCCATGCGCAGGGCGATGAGCTGGTGAGAGAAAAGTTCGGTCAGGGAAGAGGCCACGGCCTCGAGGTGCGAGCGCGAGGAAACGAAATCGACATAAGCCTGCACGGCGTAACGCGTCGCGGGCAGAATGCCTTCGCCACAGATGGCTTGTTCGCGCGAGAGGCCGGTGGCCGCGACCAGCTTGAGCCACTTTTCGATACCGCCGGGTTTGGTGGCGTCGCCATCGTGATCGAGGATGCGTTTGCGCCAGGCCAGACGAAACGCCGGATCTTCGCTGCGCGCGAGAATCGCGGCGTCTTTGATGGGGATGCGGCTTTGGTAGAAGTAGCGGTTCAGAGCCCAGGCCTGCAATTGGCCGCGTGTGAGCTTGCCCTCATGCATCAGCAAGTGGAAAGGATGTTTCTGGTGATAGCGGTCTTCCCCAATGGCATGGAAGCCGGCGATAAATGCGGCTTCAGAGAGCAGCGGCTTGCCGGATTTGTCCAATGCGATGGTCACAAGTCGAACTCCATCCCATCGTAGGCGATTTCGAAGCCGGCATCCAGCACCGCGCGGTGTTCCGCGCTTTCTTCATCAAGGATGGGATTGGTGTTGTTGATGTGGAGGAGCACCTTACGGCCCCTGGCGGACTTTGGATATTGCGCGAGCAAACCGTCCGGGCCGGAAAGGGGAATGTGGCCGATTTGCCGAGCCGTCTTCTTGCTGCGACCAGTGTGGATGAGTTCGTCGTCGGACCAGAAGGTTCCGTCGATGAGCACCAGGTCGCTCGATTCCGCCCAAGTTTTCCATTCGGGGCGGCGTCCCGAGAGAGACGGGGCGATGAAGGCGCGCTTGCCGCTCTGCTCCAGAATAAAACCGACTACCGCTTGCTCAGCGGGGAGAGTGCCTCGCAGTTCATCACTCACATAGTCTGGAAATTCGCCGCCCGTGGGCACGGCGTTGAAGCGAAGATCGTTGGCCCCAGCTCTTCCCGGCTGGCCGGGAAAGGGGAGTGAAAACCATGCGACGGGAGGTTTGGCCCGCTCCAGTACGCGGAAGATGTGATTTTCTTCTTTCAGAATCTGCTGCACGGCGGGCGTCGCGAATACGAGGAACGCCTGGAATTCACGCAGATGAAGCAGGCCCATGACGGCGTCCACATCCGCGCTGGGAAGAAATACGGCAGTGATTGGAGAAGATGGCGTCCCGGTTTCTGGAGCGAGTTCCAGGCAGGACACTATTTGCTGGCGGAGATCCGGCGAAGCGCCGATGAGATACCAGGACTGATTATCGGAAGTAACCGCGAGTTGAGTTTGGGTGCGCGAACGTCCGCGCAGGCTGCCATCCCTCAGACGGCGGCAATTCGGACAAGCACAATTCCATTGGGGAAAACCGCCCCCGGCGGCGGAGCCGAGGATTTTAATCCGCATTGGGCTTCTTCACAGTTGACCGCAATGCGGTCAGCGGATTAGAGCTCGGCGTTGGCGTACGAGCTAATTTCGCAATTCAAGTCAATCTCTTCGTGCTGAGGGGTGGTCCATTCCATGGTTGCGGCTCCTTGGGCACTGAAACTCGCGAGGACGAGCAAAGAATAACATGAGAGCCCTGCGGGGGGAAATGGGAAATTGAAGGTGGCCCCAAGGGCGGGAAGTGGATCGCTTATGCACATTCCTGACACCTTCAAACAAAAAGGTTGGCCGGCATTCAGCGTTGGCACCGCCAATGAGTGACTAGCAAGACCAGCACAGCGTCCGCTGGCCTAGCTTGACGGGCACCGGAGCGTCGCTCACTCTGGATTTGCGGTAGAGGTTTGCCGTTTCAAGGCCAGACGTGCGAAAGACCATTGCGAATTCGCTTCTCGCAGGCCACCCCAGGTATCGGTCGGCCTATTTCCGCACGCTCCGTCGCATCTCCGGAGGGAAGTCGGTGCGCCATCTTTGCTTAGCCCTGTTGCTAGCGACTTTTTTTGCTTCCCGATTAGAAGCCCAATCGGAGCAACTCCAGGACGTTAAGCCCGTTCCACTCCTCACCGGAAGTGCGGGTTTCATCACTACATTTGACGGCGGGGAACCGCACCTCCATCCCATTGTCACGCCTCTGGTTCTGGTGCCGATCGGACGCCGATGGGTCTTCGAAACGCGGGCGACATTCGAGACGGACATGGTTCAAGTGCCGGGGAGAAGCGGGTTTCACGGAACGATTGAAAAGGAAGTCGAATATGCCCAACTCGACTTCATCGCCAACCCGTATGTGACGGTGACGATTGGGCGATTCCTGACGCCGTTTGGCGTCTTCAATGAAAGGCTCTACCCGGTGTGGATCCGGAACTTGCAGTCGGACCCACTGATCCTGCCAATCGGAATAGGCCCGAGCAATGCCAGCACGGGCGCCATGGTCCGCGGCGGTTTTAAAGCTCATCCGCAATTCAACGTCAACTACGCCGTGTATTTTTCGGCACTCTCCACCATACATCCCATCGACTCAGACCGCTTCGCCGGGGGGCGTGTGGGTATTTTTGTCCCGAAAGCGCGCTTGGAGATCGGCGGATCGTTCCAGCATTTGCTCCAGGAAACACGCTCGAATTCCTTTGGGTTTCATTTTTTCTGGCAACCGCCGGTCCTGCCACTCGATGTTCGCGGAGAATATGCGCGTTCCATACAGGGAAGCGGCTACTGGCTGGAATCGGCTTACCGCTTGAATCAGATTCCGATCCTGCGGGATGAATTCCGCCGCATGCAAGCGGTGGCGCGCGTTCAACAATTTTTTGTGGGGGACCCGCCCGGCGATTCCTTGCTCTCCGTGAAGACGCAACAGTTCGAATTCGGCATGAACTACTACTTCATGGACGGGCTAAAGGGCTCGAGCAGCTATGGGCGGCAGTTCAGCTCGGAGGGGAATAGGAACGTGTGGACTCTGGGTCTTACGTATCGGTTTGTGATCCCCCTTGGCAGTGCAGGGAGCCAATGATGCACAGGCGCGGGGTATTTGTTGCACTTTTGGGCGTGATGGCAGGTCTTGCTCTTCCTGGCATGGCGCAAGAGCAGTCAAAGGCGCCAAGTGCTCCGCCGGAAGTGCCGGCGACTATTTCTACCGCTGCTACCCATGCCGGGAGTTCAAGCATCTCGCCTCAGGAGCGCGCGTCGCGCATGGAAGGAGAGGCGAGATTTCGCACAAATTGTGGGCGCTGCCATATGGCGCCGCACAAATTTCCGCCGCGAATCATGGCCACGGCTATACGTCATATGAGGGTGCGAGCCATGCTCACGGACGAAGACATGCGGCTGATTCTCCACTACATGACCCAATAGCCAAAATGGAACAATCCACTGAATCCAAGATGAAACTTCGACTTGTGCTCGCGCTCATTCTCGTCACGCCGCTCACAAGTGGCGCTCGGCTTGCTCAGTCGAAAGCGCGGGTGATCGAGATTCTGGCGGATCATGACAGCCGATACAAGATGGAGGGCCAAAAGGAGCCGGTTATCACCGTCAAGGCGGGCGAGGAAATCACCTTGCGCATCACCGCCAAGAAAGCCCAGAACCTTAATCGTGATGGTTCCATACACGGTTTTACACTCCTTCGAGCAAAAGACCGGAAGCCACTTCCCGGCTGGGACCTGCTTCTTAAGCCGGGCATACAGGAGTTCAACCTGACTGCGCCCCGCGAAGCCGGAGAATATGTCGTGGTTTGCACCGTGATTTGCAGCGAAGAGCACGAAGGAATGAACATGAGATTCGTCGTATTGCCATGATTCGAGGACCCGTGATTGCACATTTTGACAAGGAAGAGGAATCTGCGATGACAAGAATATGCCGTCGGATCACGCTGACCACGGTTTTGGCCAGCTTTCTATTGATTTATCCGCAAGCTCGCGGCGCGGATGAAAAAACATTCCAAGGCGAAATTGCAGACACGCAGTGCGCCTTGAATGTCCACTCGCTAAGCCAATCGCACAAGGAAATGATTGAAATGAAAGCGGCGGGCAAGACCAACGCGGATTGCGCGCGCTTTTGCGTGAAGGAGCGGGGCGGGAGGTTTGTGCTGCAGACCAAAACCAAGGTCTACCGGCTGGATAAGCAGGGTTTGGCAGAAAGAAACGCAGGGTTGATTGTGAAGGTTACCGGGATACTGGATCCCAAGTCGGAGACCATTACCATTCACAGTATGAAACCTATCGCGCCGCCGGAGAAGGAATCTAGGCCGAAGTGACGCCCGGAAGTCCCGGGACATACGCGAAGAAACTGCGAAAACCGCACCACCAAATGTGGGTTGTTTGAGAATGCGAGAGCACAAGTTGTAGTAGGGAAATACGCCACATTGGGCCTGCGCTAAATTCCACAACTATTTTTAGAAAAAAGCACGATTCCTCTTGACATGCGTGAAAAGCAGCCTATGATGTGGCAGAAAGTGGTAAGAAGTGGGTAATTGTAGAGAGAAGTAGGGGGCAGTAGGGCGGGGTAGAAAGTTGCCAAGGGTTGTGGTGGTTTCGAGCCGTCGGGGCATCCAAAACGACATTTTATGACCGATCACAACACGGTCGAGGCTAACGGGGCGCATGAAGCTGCGGGGAAACTGTCCAGCGAAAGTCGACGGGAAGGGCCGGTTGAAGATACCCGCCGTGTTTCTGGAGGCCTTGCAGGAGTACGGGAGCCAGTTTTACATCACCAGCCCGACCGGTGAATCGGCGCGAATCTATCCGATGAAGGTGTGGTCAGGAATTGAAGACAAGCTGGCGGGTGTCTCCAGCCAGAACCGGGCGAAGAGAAAATTTCTGATGCGCACGAGCTATTACGGACAGACGGTGGAGTTGGACGGGCAGGGCAGAGTGCTGGTGCCAGCGGTGCTTCGGGAATCGGCGCAGATGAAGGGCGAAGTAGACGTGTTCGGCAATCTCGATTACCTGGAGGTCATGAACCACACGCGGGTGCTGGATGACTTGAAGAATGCGCCGTATACGGAAGACGACGACAAGGCCTTGGAAGATCTGGGAATTTAGGGTTCGTGAAAATTGATTGCGGCGCATACGCCGGTGATGTTGAACGAGGTGCTTGCATGGCTGCGCATCAAGCCGGAAGGAACATACATAGACGCCACACTGGGAGCGGGCGGCCATTCTGCGGCTATCGCGGAAAAATTGACGTCCGGACGGTTGATCAGCCTGGACCGGGACGCACGGGCGCGCGAACTGGCGCGGGAGCGGCTGAAGAGTTTCGGCTCGAAGGTGACGCTGGTGGCGTCGCCGTTTTCGAGGATTGCGGAGGTCGCGCAAGAGTTGGAGATTCCGCCGGTGGACGGGGTCTTGGCCGACTTGGGAGTTTCCAGCATGCAGCTTGATACCGCCGAGCGCGGATTCACGTTTCGCGAGGCGGGCCCGCTGGACATGAGGATGGATGCCGGGGAGGAACTCACGGCAGACGAAATTGTGAATCGCTGGTCGGAGAAAGAGATCGCCGACCTGCTCTATCGGGAAGCCGACGAGCACGATTCCAGAAGGATCGCCAAGGCGATCGTACGAGCGCGACCCCTACGGGATACCGCGCACTTGGCAACGGTTGTGGCAGGGGCCCGAAAGCAATGGGGAAGGCAGAGACTGCATCCCGCAACAAAAACGTTTCTGGCGCTGCGGATAGCGGTGAATCGAGAGATGGAGGAACTCGGGCAGTTTCTTTCTCGGACCCCCGCCACATTAATTTCAGGAGGCCGCTGGGTGGTGCTGAGTTACCACTCACGCGAAGACCGCCTGGTGAAGCAGGCATTCCAGGAGGGCGAACGCCAAGGGGCGCTCAGAGTGCTGACCAGGCACGTGGTCGTGCCGAGCGAGGAAGAGATTTCAAGGAACCCGCGTTCGCGAAGTGCGAAGCTGCGGTGCGCGGAGCGAGTTTGAGGCCGAGCGGGTTGCGGTCGGATCAGAAAATGACGCGGAAGAAAAAAGCAGCAGCGATGACGGAGTTCCACACCGTGAAGCGGATCGACAACTCCCGCGTCTTGCGGATCGTCGAGCCGGCGAAATTGCGCAACCTGTATAAGACGGTGGCGCTGGGCGGCATTCTAGCCGCATTTTTCATGCTGTACATTTACCAGCATTTTCGCTGCATCGACATGAGTTTTCAGCTGGAAGACTTAAAAGCGCAGCAGACGCAGGCCTCGGCGCTGAACGGAGAGCTGAAGCTGGAGATCGCGACGCTGCGGGATCCCATGCGCATTGACATGCTTGCACGCCGGCACTTGGGGTTGACGGAGCCAGTGCCAGCTCAGGTGCAGGAATTTACGGGATCGAGCGGGGCGGAAGTGGCCGCCGCACGATTCGTGCGTCCGAACCGCGCGCCATAGTTTTCGTCGCGTACGAGGGTGGGCGTGACTGCGAAGCAGTCAATTGCTTGTCTGACCGCGAAGCGGGCAACAAACGGCCGCGCAGTACACCCATGAGACTTGCCGTCTGCTTCAAGGCGGCGCGTGAGACTGATTTTTCTTAATTACCAACCGGAGCGCGAACCGACTGCAATTTGCCATGCACCAAAACCGAGTCCACGTCCGTTTATTGATCATTGCCGGCGTGGCCTTCCTGTGGATGACCGCGATCTTTGGGCGGCTCGGCTACCTGCAACTCTTCCGGCACAGCGAATACCTGACCCACGCGCAACGCCAACAGCAGCGCACCACTGAAATCTCACCACAGCGTGGTGCGATTTACGACCGCAACATGCACCCACTGGCGATGAGCATTCCGGTGAAGTCCGCCTTTGCCGTGCCTGGGGAGATGGTAGACGAACCGCTGGCGGCGCGTTTGCTCGCCGGCGTGGTGGACACTCCGCGAGAGGTGCTCGAACAGCGCCTGGAGTCCTCGCGCTCCTTTGCGTGGATTGCACGAAAACTCTCACCGGACAAAGTGCAAGCCATCGAGCAGCTGAACTTGAAGGGCGTTTATTTCCTGGAAGAAAGCAAAAGGTTTTATCCGAAGCGAGACTTAGCCGCGCACGTGCTCGGTTTTGTGGATCTTGACGAGAAAGGATTGGGCGGAATTGAGCACCAGTTTGATGCTCAGATTCGCGGCAAGAGCGAAAAGATCATCGTAATGGCGGACGCGCGGCAGCGCTGGTTTGACGGCGGCGCAGCGCAGCGGGAACGCGGCGCGAACGTGGTGCTGACGCTGGACGAGAAAATTCAGTACATTGCGGAAAAAGAACTCGCGGCGGCGATCACCAAGACGCACGCGATTGCCGGAACGGTGATCGTACAAGACCCCAACAGCGGCGCGCTGCTGGCGGTGGCCAATTGGCCGCGCTTCAATCCAAACGCGGCAAGCGATACGCCAGCGGAGGCGCGGATAAACCGCGCGGTAAGCGCGTTGTATGAGCCAGGCTCGACGTTTAAGCTGATCACACTGGCCGCGGCGTTTGACCAAGGCATCACGCGGCCCGACGAAGTGTTCGATTGCGAAAACGGCGCGGTCTACGTTGCGGGGCACCGCATCCGCGATCACTTGCCATTCGGGTTGTTGACGGTCTCGGAGATTCTGGAGAAATCGAGCGACGTTGGCGCCATCAAGATTGCGTTGCGACTTGGCGCTCCAAAATTTTACGATTATCTCCGTCTGTTTGGTTTTGGCGCGCCCACCGGGGTGGACCTCCCAGGCGAGAGCAAAGGCCTCCTGCGACATCTGGAGAAATGGACGCCAGTTTCAATTGGATCGATCTCGATGGGGCAGGAGGTCGGGGTCACTCCGATCCAACTGGTTACCGCGGTTTCGGCCATCGCCAATGGGGGCCTGCTCTATAAACCGCATGTGGTGCAGGAACTGCGCCGCGGAGAAACTATTTTGCCGATGGGAGGGCCGCTGGCGCCAGCCGAGCCGAAGCGCGTGATTCGGCCGGAGACCGCCGCGACGATGCGGCGAATGATGGAGGGCGTGATTTTGAAGGGAACCGGAATGTTGGCGCATCTGGATGGCTGGACGGCCGCGGGAAAAACCGGCTCCGCGCAAAAGACCGATCCAACCACGGGGCGTTATTCGCCGACGCAGTTGATTGCCTCGTTCAGCGGGTTCGCGCCCATCAACAACCCGGCGGTAACGATACTAATTTCGCTGGATTCACCCGTGGGACTCCACTTAGGCGGGCAGGTCGCCGCGCCGGTGTTCAAGCGCATCGCCGAGCAGGTATTGCCATATCTCGATGTGCCGCGCGATGTGCCGCTGAGTGCGCGGCTCCTGCAGGCTTCGTACAAGAAGCATAATGGCGGTATCGATGCCGCATCCCTGGAAGATTTTACACCCACGGATTTTTCGGGGCAGCTGGACCCGATTCCCGCCGAGTCCAAGGATGGGAAGTTAACAGAGCCGAAGGAG
Organism: Candidatus Acidiferrum sp.; assembly: GCA_041476465.1. Classification (GTDB taxonomy): domain Bacteria; phylum Acidobacteriota; class Terriglobia; order Acidiferrales; family UBA7541; genus Acidiferrum. Next base: position 15,455 of record JBGOTL010000021.1, on the reverse strand, counting down.
AAGCCACCGGTGGTGACCGTCGCATTGGACGAAGGCGGCGATGTTTCGGTGCCGGACCTAACGGGCAAGACCATGCGCGACGTAACCGAGATCTGTCTGCGGCTGCGGCTCGACCCGGTACTCGTTGGCAGCGGTCTTGCAATGCAACAGACACCGGCGGCAGGCGCCAGAGTGAGGCGTGGCGCGAAGATCACCGTGCAATTCGGGACGGTTTCCGCGAACGCCAGGAAAAAGCACTGAGAGATTAGAGACCTGGGTGTCTATGGGACTTAGCCAGACGGAAGAAGAAGACAAGATCGCCGTGAAGCAGACCGAAGATCACCGGGAAAAATCTGTGGGCGCACGCGTTGCGAACCGGAGCGCCAGACTGAGTGCGCTGCTGCAGGGATTGCCGTGCCACGTCAGCGCCGGGGCGAGCGAGTTGGAGATTCGGCAGGTGGCTTACGATTCGCGCAAGGTTCACCCGGGAGCGCTGTTCTTCGCGCTGCACGGCGAAAAGGCCGATGGCAACGCGTTTGCGCGCGAAGCGGTGGCGCGCGGTGCTGTGGCGATCGCGAGCGAAGGGCCCGCTCCGGCGGATCTGCCCGAGAGCGTGAGCTGGATTCAAGTTCGCGAGCCGCGCAAAGCGTTGGCCATTGTGGGCGCGAATTTTTTCGGCCGTCCAGCGCAAGCCCTGAAGCTGGCCGCCGTCACCGGGACCAACGGAAAGACCACTACCACCTCGCTGATCGATTCCATCGTCAAAGCCTCCGGAGCGAAGACCGGGCTCTTTGGAACCATCGCGTATCACACCCCGTTCGGCGATTATCCGGCGCCGAATACCACGCCGGAGTCGGTAGACCTGCAAGGCTTTTTCGCGGAGATTCGCGATGCGGGCGGCCAGTATGGTGTACTGGAAGCGAGTTCGCATTCGCTGGCGATGGATCGCGTGTGGGGCTGTCATTTTGCGGCGGCGGTGTTCACCAATCTCACCCGCGAGCACATGGACTTTCACAAGACGTTTGAAGATTACTTCGCGGTGAAGAAGCGTCTTTTCGAGGGCACAGGCGCAGGCGCGCCCGATGTAGCGGTCCTCAACTCGGATGATGAATGGGGCCGGAAACTGGGCGGGCTGGCGAAGACCACGGTGACTTACGGCTTGCAGCCCGGCGCGGACTTGACCACGAAGAAATTCCAACTGACGTTCTCCGGCTTGTCTTTCATGGCGCAGACGCCCAACGGGAAAATTCAGGTGGCATCCTCGCTCGTTGGGCGCATCAACGTCTACAATCTTCTCGCCGCGATGGGGGCCGCACAAGCGCTGGGCCTCTCGAATGAAGTCATCGAATCAGGTATCCGAAACCTGGAAAGCGTTTCCGGACGGTTCCAGCGGATTGATCTGGGCCAGCCGTTCTTGGTCATCGTGGATTACGCGCACACCGACGACGCGCTGGAGAATCTGATACGCACGGCGCGGGAGCTGAACCCGAAAGGCCGGGTCATTACGTTATTCGGTTGCGGCGGCGGAAAAGACCGCACCAAGCGGCCGGTGATGGGAGAAGTCACCGGGCGATTGAGCGATCTGACGATTCTTTCCAGCGATAATCCCAAGAGCGAAGACCCTCTGAAAATCATCAGCGACATCATCGTTGGCTTGCAGAAGACCAGCGGTAAGTATTTTATCGAGCCGGACCGTGAAAAGGCCATCGGTTTGGCGATGGACGAAGCCCGCGCAGGAGACATCATCCTGCTCGCGGGCAAAGGTCATGAGAACTACCAGATTTTTGCGGATCGCACGATCGAATTTGATGATCGCGAAGTGGCGCGGCGCGCGCTTTACGATCGCGGGTTTCGCAGCATGCAAAGTGGAGCCGAGAATGACGGCCCGCCGAGCGGCCTTCGTTCTGGCGGGCCGCAGGGCGGCCCAGGGTATGGCACGTAGCGCGCTTGTCAGATAGAGGTGACGAGGGCGCGCGGCCCGGGAGCCGACTCGCTAAAAGGAGGAGCCCTCAAAACGGTGAGAACTGACCGATGCGTTGGGTATTTGCGCAAAGCAAACCCTCTGAGGAGCTTATGCGGTGGACGCTTACAAAAGTGGCTGACGCTGTGGGGAGCCGGCCGGGACCGGGGAGCGACGCCGTGGCCCGGCTGGCCGGCGTCTCGATTGATTCTCGCACGGTACGTGCGGGAGAACTGTTCATTGCCATCCACGGACCGCGTCACGATGGACACGACCACGTGGCCGCAGCGCTGGAGTGCGGAGCGCTGGCGGCGCTGGTGGCAGATGCGCAATTCGCGCGCTATGCGGGTTGGATACAGGATCGCTGCATGGCCGTCCCGGACACCTTTGTGGCGCTGCACCAGCTCGCGCGCGCAGTGCGGAAAGAGTGGGGCCGGAAAATCGCGGGCGTTACAGGCTCCGTCGGCAAGACCACTACGAAAGAGATCCTGGCGGCACTGCTGGGTGCGAAACTACGCGTCCTGAAGAGCGAAGGAAATTTCAATAACGCGTACGGGCTGCCTTTGACATTATTCCGGCTGGAGGAAACCCACGAGGCAGCTGTTCTCGAAATGGGGATGTCCGAGCCGGGGGAGCTGAAACTGCTCGCATCAATCGCATCGCCCGATGTCGGGGTGGTGACGCGAGTGACTCCGGCGCATCTGGCGAATTTCATTTCGCTGGACGAGATTGCGTTTGCCAAGCGAGAGTTGATCGAAGGATTGAACGGGCCGAATTCCGTGGCCGTTTTGAACGCGGACGATCCGCGCGTGGCGGCGATGGCCTCGTGCGCGCCGGGGCGCGTGATTTTCTACGGGATGGAAAAGCCAGCGGAGTTTCGCGCGGAAGAGATTGAAGATCGAGGCGCACTGGGAGCTGCATTCACGCTGGTGGCGGGCGGAAGACGAACGCGACTGGAGATGGCTCTTCCCGGGCGGCACGTTATATCGAATGCGCTGGGGTGCCTGGCGGCGGCCAGCGCCTGGGGCATTGGAGCAGCCGAAGCGCAGAGCGTATTTCCGAAGCTGCGGCCACCCGCGATGCGCGGCGAGCTGTTGCGTTTTACGAATGGAGCGGCGCTGATCAACGATTGCTACAATTCAAGCCCTGCAGCGCTGCACGCCATGACGCAACTCCTGGCGTCCACGCCGAACTACAAGCGGCGGATTCTTGCCGCGGGAGAGATGCTGGAACTCGGGGCGACATCGCCGGAGCTGCACCGCGAAGCGGGCGAATTTGCGGCAAAGATTGGGGAACTTGACTGGATCATCGGCGTGCAGGGAGATGCCGCGCAGATCCTGGAAGGCGCGGTGGCCGCAGGTTTCCCTCGCGCCCAAACCAAATTCTTTTCCGCGCCGCAGGAAGCGGCACGTTTCCTGACGGAGTTCATGGGCGCCGGCGACCTGCTACTCGTCAAGGGTTCGCGCGGGGTAAAAATGGAGCGCATCGTCGAGGCGTTGCTGGCGCGAAATGAATCACTGGATGCACCGGCGCCGGGAGGCGTGGCGCACTGACATGCTCTACTACCTCCTCTACCACGTTCTGCTGCGGTACTTCAGCCCGCTCAATGTTTTTCGTTACATCACCGTTCGCACGGTGTACGCGAGCCTTACGGCGATGTTTCTTGCGTTGGTATTCGGGCCATGGCTGATCCGGCGGCTGCGCGAATTGCAAATTGGACAGTTCATCCGCGAAGAGGGCCCGCAGGAGCACAAGAAGAAGGCTGGAACGCCCACCATGGGCGGCGTGCTGATCGTGCTTTCCACGGCGGTACCCACGCTGCTTTGGGCCGATCTTACAAATCCGTTCATTTTGCTGGCGCTATTCTCGCTGATCGCGTTTGCGGCGATTGGTTTTGTGGACGACTACGCAAAAGTTTCCAAGCAGAGAAATCTGGGGCTGACCGCCAAGAAGAAATTTTCCCTGCAGATTCTGATTGGCATGGTGGTAGGAGTGGTGCTGCTGGTGCTGGCCACGTATAGCGCTTACTCCACGCAGCTGGTTTTGCCGTTTTTCAAGAAGATGCACCCGGACCTGGTGATTCACTCGTTGATCAACGCGCCGCATCTCTGGCCACTGGCGTTCCTGCCATTCTTGGTCTTTGTGGTCCTGGTCATTGTGGGTTCATCCAACGCGGTGAACTTGACCGACGGGCTGGATGGACTTGCGATTGGCTGCACGGTGATTGCGGCGGGCGCTCTGACGGTGTTGACATACGTGAGCAGCAACTACCGTTGGGCTACGTATCTCGAAATTCAGTACATCCCGCGGGTTGGTGAGCTGACGGTCTTTTGCGGGGCGCTGGTGGGCGCGTCACTCGGTTTTCTCTGGTACAACGCGCATCCCGCGGAAATGTTCATGGGGGATGTCGGGTCGCTCTCGCTCGGCGGGACGCTGGGTGTCGTGGCGGTGATCATCAAGCAGGAAATCCTGTTGTTTTTTGTCGGCGGAATCTTTGTGATCGAAGCGCTGTCGGTAATCCTGCAAGTGGGATCATTCAAATTGCGCGGCAAACGCATTTTCCGCATGGCGCCCATCCATCATCATTTTGAATTGCTGGGATGGAGCGAATCGAAAGTAATCGTGCGGTTTTGGATTGCAGCTTTAGTTTTTGCGCTGTTTGCGTTGACTACGCTGAAACTCAGGTAGAGATGCCAGGCGGAATCGAGTTGCGAGGCATGCGCGTGCTGGTAGTCGGAATGGCACGGACGGGGGTGGCTACGGCGCTTTTTTGCGCGGCGCGCGAAGCCCGGGTTACCGCGACGGAATCGCGCACGGAGAGTGAAATTGGGGACGCCGTGGCGAAGCTGCGCGATGAGGGCGTGACTCTGGAACTTGGCGGGCATCAGGAGAATACCTATCTCGCGCAGGATTTGATTATCCCCAGCCCCGGAGTGCCCGCGGATGATGCGTTCTTGCAAGCAGCGCGGTCCAAGGGCATCACCATCTGGAGCGAGATCGAACTGGCCTATCGCTTTATGGAAGGAAAATTGATCGGAATAACCGGCTCGAACGGAAAGACGACGACTACTACACTGGTGGAGCACATTTTGCGCGGAGCGGGGTTTCCCACGGTGCTCGCTGGTAACGTTGGCACGCCGCTGATTTCGCGCGTGGAAGCGATGACCTCGGAGACGGTCACGGTTGCGGAGTTGAGTAGCTTCCAGCTGGAGCTGATTGATACCTTTCGTCCGGATATCAGTGTCTTCCTGAACCTGACACCAGACCATCTCGACCGGCACCTCACGCTGGAGGCGTATGGAGCGGCGAAGGCGAGAATTTTTGAAAACCAAACGGAACTCGATGCCGCGGTATTGAATGCGGACGATGTGGCAGCGATGGCCTATGCACCGAAGAGGGCGCAGGTTTTCAAGTTCAGCCGGAAACAGCACCTCGCGCCCGGTACGTATCTGCGCGGGGATGAAATTGTATTTGCTCACGACGGCAAGGAAGAGTCGATTTTGAAACAGCAGGAGATTCCGCTGGCCGGGGCGCACAATCTGGAAAACGTGCTGGCAGCAGTGGCGGCTACGCGGCTGGCGGGCGCAGATCCGGCGGCGATTGCGAAGGGCGTGCGGTCGTTCGCAGGAGTCGAGCATCGGCTGGAGTTCGTCGCGGAAATTGCCGGAGTGCGCTACTACAACGATTCGAAAGCAACCAATGTGGATGCGGCGTTAAAGGCGCTGGATGCATTTTCCGGCCGCATCCTGGTGATTCTGGGCGGCAAGGATAAAGGAAGCGATTACACGTTGCTGCAGAAGGCGCTCCGAGAAAAGGCCATTCTCGCGCTGCTGATTGGCGCGGCAGCGGACAAGATCGAAAAACAAATTGCGGGCAGCGTGGCCTTCGAACGCGCCGGGTCTATCCAGCGCGCCGTGGAAATCGCTTCGCACGCAGCGCGGCCGGGGGATGTGGTGCTGCTGGCCCCGGCGTGCGCCAGCTTCGACCAGTTTCAGAATTACGAGCACCGGGGCCGCGTCTTCAAAGAACTGGTGCAGCAGATCGCGGATAGCGAGTGGAGACATCGTGCCGAGACCACTGGAAAATGACCGCTGGCTGTTCGGCGCAACACTGGCGCTTTGCCTGCTAGGCGCGGTGATGATTTTCAGCGCTTCGGCGGTGACCGCCGAGCACCAGTACGGCCACTCCTATATTTTTCTGGCACGCCAAGTAGCGTGGCTGACGATCGGGCTTTTTGGCATGTTCGCGTTGATGAAGACCGATTATCACCGGTTGCGCGAGCCCGCGGTGGTCTACACTGCGCTGTGCCTGGTGCTGCTCATGCTGGCCGGCACATTTTTTCTGGACAAATCTCACGCTACACACCGCTGGATCAAATTCGGCCCGGCAAACATACAGCCGTCGGAGCTGGCGAAACTCGCCGTCATCCTTTATCTAGCGTGGTTCCTGGACTTGAAGCGCCGCAACGCCTCCGGCATGGAATTTTGCAAGGAAGATTTTCTACGGACGATTTTGCCGGCGACCGGGCCGATACTTATTTGCGTGGCCTTGATCGTGCTTCAGCCGGATCTTGGCACCTCGGTGGACATCGTGCTGATCATGACCGCGATTCTCTTTGTCGCGGGACTTTCCTGGAAATGGCTGGCGGTCGGGGCCGCGGCGGGCGCTCCGTTGCTCTACATTTTGATAACGCACGTTTCCTACCGGCAGGCGCGGTTCACGGCGTTCCTTGACCCGGGATCGGATCCGCAGGGCGCGGGGTTTCAACTGCTGCAATCGCTCATCGCGGTGGGCTCCGGCGGATTTACCGGTGTCGGCCTGATGGAGAGCAAGCAGAAACTCTTCTATCTTCCCGAAGCGCACACGGATTTTATTTATGCGGTAATTTGCGAAGAGTTGGGCTTCCTCGGCGCAATTTTGGTGATCGCGCTCTTTGCAGCCTATGGCTGGCGCGGAATGCGCGCAGCCTTCTCCGCTCCGGACGGTTTTGGCCGGCTGCTGGCGCTGGGTATCACCGTGATGGTGCTGTTCCAAGCGCTGATCAATTTTGCGGTGGTGCTCGGGATGATGCCGACGAAAGGGATTCCGCTGCCGTTCGTGAGTTATGGCGGCTCGAGTTTGCTGGTCATGTTGTTGGCAACCGGCGTGCTTCTGAATATCAGTCAGCAAGCGACGGAAGCATGACGCCGCGGATCATTTGGTTTGGCAGGGGCACAGCATGGTGCGCCTCTGCCCCAGGACATTAACGGTGAAATTGCTGATTGCAGGCGGCGGCACGGGCGGTCATGTTTTTCCGGCGCTGGCGATTGCGCGGGAGTGGTTGTCGCGCGGCAACGAAAGGGAAGTCGTGCTGGTGGGAACACAACGCGGAATTGAGATGAAGCTGGTGCCGCAAGCCGGGCTGCCGCTGGAGACACTGCGCGTGGCGGGACTGAAGGGCAAGGGTGGAGCAACGCTGGTGAAAAATCTGGCGATGCTGGGGCCAGCCCTGACTGATGCCATGCGCGTGGTTCGCAAGCATCAGCCGGTCGCGGCCTTCGGCGTGGGAGGTTACGCCGCGGGGCCCATGCTTTTGGCGACATGGCTGCGTCGCGTGCCCAACGTGATCTTTGAGCCCAACGCTGAGCCGGGTTTTACCAATAGAGTTCTGGCGCGAATTTCTACACGAATTGCCACCGGCTATGAAATTTCTGCACGCGCTTGGGGTGCGAAGGCGGTCGTAACCGGCTGTCCGGTGCGCCCGGAATTTTTCGCCATCGAGCCGCGCCGGCCGGCAAGGCCCTATCGCCTGCTGGTCACCGGCGGAAGCCAGGGCGCGCTGCCGATCAATCGTACCTTCGTGGACGCGATGGACCGCATGGCCGCGAGGAAAAGTGAATTGGTGATCGTGCACCAGACCGGCGAACGCGACTATAATGCGGTACGCACCGCCTATGCGCGGCGCGATATTCATGCGGAGGTTTCGCCCTTCCTCACCAATATGGCCGAGCGTTTTGCCTGGGCGGATGTAATCGTATGCCGGGCAGGAGCGATCACCGCCGCGGAAATTGCCGCCGCGGGACGCGCTGCAATCTTCATTCCCTTCGGGCGGGCCACGGACAGCCACCAGTTGCGCAACGCCCAGGAAATGTGCCGAGCGGGCGGCGGGCGGCTGATTGCCGAACCCGAACTGACGGCGGAACGTCTGACGAACGAGATTTTCTCCCTCCTCGACCAGCCCCGGGAGATCGAACAGTTAGCGACGGCCGCGCGCAGCCTGGCCCGCCCGCACGCCGCGCGTGACATCGTGAACCTGATCGAAGAGGTCGCAAGAATGAGGGGCTCCATTCCCCGCTTCGCGACAGTAACTGCAGAGGGCGCGTCATCATGATGGTTTCCTTTCGAAATTTTCAGCGCATTCACCTGGTGGGCATCGGCGGCATCGGCATGAGCGGCATCGCCGAAGTGCTGCTGACGCTCGGGTATTCCGTTTCGGGCTCGGATACCAAGCCCTCGGGCATCACCCAGCGGCTGCAAAATCTTGGCGCGACGATTTACGAAGGCCATGAAGCCAGCAATGTGGAAGGTGCGCACGTTGTGGTGACTTCCTCGGCGATAAAATCGGAAAATCCGGAAGTTGTTGAAGCGCATAAGAAAAAAATTCCTGTAATTCCGCGGGCGGAGATGCTGGCGGAGCTAATGCGGCTGAAATACGGCATCGCCGTGGCGGGCGCGCACGGAAAAACCACCACCACATCCATCGTGGCTTCCGTGCTGGCCGCGGCGCATCTGGACCCGACATTCGTGATCGGCGGCAAGGTCAATCAGGCGGGCGCCACCGCGCGTCTCGGCAAGGGTGAGTATTTTGTGGTGGAGGCCGACGAAAGCGATCGCAGCTTCCTGATGCTCGCTCCAGTCGTCGCCGTGGTCACCACCATTGACCGCGAGCACCTGGATCAGTACACCTCGCTGGAAGACATTCAAGATGCCTTCGTCCAATTCGTGAATCGCGTGCCATTTTATGGCGCGGCAATTCTGTGCCTGGACGAGCCGAATGTGCAGGCCATCATTCCCAACGTGAAGCGCCCCATCATTACGTATGGGACCTCCAGCCAGGCAGACCTGATCATCAGCGATGTAACGCTTGAAGGGCTGGGCAGTGAGTTCCGGCTCACCTACAAGGGGGAAGACCTTGGACTGTTCCGGCTGGCGCACCCGCCCGGAATGCACAACGTTCGCAACGCCGCCGCCGCTGCCGCCGTGGCGCTGTACTTGAATGTGCCGAGCGATCTGATCCGCGAAGGACTCGCCAAGTTTTCGGGTGTGGGGCGCCGCTTCGAAGTGAAGGGCGTGGTCAACGACATCACCGTCATTGATGACTATGGCCATCACCCGGTGGAAATTCGCGCGACCCTGGAGGCTGCGCGGGTGTCGAAATTCAGCAGGCTGCTGGTGCTCTTCCAGCCGCACCGTTATACCCGCACGCAGCATCTCTGGGATGAGTTCTGCCGCGCGTTCAATCAGGCGGACGTGCTAGTGCTAACGGAAATCTATGCCGCAAGCGAGGCGCCCATCCCCGGCGTCACTAGCGAAGCGCTCGCCAACGCCATCCGGGAAGCCGGCCACAAAAATGTCCACCAATTCCGCTCCATGCAGGAAGGCATCGAGTATTTGCTGGGAGAGGCGCGGGCCGGCGACGCCATCCTGACCATTGGCGCCGGTAACATCAGCCGCGCGAGCGGCGAACTCATGGTGTTGCTTGGAACGGAATATCGAGCGGAGGATCGCAAGCCACATGCGCGTTGAAGACCCCAAATTTCTGGCGGCCATCGCCGAGCTAGGTGTCGAGCTCCGGCACGGTGCATCGCTGGCCGAGCTCACGCAGCTGGGCATCGGCGGCACCACGGATTTGCTGCGCATCGGAAAGCATTCGACGATTCCTGAGTTGCTGAAGCTGCTCGATGCCCAAGGCATTCCGCACAAATTTCTCGGTGGCGGCTCCAACCTGCTCGTGGAAGACGGCGAATTGCCCTGGGTGGTTCTGCAACTCATTTGCCCTGAGCCCGACGTGGTGATCGAAGGCAACTTCGCTCAGGTGGACGCCGCAGCCGATCTTGGCCGCACCGTGACCTTTTGCGCGAAGCACGACCTTGGGGGCATGGAGGGACTTATCGGCGTGCCCGGCACCGTCGGCGGGGCGCTGCGCATGAACGCCGGCGCCTACGGCATGCAGATCGGCAGTTATGTCCGCGAAGTGAAGCTCTACCGCGCGGCGGATCGCAAGATGGAAACCCTCCGCGGCGAGCAGATTTCTTTCGAATACCGGCACACATCCTTTGCGCCGGATGATATGATGCTGGCGGTGAAACTGGAACTTCCCTCCAAGCCGTTCCGCGAAATTCTTCAAGGGATTCGTATCTGCAATGAGAAGCGGCGAGCCAGCCAGCCGCTGGGCCAGAAAAGCGCCGGGTGTATTTTCAAAAACCCTCCGGGTGCGTCCGCTGGCCGCATGATCGATGAACTGGGCCTCAAGGGACTTTCCGTTGGCGACGCGCGCATCAGCGATCGCCATGCCAACTTTTTCATCAATGCCGGTGCGGCATCGGCAAGAGACATGCTCGCGCTGATCGCCGGCGTGCGCGAACGCGTCGAGAAGGCGTACAGTGTGACTCTCGAAAACGAGGTGGTAGTTTGGAACGCGTGAAAGCCATTCAGCGCAATGCCGCCGCCGCGGAGACGGAATCCTACCGGCCGGAACTGCTGGCCGAGGAAGAGCCGCGGTACCTGCGCCGCCAGAAGCCGCTGGAGATTCGCCGAAAAAAATTTTCCGGCAAAACCTGGCCGTTCTACCGGCGAGTAGCGGCGTGGACCATCGGCGCTGGAGTGGTGATCACCCTCGGCGTCTTTGTGGCGCGCTTCGCGCTGTACTCGCCGCAGGTGCTGCTCCTGAAGCCGGAGCAGATCGAAGTCACCGGCAATCACATCGTGAGCCGTGAAGCGGTGCGGCAGCAATTTGCGCGCGACCGCGGACTTAGTGTGCTGCAGATTTCGCTGGATGCGCGGCGTAGCCAGTTGCAGGAGTTGCCATGGGTCGAGCAAGCCAGTGTGCAGCGCGTTCTTCCCAACCGCATTCGCGTTGAATTGACCGAGCGCACGCCCATTGCGTTCCTGCGCAATGGAACGGAGCTCGTGCTGATTGATGCGCACGGCGTGCTCCTGGATCGTCCAGAAGGCGAAGAGCTTCATTTCCCCATCGTCACGGGCCTTTCCGAGAATATGCCGCGAGAAGAACGCGAAAAGCGCATGCAGACGTACCAGGAATTCATGAAAGACACTGACTTGGTGCGCTCCGGCTCGTCGGACCGTGTCAGCGAGCTGGATCTAGCCAATCCCAAGGATTTGCGTGTGGTGATGACCGGCCTGGCAGGCCCGGGCGACCCGCAGGCGGTGACCATCCATTTCGGACAGAGCGACTTTACCGGCAAGTACCGCATGCTGGTCGAAAATTTTGCACAGTGGCAAGCGAGTTCCGGACGTGTGCAGTCGATTGATTTGCAGTATTCTCGGCAGGTTGTGGTGAACCCCGACACCACGGCATCTGCCGCGAAGCACAAATAGAAACTAGAGCAGGAGCAGGGGTTTGGCCAAGAAAGACAAATACTTAGTCGGATTGGACATTGGCAGCACCAAGACCTGCGCGCTCATCGCGGAAGTCGATGAAGAGCAGGTGAAGTTTCTTGCTCTGGGCGCCGCGGAATCCAAAGGCTTGCGCAAGGGCTTGATCGTTAACCTCGATTCCACGGTCAGTTCGATCCGCCGCGCCATCGAAGAAGCGGAAAGTGTTGCCGGGGTCCCCGTGGAATCCGCGGTGATCGGCGTGGCCGGCGGCCACGTCCGCGGTGTGAACAGCCGTGGCGGCATCTCGCTTGGGCATCGCCAGCGGGATATCGAACGGGAGGATGTGCGCCGCGCGATTGATGCGGCACGCAACATCACCCTGCCGGAAGACCGCGAGATGCTCCATGTTCTGCCGCACGAATTCATCGTGGACGCGCAGGACGGTATCCGCGATCCCATCGGGATGATCGGGCACCGGCTGGAAGCCAACGTGCACATCGTGACTTCGTCCACCTCTGCGACGCAAAATCTTGTGACTGCCTCGAATAAAGCCGGGCTGCTGATCAACGATACGGTGTTGGAGCAGTTGGCCTCCGCGGAATCCTGCCTGACGCAGGACGAGCGCGATCTGGGTGTCTGCCTGCTGGACATCGGCGGAGGAACCACGGAATTGATTGTGTATGGCGGCGGCGTGGTTCGCCACACCGGAGCGATTCCCGTGGGCGGCGACCATTTCACCAACGACCTCGCGGTCGGCCTGCGCACGCCCATTCCCGAAGCCGAAAAAATCAAGCGGCGGCATGGCTGCGCAGCGGCTGCGCTTCTCCTGGAAGACGCCGCAATTGAAATTGCCAGTGTCGGAGATCGTCCGCCGCGCACTGTCTTTTCACGCATGCTGACGGACATCATCGAGCCGCGCGCCATGGAATTGCTCGCGCTGATCCGTGACGACCTGCAGCGCGCCGGGCTCGAAGGCCAGATCCCCGCGGGATTTGTGCTGGCGGGTGGTGGTGCGCGCTTGCATGGGCTGCTGGAGCTTGCGGAACAAGCGTTCCGCCTGCCGGTGCGAATCGCGGAGCCGAAAGGTCTGATCGATTTGCCGGATCAGGTGGCTCAGCCGGAATACGCAACCGTGGTGGGACTCGTGGTGTACGGGGCGAAGGCGCGGCGCAACACTCCGCAGCGCTCCGGGAATCTAGTATCCAAATTGAAAGCCATGTTCGCCGGCGCCTCGTGAACCCTGCCCGAGTCACGCCGCGAACCTGGAGAATGTTGAGGAACGCATGACAGCAAAAGACGCAGGAATCCGGATGAGCTTCAGCGAGGAGTTGCAGCCGGCAAAGATTAAGGTGATCGGTGTGGGCGGCGGCGGGTGCAACGCCGTCAACCGCATGATCCGCGCCAAGCTTGAGGGCGTCGAATTCATCGCGGCAAACACCGACCTGCAGGCGCTGAAGCTTTCTCAGGCGCCGGTGAAGCTGCAGCTCGGTGCCAAGCTCACCAAGGGGCTCGGCGCGGGCGCAAATCCCGAGATCGGCCGCAAAGCCGCGCTCGAAGACACCGACAAGATTATTGAAGCGCTCGAAGGCTCGGACATGATCTTCATCACCACCGGCCTCGGCGGAGGCACGGGCAGCGGCGCGGCGCCGGTAGTGGCTTCGCTGGCCAGCGAGCTTGGCGCGCTGACGGTCGCCGTGGTAACCAAGCCCTTCGCGTTTGAAGGGAAGCGCCGTTTGCTGCAGGCCGAGCAAGCTTTGCAGGAATTGGTCGGCGTGGTGGATACCGTGATCGTCATCCCCAACGAGCGGTTGATGGAAACTGTCGAGCGCGGCACCAGCTTCTTCGACGCCTTCCGCATCGCCGATGACATTCTGCGCCAGGCGGTACAGGGCATCTCGGACATCATCACCGTGCCCGGCATTATCAACCGCGACTTCGCGGACGTGAAAGCCATTATGCATGGGCAGGGCTATGCCGTGATGGGCACTGCCGTGGCCAGCGGCACAAACCGCGCGGTGGATGCCGCGAATCGCGCGATCTCCAGCCCGCTCCTCGAAGACAACTCGATCCAGGGCGCGCAGGGTATCCTCATCAATATTTGCGGCAGCTCCAGCCTGACGCTGCATGAAGTCCACGAAGCTTCCTCGGTTATCCAGAAGGCTGCGCACGAAAATGCCAATATTATTTTCGGCGCGGTGATGGACGACTCCATGAAGGACACGATGAAGATCACCGTGATCGCTGCCGGCTTCAAGGAAGCCCACAAGAAAAATGCGCACCAGAAGCCATCTTTCTTGCCGAAGACCTGGAAAGCCGGGCCCTTCGATTCCGCTCAGGACAAGCGCGAAGCTCCGCTCGCCGCTGCTGCCGCGGCAGGCGCTGGGCACGGCGGGGCGCCCAACGTTGTTCACCAGGTGCAACAAAACGTGCGAGAGGTCAGCAACGAAGTGCCCGCGGACGATTTGGACGTGCCGACATTCCTGCGACGCCAGGCGCAGAAGGCTTAAACCACTCACAACCCGCAGGAACTGCCTAGACGCGCAGAGCCTGACCCGAATTTGTCGCCGGGCTCTGCGCCTCGCTCTTTTGCGCAGCCGTGTCCCGAATTTATTACAGCCTGGCGTGTTCGGCGCGGTCGGGATGCGGCAAGCGTGGGCTGGCGCCGGGATTCTCCACCGGGACGCTGGTCCGAGGTTTGGCGCACCTTGTGGCCCACCAGCGCGAAGCATATTTCGGTAGTTCGCACATTTTCATACATCCAGCTGCGCGGTGTGCTTCCGCGCAGTGGCAATAACATCCGCCTGCGGGAATTTGCCGCAAGCGTCCGGGCGTGTCTGCCAGCACGGGGAACGAGGTTGCGAGAAAGATCAGCCCCAGCGGGATCCAGCAGTGGCCCGTGGGCATAAAGCGCGAAGTTGAGAAGGAAGCGCGCATCTGACGATGAGCTTGGGGCAGGATCGGCAAAAAACCGATAGGCCTGGAAGTCTGAAAAAATTGTTACCTGGGTTCTGGAACTAGGCAGGTAGAGAGAAGAAGGAGCGATTTCCCGAATGCGATTTTGGGGCGTTCCGAAATGGCGCTTCAGACCGGATTTGGGGCACCGCGGGATTGCTGTCATCCAGATTAAGATATTTAGATACAACTAGTTACGTCAAATATAGCGGGTCTAAATCTACTGGCGCAGCGCGTGCAACGGAGGTGGATGTTGGGCGCGTTTCAAATGACGATTTGTAAAGAGGGGCGAACGAGGGGGAAGGGGCTTGATCGCCTGTCTTTGCAGGTCGTTCCCACCTGCCTCTGAGAGGGAAGCAAGGATGGATGACCCCACGCGCCAGTGTGAAAACGACACTGGCAATTGAAACGCGCCTTCCGGGGCTCCCGATCCCAAGCGGGGGCCCCATTTTTTTGTCGGGCAGACTTTTCTGTTTGTCTCCTAATCTAAACGAAACGATCCACTAATCACTGCAGCGCACTTGCGGAACCCGGCAGGCAAGATCGCAGGTCACGCCTCGTACGAGCACGCTATTGCTAATCCGCCTAGTTGACCTTACGCATGACTGCAATGCTTGCCTGGCCCAGCGCATGTGCCACCTGCGATTCGCGGAGGCGCGACGCGTCGTACTCGAACGACAACTGCTTTTTGGCTTCGTCCACGCGGAAGCGGCGCAATCCATAGGTGTTCGCGAACTGGCCGAGGCTGCGGAGCTGTTCGTTGCTGAGCGGGGACTGCAATTCGTATGTTATTTCGACAAGGGTCATGGCGGCATTATACCAGCCTGTGCAAAATTCGAGACGTATCCGCATGAATCCTGAATTCATCTAACATAGTGCCATGTCCGATCCCGTTCATGACCCAAAGCCCGCGATTCAAGGCCTGCCGATTCTTCCGTCTGCGGCGCGGGAGAAAGATCCCGTCTGC